>NZ_CP027707.1:4800000-5100625 GCF_003850345.1 Pseudomonas chlororaphis subsp. piscium
GAAACGGCCGGACTGGAAGTCGACGAATGCCTGGTGGATCTCGGCCTCGCTGTTCATCACGAACGGGCCATGGCCGACGATGGGCTCGTCGATCGGTTCGCCGCTGAGCAGCAGCACCACCGCGTCGTTGTTGGCTTCCAGGCTGAGCTGGTCGCCGTCGCGCTCGAACAGCACCAACTGGCCTTCGCGCACCAACTCCTGGCCATTGACCTGAACCGTGCCACGCAACAGCACCAGGGCGGTGTTGCGCCCCTCATGCAGGTCGAGGGTCAGGGGCTTGCCGGCATTCAGGCGGATGTCCCAGACGTCGATCGGGGTGAAGGTGCGCGCCGGGCCCTTGACGCCGTCGAACTCGCCGGCGATCAGCCGCAGGGTGCCGGCCTTGTCCTTCAGGGCGATGGCCGGAATGTCGCCATCGAGGATGGTCTGGTAACCGGGCGCGGCCATCTTGTCCCGCGCTGGCAGGTTGACCCACAGCTGGACCATGTCCAGGGTGCCACCGGACTGGGCGAACGCTTCGGAGTGGAACTCCTCGTGGAGAATCCCCGAGGCCGCGGTCATCCATTGCACGTCTCCAGGGCCGATCTTGCCGCCGCTGCCGGTGGAGTCGCGGTGCTCCACCTCGCCCTTGTAAACGATAGTCACGGTTTCGAAGCCGCGATGGGGATGCTGACCAACGCCACGCCGCTGGTGGGTCGGGGTGAATTCAGCCGGGCCGGCGTGGTCGAGCAGCAGGAACGGGCTGATGTGCTTGCCCAGGTTGTCGTAGGAAAACAGCGTACGAACCGGGAAACCGTCGCCCACCCAGTGAGACCGTGGGCTGGTGTAGATACCGATGATGTTTTTCATGCTGGAGCCTCCGACATGGGTGAGTTATTTCGTGGATACACCTTAAAACCCATACCTTTGATGCACTAGACTGCAAAATTCGTCCTTAGCGTTCTATTTGGAGAACGATGATGGAAGACCTCAACACCCTCTATTACTTCACCCAGGTCGTCGAACACCGTGGTTTCGCCGCCGCCGGGCGCGCCCTGGACATGCCCAAGTCCAAGCTCAGCCGGCGTATTGCCCAGCTCGAAGAGCGCCTCGGCGTGCGCCTGATTCACCGCACCAGCCGCCACTGCTCGCTCACCGAGATCGGCCATGAGTACTACCAGCGCTGCCTGGCCATGCGCGTGGAAGCGGAAAGCGCCGCGGAAGTCATCGAGCGCAACCGTTCCGAACCCCAGGGCCTGGTGCGCATCAGTTGCCCGACCGCGCTGCTCAACTCCTGGGTCGGGCCGATGCTGACCCGCTACATGCTCAAGTACCCGCTGGTGGAGCTGTTCATCGAGAGCACCAATCGCCGGGTCGACCTGATCCACGAGGGTTTCGACATCGCCCTGCGGGTGCGCTTCCCGCCGCTGGAAAGCAGCGACCTGGTGATGAAGGTGCTGGGCAACAGCACCCAGTGCCTGGTCGGCCACCCGGACTTTCTCGCGCGCCTGTCGAACCCCGCCTCGCCCGCCGACCTCAGCGGCCTGCCGAGCCTGCACTGGGGCGCGGCGCAGCGCGAATACCAGTGGGAGCTGTTCGGCCCGGACGAGTCTCTGGCGCAGATTCGCCACAAGCCGCGAATGGTCACCGACGACCTGATCGCCTTGCGCCAGGCGGCGCTGGCGGGGATCGGCGTCGCCCACCTGCCCAGCGTGGTGGTGCGCGACGACATGGCCGCCGGACGCCTGGTGCATCTGGTACCGGGCTGGGCGCCCAAGTGCGGGATCGTCCATGCGATCTTCCCGTCGCGCCGGGGCCTGCTGCCGTCGGTGCGCACCCTGATCGACTTTCTCGGCGAGGAGTTCAGCCACAGCGATATGACCTGAGGGCGCGATCAAGGTGTAGGTGGCCGAATCATCCGATCTGTGGCGTTTTTGGCACTGGGCGAAATAATATTTCGATCATAATATTTCACTCGTAATCTTATTTCGCCCCGTGAGGAAACGCCCATGCAAAGCCCATCCCGCGACGCCACCCTGGCCCAGTGGATTGCCCAGGAACAGGCCATGCGCGCACGCCTGGCCGGTCCGGGCAGCCTGTCCCTGGCCGAAGTCAGCGCCCTCTCCCCCGCCGAGTTCTTCGAAGGCATCGGCAACGGCGAACTGCCCTCGCCGCCCATCGGCACGCTGCTGGATTTCATCCCCATCGAATGGTCCGCCGGGCACTTCGTGTTCCAGGGCACCCCGGATGCCCGCCATTACAACCCGCTGGGCAGCGTGCACGGCGGTTATGCCGCGACCCTGCTGGATTCCTGCATGGGTTGCGCGATCCACACCCGGCTGAACAAGGGCCAGGGCTACACCACCCTGGACCTGCGCATCAGCTATGTGCGGGCCCTGACCGGCAGCAGCGGGCCGATCCGCGCCGAAGGCAAGATCGTCCACCTGGGCCGCTCCACCGCCCTGGCCGAAGGGCGGATCTACGACGTCGATGGCCGCCTGTACGCCACCGGTTCCACCACCTGCATGATCCTCGAAGCCCGCGGCTGAACCTGTCGCCGTGGGGAGTTGCCTCATTGAATGGGTTCGCCCAGGAGTCTCGCCATGAACAACGTCGTTATTGCCGGTTATGCCCGCTCGCCCTTCCAGTTCGCGAAAAAGGGCGCGCTGATCGATGTCCGTCCCGATGACCTCGCCGCCCAGGTGCTGCGCGGGCTGGTGGACAAACTCGGGATCGACCCCGTCGAGATCGAGGACGTGGTCATGGGCTGCGCCTACCCCGAGGCCGAGCAAGGCATGAACATCGCGCGCATCGCCAGTTTCCGCGCCGGCTTCCCGGACACTTTGGGCGGCGCCACCATCAACCGCTTCTGCGGCTCGTCCATGAGCGCCGTGCACTACGCCGCCGGGCAGATCCTGCTAGGCGCCGGCGAGGCGTTCCTGTGTGCCGGGGTCGAATCCATGACCCGGGTGCCCATGGGCGGTTTCAACATTTCGCCGAACCCGACCCTGCTCAGCGAATTCCCCGAGGTCTACATGCCCATGGGCCACACCGCGGAAGAAGTGGCCCGGCGCTACGGCATCAGTCGCCAGGAACAGGACGCCATGGCCGTGGAGTCCCATGCCAAGGCGGCCAGCGCCCGCGAGCGGGGTCTGTTTGTCGATGAAATCATCCCGGTGCGGACGCCCGCCGGCCTGGTCAGCACAGACGGCTGTATCCGCCCCGGCACCAACCTGGAGGTCCTCGCCGGCCTGCAACCGAGCTTCGGCGGCAGCGTCACTGCGGCCACCAGTTCGCCCCTGACCGACGGCAGCGCCGCAGTCCTGGTGTGCAGCGAGGCCTACGCCCGCAGCCGCCGGCTGAACATCCTGGCCCGGATCAAGGCCGTGGCGGTCGCTGGCTGCCCGCCGCAGATCATGGGCATGGGCCCGGTGTATGCCACGCGCAAGGTGCTGCAACGGGCCGGCCTGGGCATCGGCGATATTGACCTGGTGGAAATCAACGAAGCCTTCGCCAGCCAGTCCCTGGCCTGCCTGCGGGAGCTGGACCTGGACAGCCGCCGGATCAACCTCGACGGCGGCGCCATGGCCATGGGCATCCCCTGGGGGCCACCGGCGCGCGGATCACCGGCAAGGCCGCATCCCTGCTGCAGCGCAGCGGCGGCCGCTACGCCATCGCCACCCAATGCATCGCCGGCGGCCAGGGCATCGCCACCCTGCTGGAGGCGGTTGAGCGCTGAACCGGCTTGCCGGCTTGCGCAGGGCATGTGCCGTCTCTGCGCAAGCCGGGGTTATTCGTGATTCGCGGTAAAGATTCCTTTGCCTGTCCGGCGGTTTTTCTCAAAGGTGCGGACCGGGATACTCGTGGCCTTTCCACTGCCATCTGGAGTCATCCATGTCTGTACCTGCTTTCGGCCTCGGCACCTTTCGCCTGCAAGGCCAGGTCGTCATCGACTCGGTCAGCACCGCGCTTGAGCTGGGCTACCGGGCGATCGACACCGCCCAGATCTATGA
Source organism: Pseudomonas chlororaphis subsp. piscium (assembly GCF_003850345.1). NCBI lineage: Bacteria > Pseudomonadati > Pseudomonadota > Gammaproteobacteria > Pseudomonadales > Pseudomonadaceae > Pseudomonas > Pseudomonas chlororaphis. The sequence continues at coordinate 4,803,993 of NZ_CP027707.1, forward strand.
GAACGAAGCCGAGGTCGGCCAGGCTATCGCCGACAGCGGCATCCCCCACGACGAGCTGTTTATCACCAGCAAGATCTGGGTCGCCAATTTCGCCCGCGACAAGCTGATCCCCAGCCTCAAGGACAGCCTGCGCAAGCTGCGGACCGACTACCTGGACCTGACCCTGATCCACTGGCCGTCACCGGACAACCAGGTGCCGGTCGAAGAGTTCATGGCGGCGCTGCTGGAGGCCAAGCAACTGGGGCTGACCCGGCGGATCGGGGTTTCCAACTTCACCAACGACCTGATGCGCCAGGCCATCGCCGCGGTCGGCGCCGAACACATCGCCACCCACCAGATCGAACTGCATCCTTACCTGCAGAACCGCAAGGTCGTGGAATACGCGCAAAGCCAGGGGATTCACATCACCTCGTACATGACACTGGCCTACGGTGAAGTGCTCAAGGACCCGGTCATCCAGCAGCTCGCCGAGCAGCATCGGGCGACACCGGCTCAGGTGACCCTGGCCTGGGCCATGCAATCGGGTTATGCGGTGATTCCATCCTCGACCAGGCGCGCGAACCTGGAAAGCAACCTCAAGGCCTGTGCCTTGACCCTGGGCGAAGCAGACATGCGGCGCATCGCCGATCTGGAGCGCGGGCATCGTCTGACCAGCCCCGCCGGCATTGCGCCGGCGTGGGACTGAGGCCTTAACGCACCACGGCATTCAACCGAATGCCATCGGGGGCGATCTCTTCCTCATTGGAACTGCTGAGAAACTTTCCGGCCGCCGGGATCTTGCTCCGGCGGCCGGTGTCGATGGCCCCCATCAAGCGGTTGATAGTCTCCTGGTCCGGCAACGGCAGGCTGCTGATATACATCTTGCGCTGCGGGCCGAGGGGAATCGAAGGCACGCCGAGAAGCTCGGAGTCATAGACCAGCACGTGGCGGATCTGCGGGTTATCCATGCAGAACGCCACGATATCGAGCCGGTCGCGCAACCCCAGTGAGGCGTTGATGATCAGCAGGTCCATTGGCTCACTGCCATATTCCACGACGTTCAACACCTCGATGAGTCGATACATCGGGGCAATCCGGTAATAGCCCAGTTGATTCAGCACCCGCTCGATCTTCATTCGATGAAAATGCTGTTCATCGGCGATCAGGATTCGTAACGTTTTATTCGGCATTTTTCGCGACCATGAAAAAAGTCTGAGATAACAGGCTCCAAACCTATGAATAAAGGCTAGGGGAGCAGCCGAGTGTTTTCTCTAAGGGTTTTCTGAAAAGCCCTACTCCGAATTACTAAAATGCGGCTTTCCCCTACTTTTCGTGCCCGAAATGCTCGTTTCCCTGGGATATCCACCCGCGTCGGCGGCGCACATCAGGTATCGATAGGCGGCCATGAATCCTGCTTTTTGCCCGGCCCGGATGGAGACAAAAGGCTTGCCCGGCCCCGGCAGCGACCATCGGAAAACCGCTGGCCAGGTGGTGGTTTCCGCCTCCAGCAGCACGACGCAAGCCCTGTTCCCAGCAACTGCGGGGGCTATTCCAGTGTTCAGAAGGTTCGGTCTTTGCCCGAGGAGACGGGAGGATTGATATGGGCCATGAAGCGCTGGAGGATCTCCTGCGTTGCGCTCCGCACCCAGAGAATCTCCTGTAGCGCAGAGCCGCCGAGGACCACCGGCAATGCATGTTCGGTGCGGCCGCCGTAGATCATGGCATGGCGGATCTGCGGGTTGCCCTGGCAGAACGCGCCGGCGTCCACCCCGGCGGCGAACGCCAGCTCGCCGCTGAGCAGCAACAGGTCGAAGTTCTCGAAGGGCTCGCAGGAATAGTGAGTCAGGGTCACCAGTTCGCGAAAAGCTCCTACCGTGGCGACGCGAAAGTAGCCCAGGCCACTCAACAAACGCTGGATGCGACCACACTGCTCCCGGGACGCGTCGGCAATCAGTATTCTCAGGCGTTTGTTGGGCATCGGCGTGGCAACTATCGGTTGAACACAGAGGTTCAACAGACTATCCGATGGCCCCTGGCCGACTCTTTAAGACGATTCCCAAAAATCGCTGTGAACAGGAAAAATTTTCCTCTCGGCAAAGGCCTGCCGTTTACAGGCGCATCGACCCAGCGCTTGCGCGGTTTATTCGGTGGTACTGGGGCTCCAGAACGCCTGCTCCACCAGGGCCGAAGTGGACAGGCGCACCACCAGGGCATCGAGTTCGTCGCCGTCCACCGAGGTGGTGGCCAGGGTGGCTTCGATCTCCACGTCGTCGTTGCCGAAGGCATGGACATCGATATCGCTGGCCGGGTAGTTGCTGCGCTCCAGCTCCGCTTCGAGCAGGGCGAACACGGCTTTCTGCTTGGAGCGATGGGCGATGACATAGACGATGTTGGTGACCTCGGCGGAGATCACGTCCAGCGGCTGGCGGTTGATGTTGTTGACGATCGGCCGCAGCAGGGTATTCGCCGCCAGCACGAACAGCGTGCCGAGAAAGGCCTCGAGGATCAGGTCGGCGCCGGCGCAGGCACCCACCGCCGCCGAGGCCCAGAGGGTGGCCGCGGTGTTCAGGCCACGCACGTTGCCCTCCTCGCGCATGATCACCCCGGCGCCGAGAAAACCGATGCCGGACACCACATAGGCCACCACCCGCACCGCCCCTTCGGCGCCGCCGAGACGGTTGGCCATGTCGACGAAAATCGCCGCGCCCACCGCCACCAGCACGTTGGTGCGCAGGCCGGCGGTGCGCTGCCGGTACTGCCGCTCGAAGCCGATCAGGCCACCGAGGATAAAGGCCGCGCTGAGGCTGACCAGGGTATCCACCAGGGAGGTCAGGTTGATGTTCTGGAGTGCTTGCATGAATCAAGTCCTTGAGTACGCGACGGTCGGCTGCTCCTACAGGATAGGTGCACTTTGCCGGTGCGAGCGGGTGGCGATCCAACCGCTCGCGATGAGGTCGGCCGGGGTGCCGGGTATCTTGCACCGGCGGGTATGACGAGCAGATCGCGATTGCCGGTTGGCCCGCGGAACCAGGGCCGCTGCACGGCCCATCGCGGGCAAGTCGGATCGCCGCCCGCTCTACAGACTCTGTAGCCGCTGCCGCAGGCTGCGATCGGCCCGGAGGGCCGCGGCGATCCCACCAACGCCGGAGGACCTGCGACCAGCGTGGTCCGGACCATCGCAGCCTGCGGCAGCGGCTACAGGATTTGGTGCGGCGTTGCGCTTATTGCCAGCCGAACCGGCGGATATAAAAGCCCTTCACCGCCTGAGTCAGCGCCATATACGCCAGCAGGATCACCGGCAGGAACACGAAGTACAGCGACGGCAGCGCCTGCAGCTTGAAGTAGTGCGCCAGCGGGCCCATGGGCAGGAAGATGCCGATGGCCATGATCACCAGGGTCATCACCAGCAGCGGCATGGCCGCGCGGCTTTGCAGGAAGGGGATCTTCGGCGTGCGGATCATGTGCACGATCAGGGTCTGGGTCAGCAGGCCGACCACGAACCAGCCGGACTGGAACAGGGTCTGGTGGTCCGGGGTATTGGCATCGAACACGTACCACATCAGGGCGAAGGTGCCGATGTCGAAGATCGAACTGATCGGCCCGAAAAACAGCATGAAGCGCCCGACGTCCGCCGGTTGCCAGCGCTGGGGCCGGGCCAGCATTTCGTCATCGACGTTGTCGAACGGGATGGCGATCTGGGAAATGTCGTACAGCAGGTTCTGCACCAGCAGGTGCATCGGCAGCATCGGCAGGAACGGAATGAAGGCACTGGCCACCAGCACCGAGAACACATTGCCGAAGTTCGAGCTGGCGGTCATCTTGATGTACTTGAGCATGTTGGCGAAGGTCCGCCGCCCTTCCAGCACGCCCTCCTCCAGCACCATCAGGCTTTTCTCCAGGAGGATGATGTCCGCCGCCTCCTTGGCGATGTCCACGGCGCTGTCCACCGAAATGCCGATGTCCGCGGTGCGCAACGCCGGCGCGTCGTTGATACCGTCGCCCATGAAGCCGACCACATGGCCGTTGCCTTTGAGCAGGCGGACGATGCGCTCCTTGTGCGAGGGTGTGAGCCGGGCGAAGACGTTGGTGGTTTCCACCGCCTTGGCCAGCTGGGTATCGCTCATCCGCTCGATGTCGTTGCCCAGCAGCAGGCCCTGTTGTTCCAGGCCGACTTCGCGGCAGATCTTCGCCGTCACCAGCTCGTTGTCGCCGGTCAGCACCTTCACCGCCACGCCATGGGCCGCCAGGGCCTGGAGGGCCGGCGCGGTGCTTTCCTTGGGCGGATCGAGAAAGGCCACGTAACCGATCAGGGTCAGCCCCTGCTCGTCCGCCAGGCTGTAGCTGTCGCGGCCTCGCGGCATCGGCCGGGCGGCCACGGCCACCACCCGCAGGCCTTCGCCGTTGAACTCGGCGGTGACCTGGCGAATCCGCGCCAGCAGCTCGTCGCTGAGCATTTCTTCGGCGGCGCCATGGCGCACCCGGGTGCACACTGCCAGCACCTCCTCCACCGCGCCCTTGCAGATCAGCAGGTGCGGACGCTCCTTCTCGGCCACCACCACCGACATGCGCCGCCGGTTGAAGTCGAAGGGAATCTCGTCGACTTTCTGGAACGCCGTGCCGACCCTCAGCTCGCGGTGCACTTCGACGTGCTCCAGCACCGCCACGTCCAGCAGGTTCTTCAGGCCGGTCTGGTAGTAGCTGTTCAGGTAGGCCATTTCCAGCACATCCTCGGACTCTTCACCCCAGACATCCACGTGCCGGGCGAGGAAGATCTTGTCCTGGGTCAGGGTGCCGGTCTTGTCGGTGCACAGCACGTCCATGGCGCCGAAGTTCTGGATCGCGTCCAGGCGCTTGACGATGACCTTCTTGCGCGACAGGAACACCGCGCCCTTGGCCAGGGTCGAGGTGACGATCATCGGCAGCATTTCCGGGGTCAGGCCCACGGCGATGGACAGCGCGAACAGCAGCGCTTCCATCCAGTCGCCCTTGGTGAAGCCGTTGATGAACAGCACCAGCGGCGCCATGACGAACATGAAGCGGATCAGCAGCCAGCTGACCTTGTTCACCCCGTTCTGGAACGAAGTCGGCGCCCGGTCGGTGGCTCCGACCCGCTGGGCCAGGGCGCCGAAATAGGTGGCGTTGCCGGTGGTCAGGACCAGCGCGGTGGCCGCGCCGGACACCACGTTGGTGCCCATGAACAGGATGTTGTCCAGCTCCAGCGGGTTGAGGGTGGCGGCGTCCTGCTGGCGCGGGAATTTCTCCACCGGCAGCGATTCGCCGGTCATCGCCGCCTGGCTGACGAACAGGTCCTTGGCGCTGAGCACCCGGCAATCGGCGGGGATCATGTCGCCGGCCGAAAGCTGGATCAGGTCGCCCGGCACCAGTTGCCGGATCGGCAGTTCCAGGCGTTGCAGGCCCTGGTGCGCCACCGCCGCGCCATGCAGCCTGGCGAACACCGACGGCGCTGCGTCGAGTACATTGCGCCGCAGCACAGTGGCGGTGTTGCTGACCATCGCCTTGAGGGCGTCGGCGGCCTTGTTCGACTTGGCCTCCTGCCAGAAACGCAGCAGCGTGGAGAGCACCACCATGGAGAAAATCACCGTGGCCGCCTTCATGTCTTCGGTCAGCCAGGAGATCACCGCCAGCAGGGTCAGCAGCAAGTTGAAGGGGTTCTTGTAGCAATGCCACAGGTGCGTCCACCAGGGCAGCGGCTGCTCGTGCTCGACCTCGTTGAGGCCATGCTGCTCGCGCAGGACCTCGGCCTCGCTCTCGCTCAGGCCATCGGTGTGGCTGCCGAGGCGTTGCAGCAGGTCCGCGGCATTGTCGTTGGCCGCAGCCACCAGGGTGTGCGCCAGGTTGGGCGGTACGTCGCGGCTGACGCTGGCGTCGCTGAAGCTCTCCAGCAAGGCCAGGCGGCGAAAGTGCCGGGCGAAATGCCGGGTCCGCAGGAAGCCGGCAAAAAACTCTTTGAGCAGGGTGAGGTTCATGGTGTGTCCCCTAACGGTCAGCGCCGGGAGACTCACAGCCAGGTCGGGTTCGCCGGCGCGCAGACAGGCGCAGCCGTAGCGCGGCGATGCGGCGCCAGGCCGGGCATCACCCACTGTTGCAGTGTCGATGAGAAGGACATCGGGAACGGGCCCTGAAGGCCACGGTCGGGAAGCCGCCGCTCGCTGTTACGGCGAGACAACGGCACAAAAAGCGGGCGCGTTATCTTGCCGGGAAGGCGCCGGTTATCGAAACCGGCCGACTACTGTCGCTCGAACAAGTACCCACTGTGGGTCTCCGCTTGATGGAAAACGCGCGCAGCTTACGCCGCGGTTTTTGCAGAGTAAATCGACGGCAAGGCGCTGGTGGGGGAATCGAAAAGTTCTTCAGCGAAGGTTCAGGAACAGCCGTCGGCGAAGGCTGGATGAGGGGATTTTTGGGGGTATCGAGAGGGTTGGAATGGGGGACGGCTGCGCCGTCCATCGCGGGCAAGCCTCGCTCCTACAGACGTCAGACCGACGTCAACCTGTAGGAGCGAGGCTTGCCCGCGATAAGGCCCGAATGTTCAACCCAGAACTATCGGGCCCGACGGTCTCTATCAGCTGGCCGTGGCCAGCAGCAGATCACGCACCGAACGGCTGTGGCGGCCTTTGTCGTGCTCGTACAGCGAGGCGGCGATCTCCTCGGCGCGGATCGGCAGCACCGACAGCAAGGTGTCGCTCAGGCCGTGGCTGGCCTGGCTGAAGCCCTGGGTGTAGACGCCGGCCTTGCAGCGCTCGTCGGTGATGACCCGGTAGTTGCGGTCCACTTCGAAGTCGCCCAGGTAGGCTTCCAGCGGCGCCAGCAATGCGCGGTGGGTCTGGCGCTCGTAGCCGGTGGCCAGGATCACCGCGTCGTAGTGGCGGGTGCTCAACTCGCCGGTGGAGGTATTGCGCAGCACCAGCTCGATGCCCTGGGCGGTGGCGGTGGCTTTCTCCACGGTGGTCAGGGTGCGGAAGGCATGGCGTGCGATACCGGAGACTTTCTGGCGGTAGAGAATCCCGTAGATGCGTTCGATCAGGTCGACATCCACCACCGAGTAGTTGGTGTTCTGGTACTCGTGGACCAGGCGCTCGCGCTCGCCGCTCGGCTGCTGGAACACCAGGTCGGTGAAGGCCGGCGAGAACACTTCGTTGACGAACGGGCTGTCGTCCGCCGGCTTCAGCGCCGAACCGCGCATCAGTATGTCCACCTGCACCGATGGGAAGCTGTCGTTGAGGTCGATGAAGGCCTCGGCCGCGCTCTGCCCGCCACCGATGATCGCCACGTTCATCGGCTTGCCGCTGGTGCACGGCTGGTTGGCCATGCGTTCCAGGTAGTGCGCGTGGTGGAACACCCGGCCGTCGTCCTTGAGCGCCTTGAAGGTGTCCGGGATCAATGGCGTACCGCCAGGGCTGACCACCACCGAACGGCTGGTACGGACGAACTCATGGCCCTGGCTGTCGCGGGAAATCACCCGCAGCGCCTCGACCTGCTGGTTGTGCAGCACCGGTTCGATGGCCAGTACTTCTTCACCGTAGCGGCTCTGCTCCTGGAAGTGCCCGGCGACCCAGCGCAGGTAATCGTTGAACTCCATGCGGCACGGATAGAAGGTGCCCAGGTTGATGAAGTCCACCAGGCGGCCGTGGTGCTTGAGGTAGTTGACGAAGGAGTACGGGCTGGTCGGGTTGCGCAGGGTCACCAGGTCCTTGAGAAAGGAAATCTGCAGGTCGCTCTGGGCCACCAGGGTGTTGCCGTGCCAGCGGTAATCGGCCTGCTTGTCGAGAAACAGCGCGTCCAGCGGACCCTGAATCTGGCCACGTTCTTCCAGCGCGATAGCCAGCGCCAGATTCGAGGGGCCGAAACCGATACCGATCAGGTCGTGAACGATGGTCGATGCAATTGCCTGTGTCATTTCCAGTGTCCTCTGGATAAATCCCTCAACGCGGGGAGAAATCGACGGTGACCTGATCGGCCCATGGCGAGGCAGCAGGTCGTCTGTTGAGTAGGAACGAGGACAGTGAAAAAAAATTTAACAAAGAAGGATCAATGGGCGTCCCACTGCCGGACCCGCACCCGGCAATGCTTCATCGCATTGACGATGTGCTTCTCCACCAGGCTGCGGGAAATCCCCAGGCGCTCGGCGATCTCGGGGTGGGACAGGCCTTCGAGCTTGCGCAGCAGGAAACTTTCCCGGCACAGCGCCGGCAGCTCCGCCAGCGCCCGTTGCAGCATGTCCAGGCGCTGGCCGTGGTCGATGCTGGTCTGTGGCGAGGGGCTGAAGAAACGCTCTTCATTGTCGAGCACATCCAGGGGCTCGACCTGGCGCAAGGCATTGCGCCGATGGCCGTCGATCACCAGGTTCAGCGCCGTGCGATAGAGGAAGGCCCGCGGTTGCTCGATCGGCGTGTCGCTGGAACGCTCCAGCACCCGCACGTAAGCGTCATGCACCACATCTTCGGCCACCTGCAGGTTGCCCAGCTTGGCGTTGAGGAAACACACCAGCTCGCGATAGTAGTTTTCCAACATGACTCCCGACCGCGATACGCGGCTTTTGTCCTTGAGCACAACCGGCACTCCGCCCCTGGGCAGGCGATTCGATGATGGCAGTTTAGAAGTGGCGTAATTTATAGTAATTCTCATATAGATTTAAAGTACCGCGTCGATTCGCCGGATTTATTTTCGTTGCCTAACCTGTAATCCCCTGCACCTGTAACGCCATGTGTCATGGCTTAAATTCCCCCCGGCGCTTCTCGTCTACCTGACAGCTCCCCGTATCTGTCGCGCTATCGACAGCCTCCAGCCCTGCCCACGCCCCTGGGCCAGGCCGGACGACGGGCCGATTTCCATTGGCCGGAACCCTGCATGAAACGTCCCCGTCATACCCGACGCGCCCTGCTTGTCACCCTGTGTCTGATTCCTGTCGTTGCCTTCGCTGCCTGGAAAATCCTGCCGCCAGGGCGCGACCAGTTCGCCACCGTGCAGGTCAGCCGCGGCACCATCGAAAGCAGCGTGACCGCCCTGGGCACCCTGCAACCGCGGCGTTATGTCGACGTCGGCGCCCAGGCGTCCGGACAGATCCGCAAGATCCACGTCGAAGCCGGCGACCCGGTCAAGGAAGGCCAGTTGCTGGTGGAGATCGACCCCGCCACCCAGCAGGCCAAGCTCGACGCCAGCCGCTTCTCCATCGAGAACCTGCAGGCCCAGTTGCAAGAGCAGCGGGCGCAGAACCAACTGGCCCGGCAGAAATACCAGCGCCAGCAGAACCTCGCCGCCGGCGGCGCGACCCGCGACGAAGACGTGCAGACCGCCCGCGCCGAACTCAAGGCCACCCAGGCGCGGATCGACATGATCCAGGCGCAGATCCGCCAGGCCCAGGCCAGCCTGCGCAGCGACCAGGCCGAGCTGGGCTACACGCGCATCTATGCGCCGATGTCCGGCACCGTGGTCGCGGTGGACGCCCGCGAAGGCCAGACCCTCAACGCCCAGCAGCAGACGCCGCTGATCCTGCGCATCGCCCGGCTGTCGCCGATGACCGTCTGGGCCGAAGTTTCCGAAGCCGATATCGGCCATGTCAAACCGGGCATGACCGCCTACTTCACCACCTTGAGCGGCGGCGCCCGGCGCTGGACCAGCACCGTGCGGCAGATCCTGCCGATCCCGCCCAAGCCGCTGAACGAAAGCAGCCAGGGCAGCGGCAGCCCCAACAGTTCGAGCAAGAGCGGCAGTGGCCGGGTGGTGCTCTACACCGTGTTGCTGGATGTGGATAACGCCGACAACGCGCTGATGGCGGAAATGACCGCCCAGGTGTTTTTTGTCGCCGAGCGCGCGCAAGACGTCCTCACCGCGCCGATCGCCGCCCTGCAGAGCAGCGCCGATAGCGGCGTACAGCTGGCCCGGGTGGTGGCGAAAAACGGCTCGATCGAGGAGCGCAAGGTGCGGGTCGGCATCAGCGACCGCTTGCGCATCCAGGTCCTGGACGGCCTCGACGAAGGCGATCACCTGCTGATCGGTCCCGCCCAAAGCAGCGGAGGCTGAATGCAGACCCCGCTGATCGACCTCAAGGACATCCGCAAATCCTACGGCGGCGGCGACACGCCGCAAGTGGACGTGCTACGTGGCATCAACCTGTCGATCCACGCCGGCGAGTTCGTCGCCATAGTCGGCGCCTCCGGCTCCGGCAAATCGACGCTGATGAACATCCTCGGCTGCCTCGACCGCCCGACCTCGGGCGAGTACCTGTTCGCCGGGGAAAACGTCGCCCGGCTGGACAGCGACGAACTGGCCTGGCTGCGCCGCGAGGCCTTCGGCTTCGTGTTCCAGGGCTACCACCTGATCCCGTCCGGCTCGGCCCAGGAAAACGTCGAGATGCCGGCGATCTATGCCGGCACTCCGGCGGCCGAGCGCCATGCCCGCGCCGCCGCCCTGCTCGACCGCCTGGGCCTGGCCAGCCGCACCGGCAACCGTCCGCACCAGTTGTCTGGCGGCCAGCAGCAGCGGGTGTCGATCGCCCGCGCGCTGATGAACGGCGGCCACATCATCCTCGCCGATGAACCCACCGGCGCCCTCGACAGCCACAGCGGCGCCGAGGTCATGACCCTGCTCGACGAACTGGCCAGCCAGGGCCATGTGGTGATCCTGATCACCCACGACCGCGAAGTCGCGGCCCGGGCCAAGCGCATCATCGAAATCCGCGACGGCGAAATCGTCAGCGACACCGCCGACGACCACCCCGAGGTCCAGGCCAGCGCCAACAGCGGCGCCCTGCAGGCGGTGGACCTGCGCCAGCGCCTGGCCGACGGCAGCGAACACAACGGCGCCTGGAAAGGCGAACTGGTGGACGCCGTGCAAGCGGCTTGGCGGGTGATGTGGATCAACCGCTTCCGCACCGCCCTGACCCTGCTGGGGATCGTCATCGGCGTAGCCTCGGTGGTGGTGATGCTGGCGGTGGGCGAAGGCAGCAAGCGCCAGGTCATGGCGCAGATGGGCGCGTTCGGCTCGAACATCATTTACCTCAGCGGCCACACGCCCAACCCGCGCACCCCACCCGGCATCATCACCCTCGACGACGTCGCCGCCCTGGCCGCCCTGCCGCAGGTCAAGCGCATCATGCCGGTCAATGGTTCCGAGGCCGGCGTGCGCTTCGGCAACGTCGACCACACCAGCTACGTCGGCGGCAACGACACCAACTTCCCGGCGATCTTCAACTGGCCGGTGGTCGAAGGCAGCTATTTCACCGAGGCCGACGAGCGCGCCGCGGCGGCCGTGGCGGTGATCGGCAAGAAGGTCCGCGACAAGTTGCTCAAGGACGTGGCCAACCCCATCGGCCAATACATCCTGATCGAGAATGTGCCATTCCAGGTGGTCGGCGTCCTGGCGGAAAAAGGCGCCAGCTCCGGCGACCAGGACAGCGACGACCGCATCGCCATCCCCTACTCCGCCGCGAGCATCCGCCTGTTCGGCAGCCACAACCCGGAGTACGTGGCGATCGCCACCAGCGACGCGCGCAAGGTCAAGGAGGCCGAGCAGGCCATCGACCAGTTGATGCTGCGCATGCACGGTGGCAAGCGTGATTTCGAACTGACCAACAACGCGGCGATGATCCAGGCCGAGGCCCGCACCCAGAACACCCTGTCGCTGATGCTCGGCGCCATCGCCGCGATCTCGCTGCTGGTGGGCGGCATCGGGGTGATGAACATCATGCTCATGACCGTGCGCGAACGCACCCGCGAGATCGGCATCCGCATGGCCACCGGCGCCCGCCAGCGTGACATCCTGCGCCAGTTCCTCACCGAGGCGGTGATGCTCTCGGTGGTCGGCGGCCTGACCGGCATCGCCCTGGCGCTGATCATCGGCGGCGTGCTGATCCTCAGCGAAGTGGCGGTGGCCTTCTCCCTGGTGGCGGTCCTGGGCGCCTTCGCCTGCGCCCTGGTCACCGGCGTCATCTTCGGCTTCATGCCGGCCCGCAAAGCAGCCCGACTCGACCCGGTCACGGCCCTCACCAGTGAATGATCGACCTATGAAAGCGCCCCTCAGCCTTATCGCCGCCAGCCTGTTGCTGGCGGCTTGCAGCGGCCCCGCGCCGCGCCCGGACAGCGGCCTGCAGGCCCCGCCCGCCTGGCATTCGCCCAATACCGCGGCCGCGCAGCAGGACAATCGCCAATGGTGGACCCGCTTCGGCAGCCCGGAACTGGAGCGCCTGATCGAACAGGCCCGCCTGGGCAGCCACGACCTGGCCGCCGCCATGGCCCGGGTGCGCCAGGCGCAGGCCACGGCGGTGGTCGCCGGCGCGCCGTTGCTGCCGGAGCTCAAGGGCGCGCTCAACGCCAGCCGGCAGAAGCTGCTGCGCGGCAACGGCTACAGCCAACTGGACGCCAACAGCAGCAACAAGGCCGTGGACTATTTCGACGCCAGCCTCAGCGCCAGCTATGAAGTCGACTTCTGGGGCGGCAGGCGCGCGGCCCGCGACAGCGCCGTGGAAAGCCTGCGGGCCAGCGAATTCGACCAGGCCACCGTCGAGCTGACCCTGCTCAGCGGCGTCGCCAACAGCTACACCCAGGTGCTGTCGCTGGGCGAGCAGAGCCGCATCGCCGAACTCAACCTGGCCAACGCGCAGAGCGTGCTCCGGCTGGTGCAGACCCGCTATGACTCGGGCTCGGCCACCGCCCTGGAACTGGCCCAGCAGAAGAGCCTGGTGGCCGCCCAGCAGCGCCAGCTGCCATTGGTGCAGCAACAGGCCGAGAACGCACGGATCACCCTCGCCGCCCTGCTCGGCCAGCCGGTGCAGAGCCTCGATCTCGGCCAGCAAGCCTTCGCCCAACTGACCTGGCCGAGCATCGACGCCGGCGTGCCCAGCGACCTGTTGAGCCGCCGCCCGGACATTGCCAGCGCCGAAGCCAGGCTCGCCGCTGCCCAGGCCGACGTCACGGTAGCCCGAGCGGCGATGCTACCCACTGTCACCCTGAGCGCCAGCCTCGGTTCAGGGGCCAATACCGCCTCGGACATCCTGCGTAGCCCCTTCTACAACCTCACCAGCGCCTTGGCGGCGCCGATCTTCAACGCCGGCCGCCTGAGCGCCGAACGCGACAAGGCGCGGGCGCGCCAGGAAGAGCTGCTGGAAACCTACCGCGGGGCGATCGTCAACGGCTTCGCCGATGTGGAAAAGGCCCTCGCCAGCATCCGTGGCCTCGACCAGCAGCGCCAATGGCAGAGCGAAGAACTGCGCCAGGCACAGACCGCCTTCGACATCGCCCAGAGCCGCTACCAGGCTGGCGCCGCCGACCTGCTGACGGTCCTGGAAACCCAGCGCACCCTGTACGCCGCCCAGGACCAGAACGTGCAGCTGCGGCTGTCCCGCCTGCAGGCCAGCATCGCCCTGTACAAGGCTTTGGGTGGTGGTTGGAAAGTGCTCTAGTCGAGCCTGACCAGTAACGATGCGGCGGCTTGAAGAGCGCCGCTGCGCGGCTATCGCGGACAAGTCGGATCGCCGCCCGCTCGCTCCTACGGAAACAAAAACAGCACATATGACTTCTGTAGGAGCGAAGCTTGCTCGCGATAAGGACGACGCGGTGCACCTGGCAAACCGCGTCATCGTTTTTCGCGAACAACCTCGACCGGCTGCTGTTTACAACAAGCGCTCACGCACCTTCAGGTGACGGGCATACCAGGGCCGCTTGGGCACTTTGCGGAACAGCTCGGCCAGCTTGTCTTCCTCGGCGAAGGTGATGCGCAGCGCCAGCTTCATGGTTTCCGGATCCATCTCCACCGAGCGCCCCATCTGCAGACCGGGGGTGGTGCTGCAACCATGAGTGTCCGGCCCCAGCCAGGGGTCGTCGACCTCGACCCAGCGCCCGGGAGCGAACCAAGGCACGCCGTTAACTTCAAGGCGGCTGACTTCACCCGGATGGAAACGTTCGTGGGCGCGCAACCAGTCTTCCACGCGGTCGTCGATCCAGCCATGGAAAGCCCAGAACACTGGGCTCACATGGGAGGAAAACGGGTCGCCGAGGAAGTCGTTTTCCGCGGCGTACCAGCGCGCCGAAAAGTCCGCCGGATCGCGGGCGAACGGCACTGGCGCACCATTGGAAGGATCGCGTGGCACCGAGGCCCAGCGCATGTGCAGCCAGTCGTGCAGGCCCAGTTCCAACTCGGAACCGAACTGGCCCAGGGTCAGGGTCGACAGGTAACGCGGGTCGCGGTAGCGCGATTCCCAGACCTGGAAATTGCTGTGGTAGGTCTCGGCGGTCTTGATGTCGCTGACCCACTGGGTGTAGTCGGCGTCGTCGCTGGCCAGCCAGGTCGGCGGCAAGGCGAAGCCGTCGTGGTTATCGAAATAATGGGCGAAACCCAGGCGATCGCGTTCCAGCTCCGGCTGCGGAGTCGGGAAGTTCAGCCAGGACGGCAGGTCCTGCATGGAACGCGCGGTACCGAGCATGTGCCGGTGCATGAAAAAGAAGTCGATGCCCGAGCCATTGCGATCCTTGCGTTTGCCCCGGGCGTCACGTTCCTGGCCACGCGGGCCGGGCTGCCAGCCAATGCCGCGCAGGGCGTCGCGTTTTGCTTCGGACAGGCTGTGCCACTTGTCCCGCGAGGCATGCCACAGCTGGTGAAACAGCCGGTGCTCAGGGGAAATCAGCCAGGCCAGCAGCGTCGGGTTCAGGCCGATGCGCTGGCGGGCTTCGGGGAACAGCTGCTTGGTGGCGACAAAGCGATTGTCCTGCTCGGGCAGCACCAACGGCCGGTCCAGGCGCAGGATGCGCCCGCTGAGCGTGCCGCTGCCGGCATTGCCGAAATCGCCCCAGACCTCGTCGAGCACCACGCTGAACTCATAACAGGGCGCACCGTCGCCGGCATCGGCGCTTACCAGGCGCCAGTAAAGCTGCTTCGGATCGGGCGCCAGCAGATCGCCAACCACCCGGTAACGCGGCTCGGCCTCGCCACGCAACGCCTCGGCACGGTCCAGGTAACCACGCAGGCCGCGCCCGCGCTGGGCGACGTCGAGAAACAGTTCCAGCCCCTCGCGCGGCAGGCCCGCCAGGCCGGCGTCCGCGCCCTCGAAACGCAGGGTCCAGACCCCGCGCAACTTGTCCGCCAATTGCTGGCCGGCGGCGTCCGCCAGATCGACCGTCGCTTCGCCGGGGGTTTCCGGCGCCTCCTCACGCGTCAGTTCACGGTGCGCATAAATGGCCGCGGGCACCGCGGCTCCAGTGAGCGCCAAGCCTGCGATAAACCCTCGTCGAGAAATCGTCATTGCCCTACCTGTGTCAGCCCTGAAGCAGGCCTTATCCCAGCTAGGACGTTTGCAGAGGGGGGAAATTTAAGCCGGGCGAGGTGCCCGCCGCTCTGTGCGCTACTTGGTGGTTATTCTGGCGATCCTGTCACCGCAACAGCGGCGGGACTTACGACGCGAAAGGGTCAGAGTTGCCCTTGCACTGCTTCAAGCGGGCAATGGTGTCAGAGGAAGTTTTATCGAGATCTATCCTGCCGGTCCCATCAAGATAGATATCTATCGTCCCCCAGCGTTTGAGCGTGATATCAACACACCGACTAAAGCCTCTCTCGGTCCACCACTCGAACATCATGAAAAACTCTTGGTCGGGGAATAGGTGTCCAGTATCAACAGTGGCTTGTCCTGGAAGAATTCGCTCCCGATAAATCCTGTGCTGTGTATTCCATACGGACCGCAACTCCTCCTCCCCCTCTTTGGAGTAGTGAACAATTACGCTGGGGGTCGCCGCATACCAAAACACCAACAGGGCCAACAAGAGAAATAGAAACCCTGCTCCTATATACCGGGCCTTAGATTTTCTTACATTTGTGGACATGGACTGCTTCCCCCCATTGTTCCGGTGTAACTGCAAGAACCTCAGCCATGATCATTTCCGTCGTAATGCCGCCACTGGGGTGTTGGCCATAAAGTTTGATGCCGATACTGATAGATATCCGATCCGGGGCGTCATCCCACGCACGAAGCCCGTCGATGTCTGCTGAACGATGCGGCCCTTGCCGCTTCTGTTCCTCCCTGGGTATTGCTGAGGCCATTTCCTCCAGCTTCCTTTTCGAGTCCGAGATGATCTGCTCAGCACCTGCGCCGTCCAAAAGCACGCTCTCGGAAAACCCGCCTGCTCGCCCCACATATCCGTAGTGGATATTCGACCAAATATCGTAGTAGTAATCGTAGTTTCCCTGCTTATGGTAAACGACGCCCTGATATTTCTTCAGGAGTATCGGCTTGTGATCCCAGGGTCGATCCTGCCCCACTCGCTCAGTCCAGATAGCGAAGGCTTTCGCTCTTTTCCCTAGCGCCAAACTATAGAAGTCAGGGTTTCGACCGAACCGCAGGTAAAAAGGCAGGGCAGCATGCTTCCTGTTTCCTCTGCCGGGCTAAAGCTGTTCAACTCTTTCATCTGCCGTACGGACGGACTGTTGATGTTGCGATTCATCTCGCCGGCAATGTAGCTCGCCAGCTCTTCCATCATATCGGGGTCATTACAAACGACAGGCTCGGCTTTTTCTTCCGGTTGTTTAGAGGCAGCACAGGGATCAACCAGAGCATTTGCAGCAGTCGCTTTCTCCATCAGCCTCGGGTCGGCCAACAAGGTCGCCATCTTTTCATCATCCACCGAACCATCCGGACGAAACGCCCCGAGCGTAGCGAAATTGATGATGACGGCATCGGGATCAGGTCCAAAGACAAAGCCACCGAAGACATCGCCTGAGCCGGTGATGATCGTCCCGCCGTGACTAGTCGGGCTGCCCAGGTGAGCCATGGGGCGACCGTTCAGGAGAATCGAAGGAAACCCCGTGGTAATGACCGCGCCACAGCCGCACGTGTCCCCCACGCGGGCCGCGCCCATGGCGTTGATGTGGATGTCGGCGGACGCCGAAGCGATCGGCGTGGTGCCGTGACCGGGAAGTGGGCAGATATGTTTGTCGCCCAGGCGAGAAGAGGAAAGCATTTATCGTCCTTGCGTTAGCTGATCCGCAGGAAAAATCCCTGTCTCCTTGTGGAGCCTTGCGAACCTAGCAAGCGGCGACAAGCAAGGCTTTAGGACGATTCTGAACTTTGATAAAGCCTGACGGAGCCCCCAAGAATCTCCGTACCCACTCAGGCTTCCGGAAGTCGGCTCCCCCTCTGCAAACCCACCGCCCCGCATACCGCCGAGCCTAATTTTCCCCCGACCTCACTCGTTCTTCCCAGATAGCAAAGGCCGCCGTACCTGTACCAGCGGCCTGCACTTTGACGGCGAACCCGACTGAGATGGCAATGACAAAACCACGTTCGAAAAAGGCTCTTTACATCGGTCTGCCGCTGGCCCTGGCCATCGGTGCCGGAGCAGGCTTCCTGGCCTGGGACTACTGGTTCCGTGGCAACCCCGGCTACCCGGTCAAGGTGATCAAGCAGGCCGATGAATTGCAGGAGCGCATCCTGTCGTTCGACAGCCACATCAGCCTGCCGCTGGACTTCGGCACCGCGGGCAACGAATCGGATAAGGACGGCAGTGGCCAGTTCGACCTGGTCAAGGCCAATCGCGGGCGCCTGTCCGGCGCGGCCCTGACCATCTTCGGCTGGCCGGAAATGTGGAATGGCCCCAACGCACCGCACCGCCCCACCGAGGGTTTTGTCGAGGAAGCGCGCAACCAGCAGGAGGTCCGTTACAAGATCATCTCCGGCATGGTCCGCGACTTCCCCAACCAGGTCGGCATCGCCTACACCCCGGACGATTTCCGCCGCCTGCACGGCGAAGGCAAGTTCGCGATCTTCATCAGCATGCTCAACGCCTACCCCCTGGGCAACGACCTGAACCTGCTGGATCTGTGGACCGCCCGCGGCATGCGCATGTTCGGTTTCAGCTACATCGGCAACAACGCCTGGGCCGACTCCTCGCGGCCGCTGCCGTTCTTCAACGACTCCCCGGACGCCCTCGATGGCCTGTCGCAGATCGGCAAGCAGGCGGTGCACCGCCTCAACGACCTGGGGGTGATCATCGATGTCTCGCAGATGTCGACCAAGGCCCTGGAGCAGGTGGCGCAACTGAGCCGCACGCCGATGGTGGCCTCGCACTCGGCGCCACGGGCCTCGGTGGATATCCCGCGCAACCTCAGCGACAAGGAAATGCAGCTGATCAAGAACAGCGGCGGCGTGGTCCAGGTGGTCGGTTTCTCGCAGTACCTGCGCCCGCTGACCCAGGCCACCCAGGACAAGCTCAACGCCCTGCGCGCGCGCTTCGACCTGCCGCCGCTGCCGAACCTGGCCATGGCCCTGATGCCGGGCGACCCGATCATCTCGGCCTGGCCGGAGCAGAAGTTCGGCCAGTACGCCGGCGAGCTGTACGCCATCCTCGAGGAAGAGCCCAAGGCGACCCTCAAGGACCTGGGCGACGCCATCGACTACACCGTGCGCAAGATCGGCATCGACCATGTCGGCATCAGCTCGGACTTCAACGAAGGTGGCGGGGTCAAGGGCTGGGAGAACGTCGGCGAGATCCGCAACGTCACCGCCGAGTTGCTGTCGCGCGGCTACTCGGAGGCGGACATCGCCAAGCTCTGGGGCGGCAACTTCCTGCGGGTCTGGGACCAGGTGCAGAAAGCCGCACGCCCGGTAGCCAACCGTTGAATTTCCTTTGCCGAACAAGTGAACCCAAGCCATGACTGACCGCCGTACCTTTCTCAAGCAGGCCGGCGTCCTCGCCGCCAGCCTGCCGCTGGGCAATGCCGCCCTCGCCTCCCTGGCCCAGGCCGACGAAGCCCGCGACAGCACGATGGCGTCCGGGGACAAATGGACGCAACTGCGCCAACTGTTCAACCAGGACCCGGACTACCTGCACTTCTCCAACTTCCTGGTGACCTCCCACCCCAAGCCGGTGCGCGACGCCATCGAGCGCCACCGCGCGAACATCGACCGCAACCCCGGCCTGGCCATGGACTGGGACCTGGAGGAAACCTGGAAGCGTGAGGCCGAGGTGCGCAAGTGGGCCGGGCGCTACCTGGACGCCAAGCCCGGGCAGATCGCCCTGACCGGCAGCACCAGCGAAGGCCTGGCGATGATCTACGGTGGCATCCATGTGCGCCCGGACCAGGAGATCCTGACCACGGTCCACGAGCATTACTCCACCGAGTACAGCCTGGACTTCCGGGTGAAAAAACAAGGCACCCAGGTGCGCAAGATCAAGCTGTTCGAAAACGCCCACAGCGTGTCGGCGGACGAAGTGCTGGGCTCGATCAAGCGCAGCATCCGCCCCAACACCCGGGTGCTGGGCATGACCTGGGTGCAATCCGGCAGCGGCGTGAAACTGCCCATCGGCCAGATCGGCCAGCTGGTGGAGGAACTCAACCGCGAGCGCGCCAAGCAGGAGCGCATCCTCTACGTGGTCGACGGCGTGCACGGCTTCGGCGTGGAAGACCTGAGCTTCCCGGACATGCATTGCGACTTCTTCATCGCCGGCACCCACAAGTGGATGTTCGGCCCGCGCGGCACCGGGATCGTCTGCGCCCGCTCCGAGGAGCTCAAGGACGTCACCCCGATGACGCCGACCTTCTCCGAAGACAACAATTTCGCCACCTCCATGTCGCCCGGCGGCTATCACGCCTTCGAGCACCGCTGGGCACTGGACGAAGCCTTCAAGCTGCACCTGGAGCTGGGCAAGGCCGAGGTCCAGGCACGCATTCACAGCCTCAACAGCTACCTGAAACGACGCCTGCAGCAACATCCGCAGATCGAACTGGTGACGCCGCTGAGCGCCGAGCTGTCCGCCGGTTTCACCTTCTTCCGGGTCAAGGGCAAGGACAGCGACGCGGTCGCCGCCTACCTGATGAAAAACCGCGTGGTGGCCGATGCCGTGGACCGCGACGTCGGCCCGGTGATCCGCACCGCGCCCGGGCTGCTCAACGACGAAGCGCAGATCGACCGCTTCATGGACTTGCTGGCCCGCGCCCTCTGAGCGCGCGCCACTGGCGCTCCAGATTTACCTTGCCTGCCTTTGCCTACCCTTGAGATGACTCATGACCACTGAACCGACTCACCCCACTCCCCCGCCCCGCAGCCTGCAAAGACTCTGCGCCGCCTCCCTGTTCGCCCTGCTCGGCGGCCTGCTGTGCCAGGGCGCACAAGCCGCCACGCCGCAACCGGGCCAGGTGTTCAAGGACTGCAAGGACTGCCCGGAAATGGTCGTGCTGCCCGCCGGCACCTTCACCATGGGCACCCCGGACGACGAGGTCGGCCGCGAACCTGACGAAGGCCCGATGCATGACGTGACCTTCGCCAAGCCCTTTGCCATGAGCCGCTTCCAGATCACCGCCGGCGAGTGGGACAGCTACGTCAAGCAGACCGGCGTGGTCATCGCCAACGGCGACACCCGCCCCGGCCGCGAATGCGTCGCCAGCAAGCCGCGCTACCAGCAAGGCCCGCGTCAGCCGGCCGTGTGCATGGACTTCGCCGACGTGAAGGCCTATGTCGCCTGGCTGTCGAAAAAAACCGGGCACAACTATTCGATGGTCAGCGAGGCCCAGCGCGAATACGCCGCCCGCGCCGGCTCCAAGGGTCCCTTCCCGTTTCCGTTCGATGAAGGCAAGGGCTACAGCATCGCCAAGCATGCCAACACCTACGGCCCGGCCGATGGCTACAGCTTCAGCTCGCCGGTGGGCAGCTACCCGCCCAATGCGTTCGGCATGTACGACATGCATGGCAACGTCTATGAATGGATCGCCGACTGCGAACACCCCAACTATGTGGGCGCGCCTACCGATGGCAGTGCCTGGGTAGAGCCGGGCTGCGAATCGCTGCAGATCCGTGGCAACGACTGGGGCGAGGCCCCGGTGTTCTCCCGCTCGGGCAATCGCAATAGCATCTATCCGAATGCCCGTGGCGACTGGATCGGTTTCCGCGTGGTGCGTGAGCTGTAACACCTTTCCCGCGTTGCCAGGTTTACGGGGCTGCGCCCCAATCGCAGCCTACGGCAGCGGCTACAGATATCCCCCTGTAGCCGCTGCCGAGCCAGGGCGAGGCTGCGATCGGTCTGGGCGGCATTCCGACAAAGCGGGCGCCAGGCCAGACAACTCCACCCATCAGACATACCGCGTCGTCAGGTTTACGGGGCTGCGCCCCGATCGCAGCCTGCGGCAGCGGCTACAGATTGCGATCGATCCGGGAGG
This sequence comes from Pseudomonas chlororaphis subsp. piscium, assembly GCF_003850345.1. Lineage (NCBI taxonomy): Bacteria > Pseudomonadati > Pseudomonadota > Gammaproteobacteria > Pseudomonadales > Pseudomonadaceae > Pseudomonas > Pseudomonas chlororaphis. The sequence goes on from NZ_CP027707.1 coordinate 4,825,125, forward strand.
CTTGCGAGACAGCGGGCGCCAGGTCCGGCGCCCGCCAAAGGGTTCAACCCTGTTTGGCCAGCAGTTCCAGGCCTTCATGCAAGGCCGGGAACAGGCTGTTGTTGAAGTTGTTCCAGCGCAGTTCGAGGATGGTGTCCTCCGGCGCGATGGTGGTGTTGAGTACGTCGTGGAACACCTCGCCGGAATCGATACCGTTGTCCACGTAATGGAACGAAGCACCGGTCATGTACAGCGGCTCGACCGGCTCGGTTTCCCGCGTAGCCCAGTCCACCACCTTCTGCCCACGGGCACCGTACAGCGCATTCCAGGTGGCATAGGCACCGCGACGCTCGTAGGGCGACTCGAGGCGGGTGATGCCCGGATGGATGTTCATGATCCGCCGCGCGAAAGGCGCGCCCGGACGCACCAGCTCGTCGAGAATCACCAGCAGGCCGTCGAGCACCACGATGTCGGCCTTGAGTTCCACCAGGGTGTCGTGCAGCCGGCGCTCGAAATCCTGCTTGCCGGCGATATGCTCGGCGGTGCCCCGAGGATGGCGGCGGTAGGTGGACGGCACGCTGAGCAGCAGGTCATTGACCAGGCGCCCCTGCACCTGCAGGTCCGCGGGGTACAGCCATTGCCGGCCGGGCTGATAGGCAAAGCCGTAGTCGCTCACCAGTTGCTGGTCCCGTGGCGATTGCTCGTCATCGTCGTAGACCACGCCCACCAGGTTGTAGGCCTCGCCCAGGGGCGTCTGGTTCAGCGACTCCACCAGGAACTCCAGCACCGATTTCATGTAGCGCTCGTGATCCTTGTAGGCCACCGGCTGCCCCGCCTTGTCGGCCGCCGCGTTCCTCAGGGACCAGACATACACCAGATTCTTTTTCGTCATTTGCTCGCTCTCGCTGAATGGATCAGGCACTGCGTCGATACACGTGCGCCCACAGAACAAGAACGAAGCAGGCGCCGGGCAATTTATCCGCGCCCCGGCGCCGAGCTAAATACTGCCGCCAACGGTTCGTCTGTCAGGGGTACGGGTCTTTCTGCCTCGACCCCTCATCCACTGCCGGGAACCCCTTATGACCGACCCCAAGCGCGGAGCCTTCCACGGACTGCTCGCCCTGCTCAGACCCTTTCGCACCACTGTCGTGATTTCCGTTGCCCTGGGCATGGTCGGCGGCCTGGCCATCACCCTGCTGCTGGCCACCATCAATAACGCCTTGCACTCGCAGACCGGCATGACCCAGGGCGTGGTGCTGACCTTCGCCGCCCTGTGCCTGCTGGCGCTGACCAGCTCGATCGTCTCGGATATCGGCACCAACTATGTGGGCCAACGCATCATTGCCGCCCTGCGCAAAGACCTGGGCGAAAAAGTCCTGTCGGCGCCGATCGAGCAGATCGAGCGTTATCGCTCCCATCGACTGATTCCGGTGCTGACCCACGACGTCGACACCATCAGCGACTTTTCCTTCGCCTTCACCCCCCTGGCCATCGCCGCCACCGTCACCCTGGGCTGCCTGGGCTACCTGGCGTACCTGTCGGTGCCGATGTTCCTGATGATGGTGGTCGCCATCCTTATCGGCACCACTGTGCAGTACGTGGCCGGCGGCAAAGGCATCAGGGGCTTCGACCTGGCCCGTGACCAGGAAGACGAATTGCAGCGCTATTACAACGCCATTGCCTCCGGCGCCAAGGAGCTGCGCATGCACCGGCCGCGCCGCTACCGGATGAACACCCACCGCATCCAGGAAACCGCGGACCGCATCAGCTCGATCCAGGTGCGCTCGGTGAACATCTATATCCTGGCCAAGACCTTCGGCTCGATGCTGTTCTTCGTGGTCATCGGCCTGGCCCTGGCCATGCAGGCCTACAACCCCGATCCCGATCCGGCGGTGATCACCGGCTTCGTGCTGGTGTTGCTGTACATGAAAGGGCCGCTGGAACACCTGATGGGCTACTTGCCCCTCGTCGGCAAGGCCAAGATCGCCTTTGGCCGCATCAGCGAATTGTCCGAACGTTTTTCCTCTCCCGAACCCCATCTGCTGATCGACGATAGCGAAGCCCCGAAACCCGTGGTGCACAGCCTGGAGTTGCGCGGCGTGAGCTACAGCCCGCCACAGGTGGAAGGCAGCGAACCCTTCCACCTGGGGCCGATCGACCTGAGCATCAAGCAGGGCGACATCGTGTTCATCGTCGGTGAAAACGGCTGCGGCAAGACCACCCTGATCAAGCTGCTGCTGGGGCTGTATCAACCCCAGGCCGGGGAAATCCGCCTGAACGGCGAAGCAGTGGCCGCCCCGACCCGGGACGACTACCGCCAGCTGTTCACCACCGTATTCGCCGACTATTACCTGTTCGACGAACTGGTCCAGGGCGGCGGCCAGCAGTCATTGGATAGCGCCGCCCAGTACCTGGACCGCCTGGAGATCGCGCACAAGGTCAGCATCAAGGACGGCGCCTTCACCACCACTGACCTGTCTACCGGCCAACGCAAGCGCCTGGCCCTGGTCAACGCCTGGCTCGAAGGGCGCCCGGTGCTGGTGTTCGACGAATGGGCGGCGGACCAGGACCCGGCCTTCCGGCGGATTTTCTACACCGAGCTGCTGCCGGATCTCAAGCGCCTGGGCAAGACCATCATCGTGATCAGTCACGACGATCGTTACTTCGATATCGCCGACCAGCTGGTCCGTCTGCGCGCGGGCCAGGTGGTGCACGAAATGCAACCGGCCTGAATCTTTTTTTCCGGTTTGTTCATGGATGAACGTCTCACTATCGGTAATGAGAATTAACCGCAATAAATACCAGCACCTGCCAACCTATACATAGAAGAGAACGCATCCATGCCAGCAGTACTCGGTCTCAGTCCTTTGAGTAAGGCACTATCCATGCGATGGGCCTTGAACACCAATCTTCTGCCCAGCGCCCTCGTTTTCGCGATAGCCCTGCCGGTAGCCGGTTATGCACAAGGTCAGGAGATCGAGCTGGACATCCCGGCACAATCGTTGGGCAGCGCCCTGCAAGAGTTTGGCCGGCAGACCAACCTGCAGGTGCTGTACAGCCCGACAGACGTGGAAAGCAAACGCAGCAATCCGGTCAAGGGCAAACTGCAGCCCAGCCAGGGCATGGAAAACCTGCTCAAAGGCACCGGGGTCGGTTACAGCCTGCAGGGCAATTCGATCACTATCACCGCCGGCCAGACGGCAGCCTTGCAACTGGGCGCGACCCAGGTCGTCGCCAACCAGCTGGGGACCATCACCGAAGGTTCCGGCTCCTACACCCCGGGCACCATCGCCACGGCAACCCGCCTGGTCCTGACCCCACGGGAGACGCCACAGTCGATTTCCGTGGTCACCCGTCAAGCCATGGATGACTTCAACCTCAAGTCGATCGACGACGTGATGCGCCATACCCCGGGCATCACCGTGGCCACCTACGACAGCGACCGTACCAGCTACTACTCCCGCGGCTTTGCCATCCAGAACTTCCAGTACGACGGCATTCCGATCCTGCAGGACCCGCAATACTCGTCCGGCCACACCCTCACCGATACGGTGATCTACGACCGCGTCGAAGTGCTCAAGGGCGCCACCGGCCTGCTCACCGGCGCGGGCGGTCCCGGCGGCACCATCAACATGATTCGCAAGAAGCCGACGTCCGAGTTCAAGGGTTACGTGGACCTGGGCGCCGGCTCCTGGGACAACTACCGCTCGGAAATCGATGTCAGCGGCCCCCTGACCGAAACCGGCAACGTTCGTGGCCGGGCGGTCGCCGCCTACCAGGACAAGAAATCGTTCCTGGACCACTACCAGCGCAAGACCAACGTCTACTACGGGATTCTCGAGTTCGACCTGTCGCCGGACACCCTGCTGACCGTCGGCGCCGACTACCAGGACAGCGAACCCCAAGGCTCCAGCTGGTCCGGCAGCGCTTCGTTGTATGACTCGGCGGGCAACCGCATCGGCAGCTCCCGCTCCTTCAACAACGGCGCCAAGTTCAGCAGCTGGGAGCAATACACCCGCACCGTGTTCTCCACCCTGGAACACAGCTTCGAAAACGGCTGGATGGTCAAAGGGCAGTACAACCACCAGATCAACGGCTACCACGCACCACTGGCGGCGCTGCTCTCGCCTGACGCGGTCACGGGCAAGGCGATGATGCTGACCCGTAAATACACCGGTGAAACCACCAGCGATACCGGCGACCTGTACGCCTCCGGCCCCTTCAGCCTGTTCGGGCGCGAACACCAACTGGTGGTCGGCACCTCGGTCTCCAGGTCCCGCTGGCTGGGCCGGGACTACACCAACGCCACCAACTTCAACAACAGCCACGACTACTTCAACTGGAACGGCAACGCGCCCAAGCCAGACTGGGGCCCGCAGACCAAACGCAACGATGAAACCACCAGTCAGAGCGCAGGCTACGTCACCGGCCGCTTCAGCCTGATGGACGACCTGACCCTGTTGCTCGGCACCCGGGTCAACAACTACGAAGTCAGCGGCACCAGCCAGATCAAGGACACCGGCAAGGTCGTTCCTTATGCGGGCGTGATCTACGACCTCAACGACAATTTCTCGGCCTATGCCAGCTACACCGAGATCTACCTGCCGCAAGACGATTATCGGGACCGGAACAACAAGCCACTGCAGCCCGATGAAGGCAAGAACTATGAGATCGGGCTCAAGGGCGAATTCTTCGACGGGCGCCTGAACTCCAGCCTCGCCTACTTTGAAGTCCATGAGGAAAACCGCCCGGTCGACGATCTCGACTACATTGGCGGCAGCTACCCCGGGCTGGATTACGCCTCCAAGGGCGTCAAGGCCAAGACCAAAGGCTATGAAGCGGAAATCTCCGGCGAACTGGCGCCGGGCTGGCAGTTGCAGGCCGGTTATACCCACAAGGTCATCCGCGATCAGGCGGGAGACAAGGTGTCCACCTGGGAACCGGAAGACCAGATCAACCTCTACACCAGCTACAAGCTGACCGGCAGCCTGGACAAGCTCACTGTGGGCAGCGGCGTTCGCTGGCAAGGCACGGGCTGGAAGATCCTCGACAACTACAGCAAGGACACCAAGGAGAAGTTCTCGCAAGACCCTCTCTGGCTGGTGGACCTGATGGCGCGCTACCAGATTACCGAGAACGTTTCGGCGACCCTCAACGTCAACAACCTGTTCGACAAGAAGTACTACACCAATATCGGCTTCTACAATTCGTCGTACTACGGTGACCCGCGCAACGTGATGCTCAGCACCCGCTGGAACTTCTGATCCAGCCTTCCCCGAGCCCCTGGTCATGCCCATGACCAGGGGCTTTTTATTGCCCGGCCATCGCTCCCCCTGGGCCGCTCCCCTGCCCCTGCAAACCCAGGCCACCTGGATCCCCTTCTCCTCTGCGACGCCTCTCCGCCACGGGCTCCTGCGGGGGCCGCGCCAGCCTTTTCCACTAACCGACCGGCAATAAAAAACGCCCCTGATCATTAGTAATGATCAGGGGCGTTCGGGTGGCTGACGGTATTACTTCATCGCGGCGGCGAAGCTGTGCACGAATGCCGCGTTGTCGATGATCCGATCATGGGTGGAGTCGATCAGCACCGACTGCTCGATGCAGGGCCGGCCCATGACGCGCTCCATGCTCGACTCGATCAGCGCCCGATGCTGTCCGGCCCTGCTCGAGGCCGCCCACCAGCAACTGACAGGTGCCTTGATCGGCTTGAAGTCAGCGTCCCGCAAGCGTTGGCCCAGGGTCCGGTCGACCTCCCAGGAGATCTGCGCCTCGTTGCCCCGCAGCAACTCCTCCTTGATCGCCCGGTAAGCCTCTCCCAACGCCTGATCGGCCCAGGCGCTGAAACCTTGCCATTGCTGCGCGTCATCGGCGCTGCCCGCCTGGCTTTCCAGCCAGGCGTCATGGATCTGCCGGCTCATCTCGGGAAACATGACCCCAAGCAACTCGACGCGGCGCTGATTGGCCGGAATCTCAGTGTCATCGGCGATAACGGCCGTGTCCCAATACGCCTTGAGCCAGTAAGGAGGAGACGCATCGATCCAGCCGACAAACTCCACCTGGCGGCCGGCCTGCTCCAGGGCGTGGGCGACCTCCATGGCCAGGTTGCCTCCCAGGGACCAGCCGGCCAGGCGATAGACACCCTCCGGTTGAGCGCTGAGCAGTTGCGCGGTGTACTCCTCGACCATGGCCGCCCAGGAAGGCACGTCGCTCCCCTCCTCGACCAGCGCCCGGCAGATCACCCCCATCACCGGTCGATGCTCACGCAGCGCCAGGGCAATGGCCGTGTAGCAGTGCACCGAGCCATAGCTGGGGTGGAACAGGAACAGCGGCGTACCCTGGGTCTGGCTGTTGAGCTTGACGATCAAGGAGCTGCGAGCGCTTCCTTGAAGGCAAGCGACCTGCCCGGCCACCGTCGGGTTGAGCATCAACTGACTGACTGACAAAAGGGTGCCGGTGGCTTGCCTGATCCTTTCCTTGAGCATCAGTACCAGCAGCGAATGGCCGCCCAGCTCGAAGAAGTTGTCGTGCAACCCCACGCGCTCGACATCCAGCACCTCGGCCCAGATCGCCGCGATCTGCTGTTCCTGCTCGCTGTGCGGGGCCACGTATTCCCGCGCTTGCAGGTTGGCATCGGGCTTGGGCAAGGCCTTGCGGTCCAGCTTGCCGTTGGGGCTCAGCGGCATCTGCTCCAGCAACACCCATTGCGCCGGCACCATATAGTCCGGCAGGTGCATCAGCAGGTGCGCACCGAGGGTTTCGCGCCAATCGTCATGCGGTGCCTGCAAGACCAGATAGCCAACCAGATGCTTGCCGTCGAGGACCTGTACCGTGGCCTCTCGCACCCGCTCGTGCTCCATGATGCGGGCCTCTATCTCGCCCAGCTCGATGCGCAGGCCGCGCAACTTGACCTGATGATCGAGGCGCCCGAGGTATTCGATCACCCCGTCCAGACGCTGCCGCACCCGGTCACCGGTTCGATACAGCCGGGCTCCCGGCGTTAACGGACACGCGATAAAACGCTCGGCGCAAAGCCCTGGACGACGGTGATAACCCCGGGCCAGGCCAGCGCCCCCCAGGTACAGCTCGCCCGCCACACCGACGGCGACCGGCTGCAACTGAGCGTCGAGCACATGGGTTTGCAGGTTGGCGATCGGTTGCCCGATCGGCACCGTGTCGCGACCTTCGTCGACACAGGTCCAGTGGGTCACGTCGATCGCGGCTTCGGTCGGGCCGTAGAGGTTGTACAAACCGGCTTGCGGCAGCTTGGCGAACACCTGCTGCTGGGCGTCCACCGGCAGGGCTTCACCGCTGCAAACGATGCGTTGCAGGCTGTGGCAAGAACCAACGTCCGGATCCTGCAGGAAGGCCTGCAGCATCGAGGGCACAAAGTGCAGCGTGGTGACCTGCTCGGCATTGATCAGGCTGACCAGCTTGGCCGGATCGCGATGATCGCCCGGTGCCGCCACTACCAGCCGCGAGCCGGTCATCAGAGGCCAGAAGAACTCCCACACCGACACATCGAAGCTGAACGGGGTTTTCTGCAATACCGTGTCGCTGGCATCCAGACCATAGGCTTCCTGCATCCACAACAAGCGGTTGGTCAGCGCCGAGTGGCGGTTGCCGGCACCTTTCGGCTGCCCGGTGGAACCGGAGGTGTAGATCACATAGGCCAGGTTCTCGCCATCCAGGGCGATGCCCGGATTTTCCTCGCTGTAACCTTCAAGCCAGGATTCGCCCTGCTCCAGCACCAGGCTTTGCAGCCCTTGGGGAATCGGCAGTTGCTCCAGCAGATGAGCCTGGGTCAGCAACAGTTTCACGCCACTGTCATCCAGCATGTAGGCCAGGCGTTCACGGGGATATTCCGGGTCCAGTGGCACGTAGGCGCCGCCAGCCTTGAGCACTGCCAGCAGACCGACCACCATCTCGATGGAACGCTCCACCGCCAGGCCCACCAGCACATCCGGGCCGACGCCCGCTTCCATCAGGCGATGAGCCAGACGGTTGGCGCGACGGTTCAGCTCTGCGTAACTCAGGCGTTGCTCGCCAAACGCCAGGGCCGGGGCCTCGGGGGTGCGCGCCGCCTGTTCCTCGATCAACTGCTGCACAGGGTATTGCAGCGGGTAATCGCGCTCGGTGGCGTTCCATTGCTCGACCATCAGGCGCTGCTCCTGAGGGTCCAGCAAAGGCAGTTGGCTGACGCTCTGCTGTGGCGCGTCGAGCATGCCCTGCAAGAGGTTCTGCCAATGCCCCATCATGCGCTTGAGCATGCCGTGCTCGAACAGATCGGTGGCATAGGTCAGCGTGGCCCAGATACCGTCCGCGGACTCCTGGGTATCCAGGCTCAAATCGAACTGGGCGGTCTGGCTGCCCCAATCCAGGCCTTCCACCCGCACATCGCTCAGTTGCCGCTCGCGACTCAGCAGACGGGCGTCGCTCTGATGATTGAACATCACCTGGAACAACGGGTTGTGGCTCAGGTTGCGCTCGGGTTGCAGGGCTTCGACCAACTGCTCGAACGGCAGGTCCTGGTGGCTTTGGGCGTCCAGGGCGCGTTGCTTGACCTGCTGCAACAGCTGGGCAACGGTGATCTGCCCGTCGATGTCGGCCTTGAGCACCTGGGTGTTGACGAAGAAACCGATCAGGCGCTCGGTCTCCACCCGATTACGGTTGGCGATCGGCACACCGACGCGGATATCCGACTGCCCGCTGTAGCGATACAGCAGGGTCTGGAACGACGCCAGCAACAGCATGAACAGGGTCACGCCTTCACGCTGGGCCAGGGCCTTGAGCCCCGCCGCCAGCGAGGCCTGCAGCTCGATTTCCAGGCTGGCGCCGCGATAGCTCTGTATGGCTGGCCGCGGATGCTCGCAAGGCAGCTCCAGAACCGGTTGCTCTCCTCCCAGCAGCTCGCGCCAGTAACCCAATTGCCGTTCGCGCTCGCCTGCGGCCATCCAGCTGCGCTGCCACTGTGCGTAATCGGCGTACTGGATCGGCAATGCCGGCAGTTGGCAGTCCTGGCCCTGGCTGTAGGCGGCGTACAACTGCACCAATTCATCGACCATCACTTGCATCGACCAGCCATCGGAGACGATGTGATGCTGGACCAGCACCAGCACATGCTCGTCTTCGGCCAGACGCAGCAGGGTGACCCGCAGCAAAGGCCCTTGTTGCAGATCGAAAGGTCGAGCGATCTCGGCCTCCACCAGCGCCTGGAGCCCCGCTTCGTCCGCATCGGCCCGGGCAATCTGCAACGCCGCGGCAGGACGAATCACCTGCAGCGCGCGCTCGCCATCCTGATACACATGAGTGCGCAGGCTTTCATGACGCGCCACCAGGGTGTCGAAGCTGCGTTGCAAGGCCGCCTGATCCAGCCTGCCGCGCAAACGCAAGGTACTGGGGACATGGTAGGCAGCACTTTGCGGGGCCAGTTGCCAGAGGAACCATTGACGCTCCTGGGCATAGGACAGGGCCAACGGCTGCTGGCGACTTACCGGCAGCAAGGCCGGCGCGCTGTCGGCCGCCAGCGCCTCGGGGTTCAACAAGGCCTCGACGAAGCCTTGCAGCCGCGGTTGTTCGAACAGGGTCCTGAGAGGAACTTCCCTGCCCAGGATTTGCCGCAGGCGTGAAATCACCTGCATGGCCAGCAATGAGTGCCCGCCCAGCTCGAAGAAATGATCGCTCAGGCCAATGCGCTCGGCGCCGAGGATATCGGCCCAGATTCCCGCTACCTGATGCTCGAACTCGGTCTGCGGCGCCACATAGGCTTGCTGTACCAGGCTCGCATCCGGCTGCGGCAGGCCCTTGCGGTCGAGCTTGCCGTTGGGGGTCAGCGGCATGCTGTCCAGGAACAGGAAGTGCGCCGGCACCATGTAATCCGGCAGGCGGGTCTTTAATGCCCGGCGCAGCATTTCGCGGCACTCGGCCTGTGCCGAGGCATCGCTGGCCAGGGCGGGTTCCACTGGCACCAGATAGGCCACCAGTTGCTTGCCGGTGGCGGTCGTCTGAGCCACCACCACGGTTTCCCGCACTGCATCCTGCTCGCGCAGGCGCGCTTCGATCTCGCCCAGCTCGATACGGAAACCGCGGATCTTCACCTGATGGTCGACCCGCCCCAGGTAATCCACCACGCCATCCACACGGCCACGGGTCAGGTCGCCGCTGCGGTAGACGCGGCTGCCGGGTGCACCAAACGGATCCGGGACAAAACGCTCGGCAGTCAGTGCCGGACGTTCCAGGTAACCACGGGCCACGCCTTCGCCACCGAGGTACAGCTCACCAGCGACACCGATCGGTTGCAGGTTCAGTTGGGCGTCCAGCACGTAGCCGCTGCGGTTGCCCAGCAGCTCACCAATCGGTGCATAGGCCGCGCCGCATGGATCGCCCTTGCGCGCTTTCCACAGCAGTGGGGTGACCACGGTCTCGGTCGGGCCGTAGCCGTTGAACAGGTAGGTCGGACGCAAGGCGCGCCAGGCCAGGTCGTAGCTGGCCTGAGCCACCGCATCGCCACCGAAGCAGTACACCCGCACCGCCGGTGGATTGCCGTCGCGCTCGGCGTGTTCGGCCAGCTGTTGCAGGTACACCGGTGGGAACACGCCGACGGTGACACCGTGACGATGCATTTCTGCGTAGGTCTGCTCCGGCAACCACAGGCTGTCGTCACGGATCAGCACCCGAGCGCCGTTGATCAGCGGGTGCATCCAGCCTTCGTGGGAACCGTCGAAGGCGAAGGACATGAAATGCAGTTCGCAATCCGCCGGGGTCATTTCATAGCGCTCGCCGGTGGCGATGATATGCGCCACCAGCGGACCGTGGGACACCGCCACGCCTTTCGGCATGCCGGTGGAACCGGAGGTGTAGATCACGTAGGCCAGGTTGTCGCCGTCCAGCGCCACTTCAGGCGCGGTATCGCTGTAGCCGGCCCACTCCTCGCTGCGGTCCACCGCCAGGGTATTCAACCCGTCCGGGATCGGCAGCTGTTGCTGTACCGCGGTGTGGGTCAGCAGCAGCTTGGCGCGGCTGTCCTGCATCATGTACAGCAGGCGATCGCGCGGGTATTCCACGTCCAGCGGCACATACACGCCGCCAGCTTTCAACACCGCCAGGAAGGCCACCATGATCTCGGCACTGCGCGGCATGGCGATGGCCACCCGCACTTCCGGGCCGACGCCACGAGCGATCAGGGCCCGGGCCAGACGGTTGGCGCTGCGTTCCAGCTCGCCGTAAGTCAGTTGCTGCTCACCAAAGATCACCGCCACCGCATCGGGATTTTCCCGGGCGCGGTCGGCCACCAATTCATGCACCAGTCGCTTGGCCGAGAAGCCGGAATCCGTGCGGTCCCAGAGCTGGAGAATGTGCCGCTGCTCGTCTTTATCCAGCAGGTTCAGCTGACCGATGCTCTGCTGCTGATCGGCGACCATGGCCTGCAACAGGTTCCGCCAGTGCCGCGCCATGCGCTCAATGGTCGCAGCCTCGAACAGGTCGGTGGCATACCCCAGGGAGGCCCAGAGACCATCGCGGCTTTCATGGACATCCAGGTCCAGGTCGAAGTGGGCAGTACGGCGCTCCCACTCCAGGCCCTCGATGCGCAAATCCGAGAGCGCCTGTTGCTCATCGTCCAGGCCGCCTTCGGTCTGATGGTTGAACATCACCTGGAACAATGGATTGAGGCTCAGGCTGCGCTCGGGCTGCAGGGCCTCGACCAACTGCTCGAACGGCAGGTCCTGATGGGCCTGGGCTTCCAGGGCCCGTTGCTTGACCTGCTGCAACAGCTGGGCAACCGTCAGTTGCCCGTCGATATCGGCCTTGAGCACCTGGGTGTTGACGAAGAAGCCGATCAGGCGCTCGGTCTCGACCCGGTTGCGGTTGGCGATCGGCACGCCGACGCGGATATCTTCCTGGCCGCTGTAGCGGTGCAACAACGTCTGGAACGACGCCAGCAAGAGCATGAACATCGTCACGCCCTGGGCCTGGGCCAGGGTCTTGAGGCCGGTCACCAGCGAGCGGTCCAACGGCACATCCAGGCGGGCGCCACTGTGACTCTGCAGCGCCGGGCGCTGGTGATCGAACGGCAGTTCGAGCACCGGTTGCTCACCGCCCAGCAGCTGGCGCCAGTAATCCAACTGACGTTGTTTTTCCCCGGCCTCCATCCACTGGCGCTGCCATACCGCGTAATCGGCGTACTGGATCGGCATGACCGGCAGTTGCAGCGCCAAGCCCTGGCTGTAAGCGCTGTACAGCTGCACCAGCTCCTGCACCATCACCTGCATCGACCAGCCATCGGAGACGATGTGGTGCTGGACCAGCACCAGCACATGCTCGTCCTCGGCCAGGCGCAACAGGCTGACCCGCAGCAGCGGGCCCTGGCGCAAGTCGAAAGGCCGGGCGATATGGGCCTCGACCAGGGTCTTGAGGTGCTGCTCGTCCACCTCCAGCAACTCGATCGCCGGGCTTGCCTGAGGACGAATCACCTGTACTGCGCGCTCGCCGTCCTGCTGCAGATGGGTGCGCAGACTTTCATGGCGAGCCACCAGGGTGTCGAAACTGCGTTGCAAGGCGGCCACGTCCAGCCGCCCTTTCAGACGCAGGGCGCTGGGCACATGGTAGGCCGCACTCTGCGGGTCCAGCTGCCAGAGGAACCACTGGCGCTCCTGGGCATAGGACAGTGGCAGCGGCTGCTCGCGACCGACCGCAAGCATTGCCGGAGCCGGCTCGCCCGCCGTTGCCTCCAGGGCCTGCAAGGCCGCGACGAAACCGGCGAGCCGAGGCTGCTCGAACAGCAGCTTGAGTGGCACCTCGCGCTCCAGGGTATGACGCAGGCGCGACACCACCTGCATCGCCAGCAGCGAATGGCCGCCCATTTCGAAGAAGTGGTCCGTCAGGCCCACCCGCTCGGCGCCGAGAATATCGGCCCAGACGGCCGCCACCTGCTGCTCGACCTCGGTCACCGGCGCGACCCACAGCTGCTGCGACAGGCTGGCGTCGGGCTTGGGCAAGGCCTGTCGGTCCAGCTTGCCGTTGGGGTTCAATGGCATGCGTTCGAGAAACAGCAGGTGCGCCGGCACCATATAGTCCGGCAGTTGTTCACGGACGATCGCCTTGAGCTCCTCGCCCAAGGCCTGGGTATCCTCCCGCTCGGCCACCAGATAGGCCAGGAGCTGGTTATCGGCCGCCAGTACCACAGCTTCGCGGACACTGTCCTGGGCCAGCAGCAAGGCTTCGATTTCCCCCAGCTCGATGCGGAACCCGCGGATCTTCACCTGATGGTCGACCCGGCCGACGTATTCGATCACGCCGTCGGCGCGATAGCGCGCCAGGTCGCCGGTGCGGTACAGACGCTCGCCGGTGTCCGCGAACGGGTCCGGCACAAAACGTTCGGCGGTCAGCAACGGACGGTTCAGGTAGGCACGAGCCAGGCCACAACGACCGCCGATGTACAGCTCGCCCACCGCCCCCAGGGGCGCCAGGTTCAGGTCCCGGTCCAGCACATACAGGGCGCGCCCCGGTAACGAGCGACCGATGGGGCTGGCGGTGGCGCCAATGACTTCATCGCCAGCGCTGCAGTCCAGCACGCTGGACACCACCGTGGCCTCGGTCGGCCCATAGGTATTGAGCAGGCGCACATGCCCCAGGCCGGCCCGCAGCCACTGCGCCGGACCGTCCAGCGGCATGGCTTCGCCGCCGATGTGAATCTGCCGCAGGGCGCCATAGGACCTCGGCCCCGCCGCCAGGCAATCGAGCAGGAACAGGTTCCAGTAGGCGGTCGGCAAGTCGGCCAGGGTAACGCCCTGGCGAATAATCTCGCGGTACAGCCGGGCGCTGTCCCACAGCTCCGGCCCACGCAACACCACACAGGCGCCGTGGGTCAGCGCCGGGTACAGCTGCTCGACGAAACCGTCGAAGTTCAAGGTGGCGAACTGCAAGACCCGATCTTCCCGGCTCAAGCGCGAGTAGCCTGCGGCGATACGGGAGAACTCGGTCAGGGCCCCATGCTCGATCGCCACGCCCTTGGGCTTGCCGGTGGAACCCGAGGTGTAGATCACATAGGCCAGGTTGTGCGGCTCGACCGCCACCTGCGGGTTGTCCTGGGAACATTGGCGCAACGCCTCAGCGGCGCGGTCGATGTCCAGCGTCGCCAGCCCCTCGGGCAACGGCAGTTGCAGGTGGGACTGGCGCAGCACCAGGCGCACGCCGCTGTCTTCGAGCATGTGCAGCAGGCGCTCGCGCGGGTACTCGGGGTCCAGCGGCACATAGGCGCCGCCGGTCTTGAGCACCGCCAGCAGGCTGACCACCATGGCGAAGGAGCGCTCCACCGCGATCCCTACCAGCACCTCGGGCCCGACACCCTGGCCGATCAGGTAATGGGCCAGGCGGTTGGCCTGCCGGTTCAGTTCGGCATAACTCATGGACTGCTCGTCCAGGCACAGGGCCGTCGCCTCAGGGTGCTGCAATGCCTGAGCCTGGAACAAACCCTGGACACCGGCCGGATGGCCGAAAGCCGCCGCCGCGCTGTTCCACTCCCGCAGCAGGCATTTCTGTTCATCCTCGGCCAACACCGCCAGTTGCCCGATGCGACTGCCCGAGCCCGTCGCCACCGCGCGCAGCAAGGCCTGCCAATGGCGCGCCATGCGCTCGATGGTGGCGGCGTCGAACAGATCGGTGGCGTAAGTCAGCGAGGCCCAGATGCCCTCGACCGACTCCTGGGTGTCCAGGCTCAGGTCGAACGGCGCCGTCTGGCTGTCCCACTCCAGGCCTTCGACCCGCAGGCCGGGCAGTTGCTGCTCGCCGCGCGCGCCACGGGCCTCGGTCTGGTGGTTGAACATCACCTGGAACAACGGGTTGTGACTCAGGCTGCGTTCCGGTTGCAGGGCCTCGACCAGTTGCTCGAACGGCAGGTCCTGATGGCTCTGGGCTTCCAGGGCACGTTGCTTGACCTGCTGCAACAGCTGGCTGAAGGTCATCTGCCCGTCGATGTCGGCCTTGAGCACCTGGGTGTTGACGAAGAAGCCGATCAGGCGCTCGGTCTCCACCCGGTTACGGTTGGCGATCGGCACGCCGACGCGGATATCCGACTGCCCACTGTAGCGATACAGCAGGGTCTGGAACGACGCCAGCAACAGCATGAACAGGGTCACGCCTTCGAGCTGGGCCAGCGCCTTGAGGCCTGCGACCAGGACGCCATCCAGGGCCACATCCAGGCGTGCGCCGCGGTAGCTCTGGACCGCCGGGCGCGGGTGGTCCAGCGGCAACTCCAGCACCGGCTGCTCACCGCCCAGCAGCTCGCGCCAGTACCCGAGCTGACGCTCCTTCTCCCCGGCCTCCATCCAGCTGCGCTGCCACAGGGCGTAATCGGGGTATTGAATCGACAGGTCCGGCAACCGCAGGTCCCGGCCCTGGCTGTAGGCGACATACAACGGCACCAGCTCATCGACCATGACCTGCATCGACCAGCCATCGGAAACGATGTGATGCAGCACCAGCACCAGGACGTGCTCGTCCTCCGCCAGTCGCAGCAGCCTGACCCGCAGCAAGGGGCCTTGCCGCAGGTCGAAGGGTTTGCCGACTTCAGCCTCCACCAGTGCCTCAAGCTGCTGCGGGTCGGCCTCTGCCAGGTCGATCTCGAGGCTCGCCGGGGCATTGACCACCTGCACCACCTGTTCGCCCTCCTGGTGCAAATGGGTACGCAGGCTTTCGTGGCGGGCAATCAGGGTGTCGAAACTGCGCTGCAGGGCCGCGTGGTCGAGCCGGCCCTTCAGGCGCAAGGCCCGGGGTACGTGATAGGCCGTGCTCTCGGGCTCCAGTTGCCAGAGAAACCACTGGCGTTCCTGAGCATAAGAGAGTCGTAGCGGCTCCCCCTCCTGCCGCTTGAAAACCGGCGCAATCTCGAACAGATTGATGCCCTGCTGCTTGAGCAGGACCGCCAACGCTTTCTTTTCCTGCGCAGAAAGAGAACCCACTGACTCGATTAATGCTTGCACGCCACGCCCCTCAGGAAATCAATTTATCCAAATCATCTGCAGATAGACGTTTGAGGGCCTCCAGGGATTTAGCCAATGCATCCTGCACCGGCGAAATATTTGTCTGTCGGGACGCGACATAGCGGCTGAAATCGGCCAGCGTCGGCGTGCTGAAAATCGATTTGACGTCGAACTCGGCGTGCAGCTGCTCACGCAACCGGACCACCACCTGAGTGGCCAGCAACGAATGCCCGCCCAGCTCGAAGAAGTTGTCGTTCAAGCCCACCCGCTCGACCTCCAGCACCTCGGCCCAGATCGCCGCGATCTGCTGTTCCAGCTCGCTGTGCGGCGCCACATATTCCCGCGCTTGCAGGTTGGCGTCGGGCTTGGGCAGGGCCTTGCGGTCCAGCTTGCCGTTGGGGCTCAACGGCATCTGCTCCAGCAGCACCCACTGCGCCGGCACCATGTAATCCGGCAGATGCTGCGCCAGGTGTTCGCTGAGCACTTCACGCCAGTCGTCGCTGGCGTCCTGTAGCACCAGGTAACCCACCAGGTGCTTGCTCTCCACCGCCAGCACCGCGGCCTCGCGTACCCGGTCGTGTTCCAGCAGGCGCGCTTCAATCTCGCCCAACTCGATCCGCAGGCCGCGCAGCTTGACCTGATGGTCGATACGTCCGGCATATTCGATCACCCCGTCTTCGCGATAACGCGCCAGGTCGCCGGTGCGGTACAAGCGTTCGCCACTGACAAAAGGATGAGCGACAAAACGTTCGGCACTCAGGCCTGGACGACGGTGATAACCACGGGCCAGACCCACGCCGCCTAGGTACAGCTCGCCCAGCACGCCGACCGGCACCGGCTCGAAGTTGCTGTCGATGATGTAGCAACCCAGGTTGGCGATAGGGCGACCGATAGGCACTGCGTCGCGGCCTTCGTCAACGCAGGTCCAGTGGGTCACGTCGATGGCGGCTTCGGTCGGGCCATAAAGGTTGTACAGGCCGGCTTGCGGCAGCTTGGCGAATACCTGTTGCTGGGCATCCACCGGCAGCGCTTCACCACTGCAGACAATGCGTTGCAGGCTGTGGCAGGAGGACACGCTCGGGTCTTGCAGGAAGGCCTGCAACATCGAGGGCACGAAGTGCAGCGTGGTGACCTTCTCCTGATTGATCAGGCTCACTAGTTTGCCCGGATCACGATGATCCCCCGGTGCCGCCACTACCAAGCGTGAACCGGTCACCAGCGGCCAGAAGAATTCCCACACCGACACGTCGAAGCTGAATGGAGTTTTCTGCAATACCGTGTCGCTGGCATCCAGGCCATAGGCTTCCTGCATCCACAACAGGCGGTTGAGCAGCGCCGAGTGACGGTTGCCCGCGCCCTTGGGTTGGCCGGTGGAACCGGAGGTGTAAATCACATAAGCCAGGTTCTCGCCATCCAGGACAATGCTCGGATTTTCCTCGCTGTAACCTTCAAGCCAGGATTCGCCCTGCTCCAGCACCAGGCTTTGCAGCCCTTGGGGAATCGGCAGTTGCTCCAGCAGATGAGCCTGGGTCAGCAGCAATTTCACACCGCTGTCATCCAGCATGTAGGCCAGGCGTTCGCGCGGGTATTCCGGGTCCAGCGGCACATAGGCACCACCGGCCTTGAGCACCGCCAGCAGGCCGACCACCATCTCGATGGAACGCTCCACCGCCAGCCCCACCAGCACATCCGGGCCGACGCCCGCTTCTATCAGGCGATGAGCCAGACGGTTGGCGCGACGGTTCAGTTCTGCGTAACTCAGGCGTTGCTCGCCAAACGCCAGGGCCGGCGCCTCGGGGGTGCGCGCCGCCTGTTCCTCGATCAGCTGCTGCACAGGGCGTTGCAGCGGGTAATCGCGCTCGGTGGCGTTCCACTGTTCCAGCACCTGCTGACGCTCGGCGACGTCGAGCATGGGCAACTCACCCAGGCGCTGCTGGCTGTCCTCGACCATGCCTTGCAGCAGGTTGAGCAGATGCCGGCCATAGGTTTCCACGGCCTGGGCGCTGAAGCTGGCCCGGGCAAAGCTGAACTGCAGCGACAGCGTCTCGCCCATGTCCACCAACAGGGTCAAGGGATAGCTGGTCTGTTCATGGGCCTTGGGCGCGCCAAACCGCAGACCGCTGCCGCCGCCCTGCTCCAGGGCCTTTGACACCGGGTAGTTCTCGAACACCAGGATGTTGTCGAACAGGGCTTCGCCGCCCTGCTCGGCCCAGCGTTGAATGTCGTACAGCGCGCTGTGTTCATGCTCGCGCAGCGCCAGGTTGCGCGCCTGCACCGCCTGCAGCCAGTCCGCCACCGACAGCTGCGCATCGACGGCGCTGATGACCGGCAGGGTGTTGATAAACAGGCCGATCTGCTGCTCGATGCCGTCCAGTTCCGCGGGACGCCCGGCCACGGTGGCGCCGAAGGCCACCACCGGCTGGCCGCTGTGACGCTGCAGCAGGATCAGCCAGGCGGCCTGGATCAGCGTATTGAGGGTGACCTTGTTGCGCCGGGCGAAGGCCTCCAGGCGTCCGGTCAGCTCGCGATCCAGGCTGGATTGATATTGGCCGTAACCGGTGAGCGCCAAAGGCTGGCTGCTGCCCAGGCGAGTCGGGGTTTGCAGCGGGCGCGACTGCTCGCGCCAAAAGGCTTCGGTCAAGGCAGCATCACGCTCCTGCAGCCAGCCGATGTAATCCCGGTAGCGCCCCGTCGCCTCGGGAACCGCCACCCCGGCATAACGTTGCAGCACTTCGCCAAACAGCCGCGAGTTGCTCCAGCCGTCCATGAGGATGTGATGGTTGGTGTAGATCAGCTCGTAGCGGCTGTCATCGGTGCGCACCAGCAGCAAACGCACCAGTGGCGCCTTCGCCAGATCGAAGCCCCGCTGCCGCTGGGCCTCTTGCAGGCTCAGCAGCTCCTGCTCCAGTTCCGGCATGGCGCGCCAATCGAGCTGTTCGATCGGCAGGCTGGCCTGGCGATAGACCACCTGGCATGGCCACTCCAGCTGCCCCTGCCAGAAGAACCCGCTGCGCAAGACCTCATGGGCCTGCACCGTGGCCTGCCACGCCTGCTGGAAGCGCGCCGTGTCCAGGCCTTCGATAGTGACCCGGATCTGGTTGATGTAGTCGCCCGCGGCCTGCTCGTACAGGGTATGGAACAGCATGCCCTGCTGCATCGGCGACAGCGGGTAGATGTCCTCGATCTCCTGTGCCACCAGCGGCAGCGAATCGAGCTGCTGCTGGTTCAGCCCGGCCAGCGGGAAGTCGGAAGCGGTGACGCCGCTATTGCCCGCGGTGCAGCAATGCTCCACCAGGGCGCTGAGTTCCCGGGTATAGGCCTGGCTCAGCTCTTCGATCACCTGGGGCTCGAACATCTCCGGGCTGAAGGTCCAGCCCAGGCGCAGTTCGCCGCCATAGACCTGGCCATTGAGCGTCAACCAGTTGCCCAGCGGGGCCTCGGGGCTCTGCTCGGCGCCGGCGCTTTCAGTGGCGGGAGCGAACAGGCCGTCCTGCTGGTCGAAGCTGCCATCGAACTGGCCCAGATAGTTGAAGGTGATGCGCGGCGTGGGCAACTGGCTGAAGGCCTGCCGGGTCGGCTCATCGCCCAGGTAGCGCAAGGCGCCGAAACCTATGCCCTTGTCCGGCACCGCGCGCAGTTGCTCCTTGATCTGCTTGATCGAACTCGCCAGGTTGTCCGACGGGGTGAGCCGCACCGGGAACAGGCTGGTGAACCAACCCATGGTGCGCGTCAGGTCCAGGTCGTCGAACAGGTCTTCGCGGCCATGGCCTTCCAGCTGAATCAGGCTCGAAGCCTGACCGGTCCAGCGGCACACTACCCGCGCCAGGGCGGTCAGCAGCAGATCGTTGATCTGGGTGCGATAGGCCGTCGGCGCCTGCTGCAGCAATTGCCGGGTGAGTTCGGCATCGAGCTGGCTGACCACAGTCCGGGCCAGCCGTCCCGGGCGCGCGCCCTGGGGATCGCGGCACGGCAGATCGGCCGCCGCACCCTGCAACTGTTGTTGCCAGAAGTCCTTTTCCTGCTGCATCGCCTCACTGCGGGCGTAGGCCTGCAAGCGTTCGGCCCAGGCCTTGAATGCCGAGGTCTTGGCCGGCAGCTGCCGCGGCTGGCCATTGACCAGTTGGCGATACAGGCTTTGCAGGTCTTCGAGGAAGATCCGCCACGACACACCGTCCACCACCAGGTGATGGATCACCAGCAGCAGGCGCTGGGAACCGTCGGGCAGCTCCGCCAGCACCGCCCGCAGCAAAGGCCCCTGCTGCAGGTCGAGGCTTCTCTGGGCCCGCTCACAGAGGGCTTCCAGTTCAGCGGTGTCCTGCACTGTCGCCTGCCACAGCAGCGTCGCGGCCGGGGCGTCATGCCGGGCGCGCCAGCCGTCCGCCTGCTGGCGGAAACTCAAGCGCAAGGCGTCGTGCTGCACCACCAGCGCCTGCAGCGCGGTTTCCAGCAGAGCGCCGTCGATCGCCTGGCGCGGCGTCAACAGCAGCGACTGGTTCCAGTGGTGCCGCTCGGCCAGGTCCATTTCGAAAAACAGCTGCTGGAACGGCAGCAGCGGCGTTTCGCCCTGGACCGGCCCCTGATCGATCAGTTGCACGCTCTGCAACTGCGCGACCCGTGCCAGGCTGCGCACCGTCTGATGCTGGAACAGCGCCTTGGGGGTGAAATGGATACCGGCCGCGCGGGCGCGGCTGACCACCTGGATCGAGATGATCGAGTCACCGCCGCGCTCGAAGAAGTTATCGTTCAGGCCGACCTGTTCAACCCCCAGCACCTCGGCCCAGATCGCCGCGATCCGTTGCTCCAGCTCGCTTTGCGGGGCTTCGTACGCCTCGGTCTGCTGATTGGCATCGGGCTTGGGCAAGGCCTTGCGGTCCATCTTGCCGTTGGGGCTCAACGGCATTTGCTCCAGGACGATCCACTGCGCCGGCACCATGTAGTCCGGCAGATGCTGTGCCAGGTGCTCGCTGAGCACTTCACGCCAGTCGTCGCTGGCATCCTGCAGCACCAGGTAACCCACCAGGTGCTTGTTCTCCACCGCCAGCACCGCGGCTTCGCGTACCCGGTCATGTTCCAGCAGGCGCGCTTCGATCTCGCCCAACTCGATCCGCAGGCCACGCAACTTGACCTGATGGTCGATACGCCCGGCGTATTCGATTACTCCGTCTTCACGGTAGCGAGCCAGGTCGCCGGTGCGGTACAGGCGTTCGCCAGCTACGAAAGGATGAGCGACAAAACGTTCGGCGCTCAGTCCCGGACGACGGTGATAACCGCGGGCCAGACCCACGCCGCCCAGGTACAGCTCACCCAGTACACCGACCGGCACCGGCTCGAAATTGCTGTCGAGGATGTAGCAACCCAGGTTGGCGATAGGGCGACCGATAGGCACCGCGTCGCGACCTTCGTCGACACAGGTCCAGTGGGTCACGTCGATGGCAGCTTCCGTCGGGCCATAAAGGTTGTACAGGCCGGCTTGCGGCAGCTTGGCAAAGACCTGCTGTTGAGCATCCACCGGCAGCGCTTCGCCGCTGCAGACAATGCGCTGCAGGCTGCGGCAGGAGGATACGTCCGAGTCTTGCAGGAAGGCCTGCAACATCGATGGCACAAAGTGCAGCGTGGTGACCTGCTCGGCATTGATCAGGCCGACCAGTTTGGCCGGATCGCGATGATCCCCCGGCGCTGCCACCACCAGGCGCGAACCGGTCATCAGCGGCCAGAAGAACTCCCACACCGAGACGTCGAAGCTGAATGGAGTTTTCTGCAATACCGTGTCGCTGGCATCCAGACCATAGGCTTCCTGCATCCACAACAAACGGTTGGTCAGCGCCGAGTGGCGGTTGCCGGCACCTTTCGGCTGCCCGGTGGAACCGGAGGTGTAGATCACATAGGCCAGGTTCTCGCCATCCAGGGCGATGCCCGGATTTTCCTCGCTGTAACCTTCAAGCCAGGATTCGCCCTGCTCCAGCACCAGGCTTTGCAGCCCTTGGGGAATCGGCAGTTGCTCCAGCAGATGAGCCTGGGTCAGCAACAGTTTCACGCCACTGTCATCCAGCATGTAGGCCAGGCGTTCACGGGGATATTCCGGGTCCAGTGGCACGTAGGCGCCGCCAGCCTTGAGCACTGCCAGCAGACCGACCACCATCTCGATGGAACGCTCCACCGCCAGGCCCACCAGCACATCCGGGCCAACGCCCGCTTGCATCAGGCGATGAGCCAGACGGTTGGCGCGGCGGTTTAGTTCTGCGTAGCTCAGCGAAATAGCCTTGAAGCGCAGCGCCGGCGCGTCCGGCTGCGCCAGTGCCTGGGCCTCGATCAGTTGATGGACCCATTGCCCTTGCGGATAGTCGCGTTCGGTGGCGTTCCACTGAGCGACCATCTGTTGGCGTTCCTGGGCGTCCAGCAACGGCAGATCCTGCACGTGCAGGGCGCTATCGCGGACCGCTGCCCGCAGCAGGCTCAGCCAGTGGCGGCTCATGCGCTCCACGGTCGCCGCACCGAACAGGTCGGTGGCGTAGGTCAAGGACGCCCAGATGCCCTCGCCGGTTTCCTGGGTATCCAGGCTCAGGTCGAACTGGGCGGTCTGGCTCTCCCACTCCAGGCTGGCCACTCGTAGGCCGGGCAGTTGCTGGTCGCCGGCTGGCGTCGCCGCGTTCGCCTGGTGGTTGAACATCACCTGGAACAGCGGGTTGTGGCTCAGGCTGCGCTCGGGCTGCAAGGCCTCGACCAGTTGCTCGAACGGCAGGTCCTGATGGGCCTGGGCCTCCAGGGAACGTTGCTTGGCCTGTTGCAGCAACTGGGCAAAGCTCATCTGCCCGTCGATATCGGCCTTGAGCACCTGGGTGTTGACGAAGAAGCCGATCAGGCGCTCGGTCTCCACCCGGTTACGGTTGGCGATGGGTATGCCGACACGGATATCCGACTGGCCGCTGTAGCGGTACAGCAGGGTCTGGAAGGATGCCAGCAACAGCATGAACAGGGTCACCCCTTCACGCTGGGCCAGTGCCTTCAGGCCCGAGACCAGGGCCGGCTCCAGCGCCAGGTCCAGGCGCGCGCCGCGATAGCTTTGCTGCACCGGGCGCGGGTGATCGAACGGCAGCTCCAGCACCGGCTGCTCGCCGCTGAGCCGCTCGCGCCAATAACCCAGCTGACGCGCCTTCTCCCCCGCTTCCATCCAGCCGCGCTGCCACAGGGCATAGTCGGCGTACTGGATCGGCAGTGCCGGCAACTGGCAGTCCTGGCCCTGGCTATAGGCTGCATACAGTTGCATCAGTTCCTGCACCATCACCTGCATCGACCAGCCATCGGAGACGATGTGGTGCTGCACCAGCACCAGCACGTGTTCCTCTTCGCTCAGGGCCAGCAGGCTGACCCGCAGCAAGGGGCCCCGCTCCAGGTCGAAAGGACGGGCGATCTCCTCCTCCACTCGCGCCTTGAGCCGCGCTTCGTCGACCTGCGCTTCGCCGATGTCGATCCGCGCCTGGGGCAGTACCACTTGCGATCTGTGCTCGCCCTCCAGGTGCAGCTGGGTGCGCAGGCTTTCATGGCGCGCCACCAGGCTGTCGAAACTGCGCTGCAAGGCGGCCTTGTCCAGGCGGCCGCTCAGGCGCAGGGCCCCCGGCACATGGTAGGCCGCGCTCTCGGGCTCCAGTTGCCAGAGGAACCACTGGCGCTCCTGGGCATAGGACAACGGCAGGCTCGGCGCCTCGTGCCGGGTCGGGGCGATGGGGAGTTGAGCGAAACTCATGCCGCGGGTCTGCAAGCGCTGGTAGAACTGCTGGCGCTGCTCCAGCGGCAGGCGAAGAAAGCGCGAAACCAGATCGATATTAGGGTTGGAAAGCATGGTTCAAATCGCCTCTAGTTCGCTCAAGAATTCACGAAGATCATCAAAATCGGCCGCGCTGCCGGCACGGCAGCCAGCCGCTGCCTGGGCATAGGCCAGCAGGGACTCGGTCTGGAACAGCTCCGCCAGCGGCACTTCCAGGCCCAGTTCGGCCTGGACCCTGGAGGTGATCTGGATCGCCAGCAGGGAATGGCCGCCGACTTCGAAGAAGTTGTCGTTCAGGCCAACCCGCGGCAGGCGCAGGATCTCGGCCCAGATGGCCGCGATCTGCTGCTCCAGCTCGCTCTGCGGGGCTACGTAGGTTTGTTGCATCAGGCTCGCGTCCGGCTGCGGCAGCCCTTTGCGGTCCAGCTTGCCGTTGGGGGTCAGCGGCATCTGTTCGAGGAATAACAGGTGCGCCGGCACCATGTAATCCGGCAGGCGGGCCCGCAGGGCGCGACGCAGGGTCTCGCGATGCGCCGCCTGGCTGGCTGCATCGGCGGCCACCCTCGGGTCCAGCGCCACCACGTAACCCACCAGCTGCTTGCCGGTCGGTCCGTCCTGGGCCACCACCACCGCTTCGCGCACCGAGTCCTGCTCGCGCAGGCGGGCTTCGATCTCGCCCAGCTCGATACGGAAACCACGGACTTTCACCTGATGGTCGACCCGCCCCAGGTAATCCACCACGCCATCCACACGGCCACGGGTCAGGTCGCCGCTGCGATACACGCGACCGCCCGGCGCGCCGAAGGGATCCGGGACAAAACGTTCGGCGGTCAGTGCCGGACGTTCCAGGTAACCACGGGCCACGCCTTCGCCGCCAAGGTACAACTCACCGGCCACACCAATCGGTTGCAGGTTCAATTGCGCGTCCAGCACGTAGCCGCTGCGGTTGCCCAGCAGCTCACCAATCGGTGCATAGGCCGCGCCGCATGGATCGCCCTTGTGCGCTTTCCACAGCAGTGGGGTGACCACGGTTTCGGTCGGGCCATAACCGTTGAACAGATAGGTCGGACGCAGCGCACGCCAGGCCAGGTCGTAGCTGGACTGCGCCACCGCGTCGCCACCGAAGCAGTACACCCGTACCGCCGGCGGGTTGCCGTCGCGCTCGGCATGCTCGGCCAGTTGTTGCAGGTACACCGGCGGGAACACGCCGACGGTGACGCCATGGCGATGCATCTGCGCATAGGTGTGTTCCGGCAGCCACAGGCTGTCGTCGCGGATCAGCACCCGGGCACCATTGATCAGCGGGTGCATCCAGCCTTCGTGGGAACCGTCGAAAGCGAAGGACATGAAGTGCAGCTCGCAATCCGCCGGGGTCATTTCATACCGTTCGCCGGTGGCGATGATATGCGCCACCAACGGACCGTGGGATACGGCCACGCCTTTCGGCATGCCGGTGGAGCCGGAGGTGTAGATCACGTAGGCCAGGTTGTCGCCGTCCAGCGCCACGTTCGGCTCGCTGCCGTCCTCCCCTGCCCAGTCCTGGGTGCGGTCCACCGCCAGGCTGTCCAGCCCGTCCGGGATTGGCAGCTGCTGCGACACCGCGGTGTGGGTCAGCAGCAGCTTGGCGCGGCTGTCCTGCATCATGTACAGCAGGCGGTCACGCGGATATTCCACGTCCAGCGGCACATACACGCCGCCAGCTTTCAACACCGCCAGGAAGGCCACCATGATCTCGGCACTGCGCGGCATGGCGATCGCCACCCGTACTTCCGGGCCGACGCCACGGGCGATCAGGGCCCGGGCCAGGCGGTTGGCGCTGCGTTCCAGCTCGCCGAAAGTCAGTTGCTGCTCGCCAAAGATCACCGCCACCGCCTCGGGATTTTCCCGGGCGCGGTCGGCCACCAATTCATGCACCAGGCGCTTGGCCGAGAAGCCGGAATCCGTGCGGTCCCACAGGGTCAGGATCTGCTGTTGCTCGGCGCTGTCGAGCAGGTTCAACTGGCCAATGCTCTGCTGCTGATCGGCGACCATGGCCTGCAACAGGTTCCGCCAGTGCCGCGCCATGCGCTCGATGGTCGAAGCCTTGAACAGGTCGGTGGCATAGCTCAGGGACGCGCGCAGCTGATCCCCGGACTCTTCGATATCCAGGGTCAGGTCGAACTGCGCCGCCCCTTCATCCCAGCTCACCGGGCTCATCTCCAGTTGCGGCAGGCGCTGCAGCTGGCTGTCGGTCAGGCTGATGTGATGGTTGAACACCACCTGGAACAACGGGCTCAGGCTCAGGCTGCGCTCGGGCTGCAAGGCCTCGACCAGTTGCTCGAACGGCAGGTCCTGATGGGCCTGGGCTTCCAGGGCCCGCTGCTTTACCTGCTGCAACAGCTGGGCAACCGTCAGTTGCTCGTCGATATCGGCCTTGAGTACCTGGGTATTGACGAAGAAGCCGATCAGACGCTCGGTCTCCACCCGGTTGCGGTTGGCGATCGGCACGCCGACGCGGATGTCCTCCTGGCCGCTGTAGCGGTGCAGCAGGGTCTGGTAGGACGCCAACAGGAGCATGAACAGGGTCACGCCCTGGGCCTGGGCCAGCTGCTTGAGGTTGCTCACCAGGGTGGCGTCCAGCGCTACATTCAGACGCGCGCCACGATGGCTCGGCAGCGCCGGGCGCTGATGGTCGAACGGCAGTTCGAGCACCGGCTGTTCGCCGCCCAGCAGCTGGCGCCAGTAATTCAGCTGACGCGGCTTCTCCCCGGCTTCCATCCACTGGCGCTGCCACAGCGCATAGTCGACGTACTGGATCGGCATGGCCGGCAGTTGCAGCGCCTGGCCCTGGCTGTAGGCGGCGTACAGCTGCACCAGTTCATCGACCATCACTTGCATCGACCAGCCGTCGGAGACGATGTGGTGCTGGACCAGCACCAGCACATGCTCGTCCTCGGCCAGGCGCAACAGGCTGACGCGCAGCAACGGGCCCTGGCGCAGATCGAAAGGCCGGGTGATTTCGGCCTCCACCAGCGTCTTCAGCCGTGCTTCGTCGGCCTCGACCAGAGTCAGGTCGATCCGCGCCTGGGCAGCGATCACCTGCAGCGTGCGCTCGCCGTCCTGCTGCAAATGGGTGCGCAGGCTTTCATGGCGGGCCACCAGGGTATCGAAGCTGCGTTGCAGGGCGGCCACATCGAGCCGGCCCTTCAAACGCAAGGCGCTAGGCACGTGGTAGGCCGCGCTCTGCGGGTCCAGTTGCCAGAGGAACCACTGGCGTTCCTGGGCATAGGACAGCGCCAGCGGCTGGTCGCGATCCACCGGCGAGATCGCCGGCGCCGAGGCCTCGACGGTGCCCAGGGCACGGACGAAATCACCCAGCACCGGCTGCTCGAACAGGGTCTTGAGCGCCACCTCGATGCCCAGCCCATGACGCACCCGGGAAACCATCTGCGTGGCCAGCAGCGAGTGCCCGCCCATCGCGAAGAACTGATCGTTGAGGCCGACTCGTTCGGCCCCCAGCACCTCGGACCAGATGGCCGCGACCTGCTGCTCCCGCTCGCTGACCGGGGCGACCCAGTCGGCCAGGGACTGGCTGGCATCGGGCTTGGGCAGCGCCGAGCGATCCAGCTTGCCGTTGGGGCTCAGCGGCAGATGCTCGAGGAACAGGATATGCGCCGGCACCATGTAGTCCGGCAACTCCTCGCGCAGGGTCGCCTTGAGCTGCTCGCGCAGCCCACCTTGCTCCGCCTCCGGCAGCGGCTGGCTGGCCACCACATAGGCCACCAACTGGTTGTCGGCGGCGATCACCAGGGCTTCGCGGACACTGGCCTGGGCCAGCAGGCGCGCTTCGATTTCCCCCAGCTCGATACGGAAACCACGGACCTTGACCTGATGGTCGATCCGCCCGACGTACTCGATCACCCCGTCGGCGCGATAACGCGCCAGGTCGCCGGTGCGGTACAGGCGCCCGGCGCCATCGGCGGCAAAGGGATCGGGAATGAAACGGTGCGCAGTGAGGTCGGGACGGTTGAAGTACCCCCGGGCCAGCAGCGGCCCGCCGATCACCAGCTCGCCGGCCACGCCCACCGGCACCGGGTTGAGGTTGGCATCCAGCAGGTAGATGGCGCGCCCGTCCAGCACCCGGCCGATCGGCATCACCGGTGGCAACGGCTCGCGGCCGTCGACGTAGCCGGCGCAGTCCAGCGCGGTGGCGGTGACGGTGGCCTCGGTGGGGCCATAGGTATTGAGCAGGCGCACATGCCCCAGGCCGGCGTCACGCCAGGCATTCAGGCCTTCCGGCGGCATGGCCTCGCCACCGATGTGCACCTGGCGCAGGCGCCCGTAGTCCCGCGGGCCACGGTCGGCGAAGTCGCGCACCAGCAGGTACCAGTAGGCGGTGGTCAGGTCGAGCACCGAGATCTGGTGCTCGATCAGTTGCTGGTAGAAGGTGTCGCTGTCCCACAGCTCGCCGCCGCGCACCACCACCCCGGCGCCACAGCACAGGGCCGGGTACAGCTGTTCGACAAAACCGTCGAAGTTGAAGGTGCCGAACTGCAACGCCCGGTCATGGGCCTTGAGTTCGAACAGCTCGATCACCACCTCGACATGCCGCGCCAGGGAGGCCTGGTCGATGCCGACGCCTTTTGGACGGCCGGTGGAACCGGAGGTGAACATCACATAGGCCAGGTTGCCTGGCTGCGCGCGGGGCGCCGGGTTCTGCCCGCTGTAGTCGGCCAGCCAGTGCGGATCCTGCTCCAGGCACACCAGGTTCAGGTCCTGGCTGATCGGCAGCTGCTCCAGCAGCGCCTGCTGGGTCAGCAACAGCCGCAGGCCGCTGTCTTCGATCATGCACTGCAGGCGCTCGCGAGGGTATTGCGGGTCCAGCGGCACATAGGCGCCGCCGGCCTTGAGCACCGCCAGCAGGCCGACGATCATTTCCAGCGAGCGGTCCACCGCCACCCCCACCAGGGTGTCCGGGCCGACGCCCAGCTCGATCAGGCGATGGGCCAGGCGGTTGGCCCGCAGGTTGAGTTCGGCGTAGCTCATGCGCCGCTGATCGAGGATCAGGGCGACGTTCTCCGGCTGGGCCGCGGCCTGCTGTTCGAAGCGCTGCAAAACGCTGGCCTGGGCCGGCTGCGAGGCCTGGGCCGGGTTCCAGTCTTCGAGCATGCGCTGCTGTTCGTGTTCCAGCAGCAGCGGCAATGCGCCCAGGGCCTGCTCCGGCGCTTCGACGAAACGCTGCAGCAGCGCCAGCAGATAAGCCGCCAGACGCTGCACCGCGGCTTCGTCGAAGTCCGCCCGCAGGTATTCCAGGTTCAGGCTCAGGCGCTGCCCGCCGTGCACGGTGAGGGTCAGCGGGTAGTTGGTGCGCTCCTGGCTGCTGACCCCGCTGAAGCGCAGGCCGGCTTCGCTGGCCTGTTCCAGGCTCTTGGCCACCGGGAAGTTCTCGAACACCACCAGGGTGTCGAACAGCGCCTCGCCGGCGGAGCCCGCCCAGCGCTGGATATCGAACAGCGGCGTGTGTTCGTGTTCGCGCATTTCCAGGTTCAGGGCCTGCACGGTCCGCACCCAGGCACTGACGCTCTGGGAAGGTGGGGCACTGACGATCAGCGGCAAGGTGTTGATGAACAGGCCGACCTGTTGCTCGACGTCCGCCAGTTCCGCCGGACGCCCGGACACCGTGACCCCGCAGGCCACGCTGGCCTGGCCGGTGTAGCGCTGCAGCAGCAGGAGCCACGCCGATTGCACCAGGCTGTTGAGCGTCACTTGATGGGCACGGGCAAAGGCGTTGAGGCGAGCGGTCTGGGCTTCATCCAGCTCGCAGAGCCACTCGCCGTGTTCGCCCAGCGCCGGCTGCGCGGGCCCCTTGGCCACGCTGCGAGCCAGGTGCGAAGGTTCGTCCAGCTGCGCCAGGCGCCCGCGCCAGAAGGCCTCGCCCAGTGCCGGGTCCTGCCGCTGCAGCCAGGCGATATGCTGGGAAAAGCCCGCCCCTACCGGCGGCAATGCCTGGCCCTTGCAGGCTTGCAGCACCTCGTTGAGCACCAGGGCGTTGCTCCAGCCGTCCATCAGGATGTGATGGCTGGTGTACAGCAGATGCCAGCGGTCCTCGGCGGTGCGCACCAGCACCACCCGCAGCAATGGCGGGCGCGCCAGCTCGAAGCCCTGCCGATGCTGCTCGACCGCCAGGGCATCGAGGGCCGCTGGCAAGTCCTGGCGTTCGCGCCAGTCGTACTCGATGAAAGGCAGCGTCACCTGGCGATGGACCACCTGCAGGGCCTGGCCCTGGTCGTCCTGCCAGACAAAGCCGGTGCGCAGCATGTCATGCCGCGCCAGCACCTGTTCCCAGGCGCGCTGGAACTGCGCCACGTCCAGGCCCTGGACATCGGCGCGCAACTGGCTGACGTAGACGTCGCCCTGATCCTGTTGGTACAGGCTGTGGAACAGCATGCCCTGCTGCATCGGCGACAGCGGGTACAGGTCCTGCACCTCGCGGGACGGCAGCGCCAGATCGTCCAGCTGCTGCTGGGTCAGGCGCGCCAGGCTGACATCGGCCGGGGTCAGGCCGCCATGGCGCGGGTCGAGGCAGTGCTCGATCAGCGCCAGCAGTTCCTGGCGGTAATCGTCCACCAGGCGCTGGACGGTCGCCGTCTCGAACATCTCGCGGCTGAAGCCCCAGCTCAGGCTCAATTGGCCGCCATAGACCTGCCCTTCGATCACCAGCCAGTTGGCCAGTGGCGCCAGGGGGTCCTGGGTCTGCCCGGCTTTCTCGGTCGCCGGTACCAGCAAGGCCTCGGCATCGAACTGACGGTCGAACTGCCCCAGGTAATTGAAGGTGACGCGCGGTTGCGCCAGTTGCGCCATGGCCTCACGGCTGGCGTCATCGCCGAGGTAACGCAGCAGGCCGAATCCCAGGCCCTTGTCCGGTACCGCGCGCAGTTGTTCCTTGATCGCCTTGATCGCCGCGCCGGGCTCTGTAGCCGGGCGCAGGTAAACCGGAAACAGGCTGGTGAACCAGCCGACGCTGCGGCTCAGGTCCAGGTCGCTGCCCAGGGTTTCGCGGCCGTGGCCTTCCAGTTGCACCAGCGTGCCTTCGGCGCCGGTCCAGCGCCCCAGGGTGCGGGCCAGTGCGGTGAGCAGCAGGTCGTTGATCTGGGTGCGGTAGGCGCTGGGCGCCTGTTGCAGCAACTGCCCGGTGCGCTCGGCATCCAGGGTCAGGGTGATTTTCTGCTCGTGACGTTTTTCCAGGGCGGCGCCTGGGCGATCGACGGGCAGCTCGGCGACCTGGGTCGGGATCTGCGCCTGCCAGTAATCCAGTTCGGCGCCGCGCTCGGCAGCGGCGTCTTGCAGGTGCGCGGACCAGGCCTGGTAAGAACTGGTATGCAGCGCCAGCGCCTGCTCGGGCTGGGTGTACAGCTGTTGCAGGTCCTCCAGCAGCACGCGCCAGGACACGCCGTCCACCGCCCAGTGGTGGATCACCAGCAACAGGCGCTGGCTGTCGTCGGCCAGGTTGACCAGCAAGCCGCGCAGCAGCGGGCCCTGCTCCAGGTCCAGGCTGCGTTGCGCGGCTTCGCAGAGCTCGCTCAGTTGTTCCGCATTGGCCGCGTCGCGCTGCCACAGCAGCTCGTCCACCGCCTCGGCATAGGCCTGTTGCCAGCCGCTCTCTGTCTGCCGCACCCGCAGGCGCAAGGCGTCGTGATGGGCCGCCAGACGCGTCAGCGCCTGGGCCAGGCGTTCACCGTCCAGCGGCTGGCGGGCCTGCAGCAACAACGACTGGTTCCAGTGATGCCGCTGGGGCACGGGTTGCTCCATGAACCAGTGCTGCACCGGGGTCAACGCCAGCTCGCCGCTGGCTGGGCCCTGATCGATCACGCCCTGGCTCTCGAACACCGCCGCCAGCGCCAGGCTGCGCACCGTCTGGTACTGGAACAGGTCCCGCGGGCTGAGGCGGATGCCGGCCTGACGGGCGCGGCTGACCACCTGGATCGAGATGATCGAATCGCCGCCCAGTTCGAAGAAGTTGTCTTCCAGGCCGACCTGCTCCAGGCCCAGGACGTCGCACCAGATCGCCGCCAGGGCTTTCTGCGTTGCGTCCTCGGGGGCAATGAAGGCTTGCTGCGATGCGGCTTCGGGCAACGGCAGCGCCTTGCGATCGAGCTTGCCGTTGGCGGTGACCGGCAGTTTCGCCAGGGGCATCAGGTAAGCCGGCACCATGTATTCCGGCAGGCTGTCCAGCAGCCAGGCCTTGAGTACCTGCTGCCAGGTGGCGGCCGGCGCGGCGTCTTCCAGCACCAGATAACCCACCAGCTGCTTGCCGCCCTGCACCAGCACCACGGCTTCGCGCACCAACGGGTGCTGCATCAGCCGGGTCTCGATCTCACCCAGCTCGATGC
The DNA here is from genome assembly GCF_003850345.1 of Pseudomonas chlororaphis subsp. piscium. Classification (NCBI taxonomy): domain Bacteria; kingdom Pseudomonadati; phylum Pseudomonadota; class Gammaproteobacteria; order Pseudomonadales; family Pseudomonadaceae; genus Pseudomonas; species Pseudomonas chlororaphis. Next base: position 4,857,209 of record NZ_CP027707.1, read on the forward strand.
GCAGCCCGCGCAACTTGACCTGGTGATCGAGGCGGCCGAGGTATTCGATCACCCCGTCGGCACGCTGGCGCACCCGGTCGCCGGTGCGATACAGGCGCGTGCCGGCCTCGAACGGGCTGGTGACGAAACGCTCGGCCGTCAGCCCCGGACGGCGATGGTAACTGCGGGCCAGGCCGGCGCCACCGAGGTACAGCTCGCCAGCGACACCGGCCGGCACCGGCGACAGCTCGGCGTCCAGCACATAGGTGCGTAGGTTGGCGATCGGACGGCCGATCGGCACGCTGGAAGCGCCCTCGTCGACACAGGTCCAGTGGGTCACGTCGATGGCCGCTTCCGTCGGCCCATAGAGGTTGTACAGGCAGGCAGCAGGCAGCTTGGCGAACACCTGTTGCTGGGCGTCCAGGGGCAAGGCTTCGCCGCTGCAGACAATGCGCTTGAGGCTGGCGCAGGCCTGCACGCCCGGCTCGTGGATGAACGCCTGGAGCATCGACGGCACAAAATGCAGGGTGCTGATGCCGTGTTTGGTGATGGTCTCGATCAGCAGCGCCGGCTCGCGATGGGCGCCCGGCGCGGCCACCACCAGGCGCGCGCCGGTCAGCAGCGGCCAGAAGAACTCCCAGACCGACACGTCGAAGCTGAACGGGGTCTTTTGCAGCACCGCGTCGCTGCCATCCAGCCCATAGGCGTCCTGCATCCAGCACAGGCGGTTGACCAGCGCGGCGTGGCTGTTGCCGGCGCCCTTGGGCTTGCCGGTGGAACCGGAGGTGTAGATCACGTAGGCCAGGTTCAGCGGCCCGCTGGCCGGGGCCAGCGGGGCTTCGCTGTAGCCGTCCAGCCAGTCCTGGTCCTGATCGAGGATCATCACCTTGACCGCCTCGGTCGGCAGCACCGGCAGCAACGCGCTTTGCGTGAGCAACAGGGCGATGCCGCTGTCTTCGATCATGTAGGCCAGGCGGTCCAGCGGGTATTCCGGGTCCAGCGGCACATAGGCGCCGCCGGCCTTGAGGATCGCCAGCAGGCCGACCACCATTTCGATCGAACGCTCGACACAGATGCCCACCAGCACATCCGGGCCCACGCCCTGCTCGCGCAGCAGGTGCGCCAGCTGGTTGGCGCGGGCGTCGAGCTGGGCGTAGCTCAGCTCACGTTCGGCGAACACCAGGGCCGATGCCTGCGGCGTGCGTTGCACCTGCTCTTCGATCAACTGGTGAAGGCAGCGCTCGACCGGGTAGCGGACTTCGGTCTGGTTCCACTCCAGCAGCAGTTGCTGCTGTTCGACGGCGGCCAGCATCGGCAGCTCGCCGACCCGCTGCGCGGTATCGGCGACCATCGCCTGCAACAGGCGGGTCCAGTGTTGCGCCATGCGCTCGATGGTGGCGGCGTCGAACAGGTCGTTGGCGTAGGTCAGCGCGGCTTGCAGCTTGCCGGACTTCTCGAAGGTGTCCAGGGTGAGGTCGAACTGGGTGGTGCGGCTTTGCCACTCCACCAGGCCCAGCTCCAGGCCCGAGGCGGTGCTGACCGCGCTGATGTCGGCAACCTGCGGCTGGTGGTTGTACATCACCTGGAACAGCGGGGTATGGCTCAGGCTGCGCTCCAGCTTGAGCGCCTCCACCAGTTGCTCGAACGGCAGGTCCTGATGCACCTGGGCGCCGAGCGCCGCTTCCTTGACCTGCTGCAGCAACTCGCTGACCGGCGTCTGCCCGTTCAGCTGGGTACGCAGCACCTGGGTGTTGACGAAGAAACCGATCAGCCCTTCGACTTCCGCGCGGTTGCGGTTGGCGATCGGCACGCCGATGCGGATGTCGCCCTGCCCGGTGTAGCGATGCAGCAGCACGTTGAAGGCGCCGAGCAACAGCATGAACAGGGTCACGTTGTGCTGCCTGGCGGTGGCGCGCAGTTGCTCGGCCAGGGCCGGCTCGATGGCGAAGTCATAGCGGGTGCCGCGGTAGCTGGGCAGCGCCGGGCGCGGATGGTCGGTGGGCAGCTCCAGCACCGGATGCTCGTCGCCCAATTGCGCCTGCCAGTACTCCAGCTGCCGCGCCTGCTCCCCGGCTTCCAGCCAGCGACGCTGCCACAGGGCGTAGTCGCTGTACTGGATCGGCAAGGCCGGCAATTGCGGTGCTTCCTGCCGCTCATGGGCGTCGTAGAAACGGATGAACTCGTCGATCAGCACATTCATCGACCAGCCGTCGGAAACGATGTGGTGCAAGGTCAACAGCAGCACATGTTCCTCGGCCGCCAGCTTCAGCAGCTTGACCCGCAGCAGCGGCCCGCTGCCCAGGTCGAAGGGCTGCAGCGACTGGCGCTGCGCCTCGTCCGCGACCGCCTGCTCGCGCGCGTCGGGCGCCAAGGCGCTGAGGTCCACCCACTCCACGGGCACCGCGGTCTCGACCGCCACTTGCTCCAGGCGCTCGTCGGCATGGCGCTTGAACACCGTGCGCAGGGTTTCGTGGCGCGCCACCAGGCTGGCGAACGCCTGCTCCAGGGCCGCCAGGCTCAGGGTGCCACGCAGGCGCACCGCGCCCGGCAGATTATAGGCGCCGCTGTGGGGGTCCATCTGCCAGAGGAACCACATGCGGCGCTGGGCATAGGACAGCGCCTGGCGATCCTCGGCGGCGATCCCGGCCGGAATCGGAAACAACGAAAAGTCGATGTTTTCCGCCCGCAGACCATCGAGGAACAACCGCCGCTTTTCCAGCGGCAGCTCGATAAATCGACTGGCGAGTTTCAGGGACTTTTCAGCATTCATCAGGCTTCATCCGTACATGTTGGGTATCGAGCATTGGCTCGGCTATCCCTACGGAACGGATGGGCAGGGGGAAAAATTAACCCCCGCGGCGGCGCGCCAGACCACGGCCCGCCGTTAAATTCCACGGATGGCGACTCGTCAAAAGAGGACCATCACTTTCCACACAAAGGTCGCGATCATGTCCTCTGCAACCTCACTGGCCAACTTCCTGTCAAACAGCTCGCTGGCAAACGGCTTGCGCAAACTGGTCGGCGCGGGCAACCAGCAGCCGCGCGCCTACCGCCTGATCAATGTCCAACTCAAGCAACGGATCAACCTCAGCCCCTGCATGGCGCGCTTCGTGTTTACCGGCGAGGACGTCGCCCACACCCGCACCCTGGCGCCGGACCAGCGCATCAAGCTGCTGTTTCCCGCCGCCGACGGCCTGCCGCCCGAATTGCCGCGCATCGGTGACTGGCACGCGGCCCGGCGCAAGCTGCCGGCGGCGCAACAGCCACCGATGCGCACCTACACCATCCGTGCCCTGCGCGCCGAGCCCGCGGAGCTGGAAGTGGACTTCGTGCTGCACGGGGTCAGCGGCCCGGCGTCGCGCTGGGCGACTCACGCCGAGGTCGGCGACCGCCTGCAAATGGCCGTGCCCAATAAAGCCTTCAGCGGCGACCCCGGCGGCTATGAATGGCAGCCACCGGCCGACATCCGCAAGGTCCTGCTGATCGGCGACGAAACCGCGCTGCCGGCCATCGCCGGGATTCTCGAAGACTTGATGGAGTACCCAACGCCGCCCGACGTCCAGGCATTCATCGAAGTGCCCCACGAAAGCGATTGCCTGGCGCTGCGCCACAACCACCAGACCCGCCTGAGCTGGCTGCCCCGCGACGTGCTGGGCGCCAGCCATGGCGAGGCACTGCTGCACGCCGCCCGGGAACTGGCCGAGCTGCCCGTGCCGAGCAAGCACCCGCGCGCGCTGAAACCCCAGGAAAACAGCGACGACCTGCGCCCCTGGGATTCGGCCACACCGGCGGACAACAGCTTTTATGCCTGGATCGCCGGCGAATCGGGCACGGTCATGAAGATCCGCCGGCACCTGATCAACGAGCGCGGCCTGGAACGCCGCAACCTGGCGCTGATGGGCTACTGGCGCCTGGGCCGTTCGCTGGAATAAGCGCCTCTACACACGCAAAGACCCAACGCCAGGCGTTGGGTCTCGATGGTCGCGATACCACCCTTTCAACCCGTCAGCGCCACCCGCTGGGCATGCCGACGCCGATGGGGCTCGAGGTGATCCTTGATCATGCGCAGCACCTTGGGTTCGTGCTCATGAATGAAGAAGTGCCCGCCGGACAGCATGTCCACGGAGAAGCTGCCGCTGGTTTCCCGACGCCAGGCCATCAACTGCTCGGTGCTGGCCCGGTCGTCCTTGCCGCCCAGCACATGCATCGGGCACTTGAGCAGGGTGCGCTGCTGCGGACGGAAACTGCCGCACAGCAGGAAGTCGGCGCGCAGCACTGGCAGGGTCAGGCTCATCAGCTCCTGGTTGGCCAGTACCTCTTCACTGGTGCCATTGAAGGTGCGTAGCTGTTCGATCAGCTGGGCATCGGTTTTCGGCTCGGCCAGGTCGCGGTCGTATTCGCTGCGCATGCTCGGCGCCGCGGTGCCCGAGGCGAACAGCGCCACCGGCTCCGGACCTCCCAGTTGGCGCAGGGCATGGGCCATCTCACACGCCAGCAGCGCCCCCAGGCTGTGGCCGAACAAGGCGTAAGGCGCCTGCAACGTGGGCAAGTGTTCCCTGGCCAGCTGCCGCGCCAGCCCCGCCAGATCGGTCTGCAAGGCTTCGCCAAAACGCGCGCCCCGCCCCGGCAGTTCCACCGGCTGCAACTTCAGCCAGTCGGGCAGTTTGCGCCGCCAGCGGCTATAGACCATGGCGCTGGCGCCGGAATACGGCAGGCACAGCAGCGTCAGCTGGGTCACGGTGTTCCCCTTGAAAAAAGTGATGGTAAAGACTGGACGTGCCACCTGGCCGACAAATTAGTAGCCGCACCACCACCGACCTGTAGGAGCGAAGCTTGCTCGCGATGAACTTGAGAACGCCGCGTTTATCCAGCCAATACATCGGTATCGTTAACGACCATCGCGAGCAAGCTTCGCTCCTACAGTAGATCTCCTTCGCTTGACCGATCGGCATTGGGTCACCCGCCCCTATAAATTTCCCGGCACAGCCTTCGTTCCAGTTGCAGATCAAACCAACCAACAAGAGAGATCGCCGTGGACGTGCAGAGCATTCTGTGTCCACCTCGCTGTCGGTGAGTTTCCGGGTCAACTCCGAGCCCGGCGGGTAAGGCTCAGGCGACCGCCGGCTGGCCACGGGTCAGCCGGCGACAGCTCTGCACCGCCGCCCCCAGCACCACCACTCCCGCCGCCAGCGCCACCCAGAAGCCGCTGCGCGCGCCAAAGGCATCCACCAGCCAGCCGGAACTGGCCGCGCCGATGGCCACGCCGATGCTCACCCCGGTGACCAGCCAGGTCAGGCCCTCGGTAAGCTTGGCCGGTGGAACTATGCTCTCGACCAGGGCCATGGCGACGATCAGGGTCGGGGCGAAGAACAGGCCGGAGACGAACACCGCCAGGGACAGGCCAAGGATATTGCTCGCCATCAGCAGTGGCAGGGTGGTCACGGCGGTGGCGATGCCGCCGTACATGAACAGTCGCGGCAGCGGGATATTCAGTTTCAGCGCACCGAAGGCGATACCCGCCAGGCAGGAACCGATGGCGTACACCGACAGCACGATGCTCGCCGCCGCGGGTTGCCCCTGCTGCTGGGCGAACGCCACGCTGACCACGTCCACCACGCCGACGATCATGCCCATGGCGATCATCAGCAGCACCAGCAACTGCAACTCCAGCGAACGGATGATCGACGCGTCGTGCTCGGCCTCATGGGGATGCACCGGTGGCTCGGTCGCCCGTTGCGCCACCAGCGCGGTGACGCCGATCGCCAGCATCAACAGCGCCGCCAGCGGCCCGGCCTCGGGGAAGGCTGCCACGCACAGCCCCACCGACAACGGCGGGCCGAGGATAAAGCACACCTCATCGAGCACCGATTCCAGGGCATAGGCGGTCTGCAACTGTGGCTGGCCGCGGTACAGCTCGGTCCAGCGGGCGCGGATCATGGCCGGTATGCTCGGCATGCAGCCGGCCAGGGCGGCGAACAGGAACAGCGTCCAGTGCGGCGCCTGCAAACGGGTGCACAGCAACAACGCCAGCAGCGCCCCGCCACCCAGGCCGGCGGCGATCGGCAGCACCCGGCCCTGGCCGAAACGGTCGACCATGCGCGACACCTGGGGCGCGCAGAAGGCCGTGGCCAGGGCGAAGGTCGCCGCCACCGCGCCGGCCAGCGCGTAACCGCCCTTGAGCTGGGCCAGCATGGTGATCAGGCCGATGCCGGTCATGGACATCGGCATCCGCGCAATCATCCCCGCCACCACGAAAGCGCGACTGCCGGGGGCCTTGAACAGTTCGCGGTAAGGGTTTGCCATCGTCATTACACCTTGTTTGAGGCTTGCCAGAAATGCACCGCAAGGCAAAAATACATACGGCGCGTATGTGAGAAAGCATGAGAACATACGCGGCGTATGTCAATCCACCTGTCAGCTGTGTGAGTGCCCGCCATGAGCCCGCGTCAACGCGCCGAGATGATCGAAGAAACCCGCAGCAAACTCATCGCCAGTGCCCGCCAGGCCTTTGGCAGCCTGGGTTATGCCAACACCTCGATGGACGACCTGACGGCCGAGGCGGGCCTGACCCGAGGTGCCTTGTATCACCATTTCGGCGACAAGAAAGGCCTGCTGGCAGCGGTGGTGGAACAGCTCGACGCGGAAATGGACCAGCGCCTGGAGGCGATCTCGCGCGGCACCGACGACCTCTGGGGCGCCTTTGTCCAGCGCTGCCGCACTTACCTGGAAATGGCCCAGGAAGCGGAGATCCAGCGCATCGTCCTGCAGGATGCGCGCGCGGTGCTCGGGGACCTGACCGATGCCAGCGAGGAACAGTGCGTGGCGTCCTTGAGCGCGCTGCTGGATGAGCTGATGCAGGCAGGCCTGGTGGTCAACGCCCCCAGCGAAGCCCTGGCGCGCCTGATCAACGGCAGCCTGCTCGACGCCTCGCTGTGGATCGCCCGGGACGAGCATCCGGGGCAACGATTGCAGCAGGCGCTGGTTGGCCTGGAGGTGCTGCTACAAGGGTTGCGGCGGCGCTGAGCCCTGGCTCGGAAGATCTTCTGGCAGCCGTGACCGGCCTCCTCGCTCCCGTAGGAGCGAGGCTTGCCCGCGATGAGGGCAACGCGGAATGTCAGGCGCACCGCGTCATCCTTCATCGCGCGCAAGCTGCGCTCTTACAGAAGCACACGCAAGCCCCCCGCCATCCCGTAGGGGCGAGGCTTGCCCGCGATAGGGGCAACGCGGAATGTCGGGTGCATCGCGTCATCGGTCATCGCGGGCAAGCCTCGCTCCTACAGAAGACAAGCCGTTCGCGGGAATGGCGGTTTGCGGGCAGAATAGAGCGCCCGGCCTTATCAAGGATTCCCATGCGCCAGGTATTGCTGATCATCGATGTGCAACCCTCGTTCAACCCGCCGGAGTGGCTGGTGAACGGCATCAACGCCCTGCTCGGCCAGCTGCCCTCGGTGGCCACCGTCGAACGCCATGACGAGAGCCAAACCCCCTTCGTCCGCCAGCTCGGCTGGCAACCCGCCGCCGATGACCACAGCCTGGTCGCCGCCGACCGCATCTTCATCAAGCACGGTTACGCCCCCACGCCGGAAACCATCGCCTACCTGCGCAGCCTGGCCCCCGAACGCGTGCTGGTCTGTGGCATCCAGACCGACACCTGCGTGCTCGCCGCCGGCTTCGCCCTGTTCGACGCCGGCCTGCAACCGACCCTGATCACCGACCTGACGGTGGGTTCGTCACTGGATCGCAGCGGGCAGTTGGGAGTGCGGTTGTGGCAGCACCATTTCAAGCACCTCACTACCAGCGCCGAGCTCGCTTTCCTGTAGCCCCTGACTGAGAGGTGAAACATTCGTCAGCGCTTCATGCCGTCAAGGATGAAGTCCTGGCGCGACACTGGCCAGGCACGCAGATTGAGCTAAGGTTGCTGCTTTCCCTGTCACCGGATCCGTCATGAACAGCTCGCTCTCTGTCCAGTACATCCAGACGCCTCGCCTGCACATCGCCTACGAACACCACGGCCCCGCCGACGGCGCGCCGGTGATCCTGCTGCATGGCTTTCCCTACGACCCTCGCGGCTACGACGAGATTGCCCCCGAGCTGGCGGCGCGCGGTTACCGGGTGATAGTGCCGTACCTGCGCGGCTATGGACCGACCCGTTTCGCCAGCCCGGACATCCCGCGTTCCGGACAACAGGCGGCGCTGGCCCAGGACCTGCTGGACCTGATGGATGCCCTGGAGATCCCCCGAGCCGCCCTCGCCGGCTTCGACTGGGGCGGTCGCGCCGCCTGCATAGTCGCGGCCCTGTGGCCGGAACGGGTGCGCTGCCTGATGAGCGCCGACGGCTACAACATCCAGGACATCGCCCGCTCGACCCAACCGCGGCCGCCCGAGACCGAGCACCGGCTCTGGTATCAGTATTATTTCCACACCCAGCGCGGGGTGGACGGCCTGACCGCCAACCGCCGCGAACTGTGCGAACTGCTGTGGCAACTGTGGTCGCCGACCTGGGATCGCGGCCGCGAACTCTACGATCTGAGCGCGCCGTCGTTCGACAACCCGGACTTCGTCGAGGTGGTGATCCACTCCTACCGGCATCGCTTCATGTACGCCCCAGGCGACCCGAGCCTGGAACACATCGAGCAGGCCCTGGCGCAACAGCCGCCGATCCGCGTACCGACCATCTCACTGTGCGGCGGCGCCGACGGGGTCGGCCCGGCCAGCGAAGAGGATGAGGACATCGGCCTGTTCACCGGCCCTTACCAACGCCGGATCTTGCCCGGGGTCGGCCACAACGTGCCGCAGGAAGCGCCGCACGCCACCTTGCAGGCGTTGCTGGAACTACTGGAAGCCACTAGCTGACCACGGCCCCTTTCGGACCGCTGGCGATAAGCGCGGCACCGCAGGCGGTCTTCATCCCGTCCAGCGCCACCGGCACCCCGCCGACGCTGTAGGTGCTGCTGCCTTCAGCAATGGGGAAGATGCCTTTGCACAACGGGCAACTGACTTTGTGCCCGACGCCGGCAATGGGTTTGCCGTTGAGATTGGTCTGGGAAAACGCTTCGAGAACGACGCCGCCATGGGTGGTGGAGTCGCCTAGCCTGATGACGTCTTTCATGGTCTTGTCCCTGCCCTGTATCTGCCATGGCTGCAAAACCGAGCAGCCTTTTTTCTCTTCAACGGCTCGCCAAACTAACCCTCGACCTCCCACATCAAGCCAGGAGCTGCCGTCCCATGCTCGGAAAAGTACAGCAGGGCCTTCTGGACACTTTCCTTATCCAGGCACTGATTCTGTGGATAGCTGCCGGACTGCCCGCCTACAACGACATCACAAACCTCGTCACTTGAAGCATCGGCGGCGACCAGGGTGAATAGCTTCTGATCTACGCCCATCGCAATAAATACGACATAGCGATTGTCCCCGCCGCCGACACTCATGAAGTGCTCATCATCGACAAAGAACATCGTTGAACTGAATGCCTTTGCATCCAGTCGATCCAAAGCTGAAAGTATCCCGGTCTGGGTCGGGTTCAAGTGCTCATGGGCAAATGAGCGATTGCCTTGAGACTCGTCCTCCATGATTTTCTTGATCTTCATAGTCACTGCTTCGTAGGTGTACAAGTTCGGCTGCCACTGGATGGGTGCACGCTGATATCACATCCGAGGTTTCGAGCCAGCGAGTCCCCCGCACCTGGCAACCCGCAAGCCTTGCACAGGACCGTACTCCCGCAGAAACAAGGTTGTAGATAAAAATATAAAACTATTTCAGATCAAGATTCCTTCCAACGTAATAGCCAGAAACCATATCGATCATGTCCTCCAAGATATCAGCCTCACTATCTCTGGATTGCCCTCTCAACTTTCCGTCCACCGCATGCAGCATCTGTAATATCTCCTCCTTACTGACGCCATCATTATTGAAACTGACAATCATTGACCTTAGAGCCTCAACAGGAGCGTTTTGAGAAAGTGCACCCTCTATATCAGCCATGAAAGTCCGATTCATCTAGTAACCCTTTTCCAAACCGAGCAGTCTTTTCCCATGTACTTCAAGCAGACGCCTGCAACGCCAGGTACTACCAGCGCCATCGTCTGGCATGCGCGCCCCATACCTCGCTCAGGCGTTATCTGAACGGCTCGGGCAAACGACGGGTAAGAGGCCTCAACGCATCCCGGTCGTCCCACAATCCTGGGAAAACCTCGAATTTCAAGTCGTCCCGATCGATGCCTGTATCGAAAAAACGGTTCAACCGATCCGCCAGGTCCTTATCCCCCCACATATTGGTCAACTCGACTTGCGCAATGATGGCCTTGTCCTCGGGAAGCACCAGGTGTTCCTTCAACACAGGTGCCTGAGTCATGGACTGATCGCTTTCTGGCCCCAGATCGATCAGCTTGCCGCCGCGCCAGGGAAAGCCGCCTTCAAAGTTCATATGGGGTTTGATCCAGGTGCTCCCTGGTAAAACGCCGCTGGCAACCACCGTTTTGTTTTTTACTTTGTCCACCACCATGTTTTTCAGGACAACCGCCCCCACAAACACACTGAAGAGGATCTGCTCATGATTGAGGTCGACGTCCTCCCAGACATTGTCCGTGTTATGTACCGCGTAAAACCTCATGACCGGGCTGGTCAACATCTGGGCCAGCGTGAATGAATCGTCCCTTAACTTGACGCTCACCACGTCACCTTTCTTCCAGACTATCCGCTTGCTCATATCCTTGATCTTCCTTACGACTTGCAGGGACATCCCCCTGCCTTCTTGCTCAAGTGACTGTCCGCGGCCTCCAGGTACTCGGTTCGCCGACCATTGTTTTCGCCCACCGGATTCTGTTTGTTTGCCGTTCCGCTCAAGCCACCAAACTTCTCGAACGTCCGCTGCTCCAGGCCACGGGCCGTGTCTTTACCCTGCTGCCCATAACCGTCATAGATGATGTCAGGTGCCTGCCCCCCGAAACGCTCGAAGTTACTACCATATCGATATTTCAAGACGTCTGCCGGGCTCTGTTTCCCCTGCATGCTGGCATACCCCACATAAGGTTTGCCGGTCTCTGCATCCGTCCCCAGATAGGTGATATGGGTAGCTGTGGCTGGATCGCCGGTCAAACCAAACGGGTCGGTCCAATCCACCGGGTTGGGTGCATAGGCATAAAGGTTCCAGCCACCGGCATAGCTGATCGGGTCCTGCGAAATGAATCGTCCGACCATCGGATCGTAATACCTGTACCGGTTGTAGTGCAGCCCGGTCTCATGATCATGGTACTGCCCGAGAAACCGGATCGGGTTGTTCACCCCATGCTGCTGCGCCCATTGCGAACGCTGCTCGCGTACCTCGCCCCACACTTTGTACTGAGCGCTCCAGGCAAGCTGACCATTCTGGTCGGTCAGTTCCTGCGGTGTGCCCAGGTGGTCGCATTGATACCAGGCCAACGCATCGATCGGTTGCGCCGTTGGTTTGTGGTTCCACAGTGGATCGTCGTCCAGGCTGTAGTCGCCGCTATAGTCGGACTGGCCCGGCAGATCGATCGGCTGATGCCGCAACGCCTGCGCCACGGGCACAAAAGTACCCGGCTCGTAGATGTAGTGAACGGTACGCCCGGCCTCACCGTCGAGCTGGGCCGGGCTGCTTTCCCAGGCCAGGCTGTCGCCGTCCCAGCCAAACAGCGTTAAACCACAACCGTATTCGCGCTGCTTGCGTGCCTGCTCGTTGCGATTCCATTGCGAACCGGCTTCGGGGCGCTGCATGTAGTGGGCGTTGGAGTGTTTGTACAGGCGGCGGCCGAGGGCGTCGTAGGCGTAATCGACTTCCAGCCGGGCATCATCGAAATGCACCAGGCGATCGAACAGGTCCCAGGTCAAGCGGCTGTAACTGCCGTTGTGCCAACGCTCGATCAGGTTGCCGCGAGCGTCGTACTGGTAATGCGTACCGGCATATTCACGCAGCAGGTTATCCAGCAGCTTGCTGCGCTTCGGGTCTTGATCCAGCGGACGCTGGATCTCTTGAGCCTTGTCGTCAAGCAGGTTGCCGGCCGGGTCGAAAGCGAAAGTCTCCACACCCAAGCGACTGGTGGCTTTAAGCAAACGACCGACAGGGTCGTACTGATAATCAAGAGGTCCACGACGAGTGTCATTGATATTGGTTAGTTGGCCAGCAGCATCGTATTTGTACTCGCGCTTGAGCAGCGCGCTCTTGTCGTCGCTACGGCCCAGCAACTGCTCCTGCAAACGCCCGGCCGGGTCCCAGCTCTGGGTTTGCAGCAGGCGGTTACCCTGGTGGCGGGCGACTTCGCGATGCAGGTCGTCGCGCTCGTAGCCCACCAACTCGTGATCATCCAACCGCAGGCCGAGCAGATGACCACTGCCATACGTCAGCCAGCTGACCCTGTGGCCATCAGGACGTACCGTCGCGATGCGCTGGTTAAGCACGTCATATTCGTGTTGCCAGACAGCCACCACCGGCTTTTCCAGCCCCAGATAATGCTGGTGCTCGCGCAACAGATTGCCGGCTGGATCGTGGAACCATTGCAGCCGGCTGTGTTCGTTACTGGCTTGTATCAGCTTGCCATTACCGTCGTAAGCGAAGGTTTCGTTTTGCGCTTGATCCCCCAGCCTGGCATGACGCTCGATCAGGCGCCCCATTGGGTCATAGCTCATGGCGATACTGCGCTCGCCATTGAGGGTGTTGGCCAGGCGCCCGGTTTCAGGGTCGTACTGGTAACGGGTGACATGGCCATCGAAACCGGTTTCTTCCAGCAGGCGTCCCATCGGATCGTAATGGAAATGGGCACGCTGCCCGTTTTCATTCTCCAGGGCCGCCAGTCGACCCAGACGGTCCCAGCGGTAGCCCAGGGTCTGTTCGGCGGCATCCACCCGCTCGGCGATCAAACCGGCGGCGGTATAGCTCCAAGTGGTGCAGCGGTCCAGGCCATCCACATAAGCCAGCAACCGCCCTTCGGCATCGCGTTCGAAGCGCTCCTCGGTCTTGTCCGGGTGCTTGATCAGCACCAACTGACCGGCCTTGTATTCATATTCGGTGCTCTGCCCCGCCGCATCGGTGAAGCAGATCAGTTGCCCAAGGCTGTTGTACTCCCAGGCACTGGCCTTGCCGGAACAGTCGGTGTATTTGGCCAACTGGCCGGCATCGTTGTACTCAAGCTTCTTCTCGGCGCCGTTGGCATCCTTGATGGCCTTGGGGAGTCCGGCCGGGGTGTAGGCGTATTCGGTCTTGTTGCCCAGTGGGTCGACGGCTTCCACCAGGTTGCCGTGGTCGTCATAACCGCGCAGCCACAAGCCGCCCTCGGCGTCGCTGATCTTGATCAGTTGGTCCTGATCATCGTAGGCGAAATACACCACGCTATCGTCGGCACGGATATGTTCGAGCAGGTTGCTGCGCTCGTCGTAGCTGTAGCGATCGATGCTGCCGTCGGCATGGACATGGCGCACGATATTTTTCGCGTCGTCGCGGAACAGCCATTCCGAACGCTCGTCCGGATGACGGATGCGATAGGTGTAGCCAAGGATGTCGTAGTAGTGCCAGGTCTCGTTGCCATGGGCATCGGTGACATAGGTCAGACGGATGTTCTCATCCCATTCCAGCTGGGTGTCGAAACTGCCGTCATCGGCCCATTCGCGTACCGCCTTGGCATCGGCGTCCAGGCCCTGCCACTGCAGGTTCATGCCACGCCCGGTGCGATCGATGTAACGAGTGACCAGATGGTGCTGGTACTGATAATTCCAGGCCGCTGCGTTTTCGTCCTGGGCCTGGATCAGATCGCCCGCAGCGTCGTAACGATAGGCGCACAGCTGGCGCTGAGGCGCACCGTCACGAATTTCCCAGAGGCCGGTCAGGCGGCCTTGCTCGTCGATCAGGGTGCCGAGTTGCAGGTGAACCTTGGTCACGTCCCCCTGGTAGGTGATCAGATCGGACAGCACCGGCTCGTCGTTATGACGGTGTTCGTAGTGCAGCATGATTCCGGCGCCACTGCGCAGCACGATGCCGCTCAGCAAATAACGCTCACCGCGGCGCACATAGGTTTCCTTGCGCTCGACGCCACTGCACAGCACCAGTTGGTTGTCGCCGGAGCGTATCAGTGTCAGGTTTTCAATCGGGTCGTAGTGAGCCTCGCCGACCTTGGGCAGGGGGTAGTCATGGCTGCGGCCGTCGGCGGCGTGGAACACCAGGCCATCGTCGACACGATCGAAACGGGTGGTGAACTCCGTAATCCAACGGGCGCCGAGTGCGCCCTTGTCGTAGGCATCCAGCCGTGAGTAGTAGGTGCGAGTCCAGTTAACGGGGAACGGGCCGGGAAGGCTGAAGTCAGTGTGGTGGAACGTCTCCGAACCCAGTGCAAAATTGATGCTGTGGGGGGTGATCGGACAGACACCGTTTTTCTTGCAATTGGCGGCCCCTGTCGCGCCTGCCTGCTTTGACTGCATCTCCAGCTGGCCTTCCCCCGCCTTGCGCTTGGCCTTGCTGGTGGCGGCAGGTTTGACGCTAGCGCTCTGACCATGCGCCTTACGCTTGCGCCACGTCACCACGGAGCCCGCCAGCATCTGCAACAGCCAGCCGATGGAATGCTGAACACCGGGATTGCCGAGTTTTTTCAGCTGGGTGCGCAGCTCCACCCCCAAGGTACGCAGCATGGAGGTGTTGCTGAGCACCAGTGCCTTGGCTTTCTCGGGCAGCAGGTTCTTCGCCGCACTGTTGGCCACGCCCTTGCCGGCGGCTTTATAGGCACTGAAAGCAGCACCGAAGATATTGCTGATGGCTGCCTTGGGGTTATGCAGCAACTGGCCACGGGCCGCAGTGATCTTGGAGCCCGCGGCCTTGAGATCGCCCTTGGCATCGAGCTTGCCGTTGACCACGGTCTCCAGCCCCTTGGCGATCTCGTTCACCGCGCTTTGGCCGAGTTTGCCAGCGTCGTCGAGAATCCCCGCCAGCTTGGGTTGCGCCTGTTTCACGAAGTCATCGATGGTGCCGACGATGGAGGCATTCAGATGGCCGATCAGCACTTCGATCAGCGAGTCGCCCAGCAACATCTTGGCGCTGTTACGCAGTTCCTGGCGCACCAGCCCCAGGGTCGGGCGCAGGGTCATGCGTGCCGAGGCCATGGTCGGCGGCGCGGGCAGCACGCCGATCAGGTTGATGCCCAGGCTGACCCAGTCGAGCACTTCACGCTTCTTGCTTTTGGCCAGGGTCACGATGTCGCCGAGGGCATCGACCAGCGCCATGATGTTGCCCACCACCGGCAAGGCGCCCGCGACGTTCTTGACTCGATCGAGGGTGACTATGCCGCCGCTGATGGACTGCAACCAGGCGTCGAATTTGGCGGCGCCACGTCCGACGTCCTTGATATCGATGGCGTTGAGCGGGGCGACGGCAACCTGAGGTGCGCGGGGTTTGGCGGCGGGAGCAGGAGTCTGGGCAGTCATGAAATGAACTCACCTGGCAGCAGCTTTGAAACGGGGCTCACCCCCGGTGTCTGAATCGAAGGCTTGGGCAATGGGGCAGCGGGCAAGCTTGGCAATTTGCCGGCCTTGCTGGCGGCACCGAGCAGCGTCGAAGCACTCGGCATGGCCGCGCTGGCCAGCTGCGGTATCCCCGCAGCCCCGGCCTGCAGTGCGCCCTTGACCTGCTGGGCGGTTTGCAGTGCGCCCATTCCGGTCTGGACGGCGCCCATGCCGGTCTTGGCCAGAGCCGCGCCCTTCTCCAGCAGCTCCTTGCCGTTGCCGGCGCTCGGCAACACCTGGGCCACCAGGGTTTGGACCTGGGCCGGGATACTCTCGGCGCCTGCTGGTTCGCGTGGCCATTCCGGCTTGCCGATGTAGCTGCCATCGCTCCAGGTGTCCGCCGGATCGACCCCGAATTTCACCCGTGCCGGGCCCGGAGCCGCACCGGCAACGCTGGCAAAGCCCTTGGTGTCGAGCGTGCCCTTGAGGCTTTTGCCCAAGGCGTCGATCACTTCGAAATCACCGCCCTTGATCCCTTGCAGATTGGCGTACTGGTTGAACAACTCCAGGTTGCCCTTGCCCGGTTTCGGTGGTTCGGGAAAGGTGCCGGCCAGGCTCTTCGCCCCGGTGTAGGCGAAGTTCGCCGCGTGGGCGGTATAGGGGCCGGTGGTGGCGTGGGTGATGCCGCCGGCGTTGTAGGTGGTGGCGCTGCCGCCGCCCTGGATCACCAGTTCGGTCTTGGCGGTGATGGTGATGCGGTCGGCGTTGGCAGTGATATTGAGCTTGGCCAGCAGATTGATGCTGTCTTTCAGGGCCTTGACGTCGATGTCGCCGGAGACGGCCACCAGGCGCCAGCCCAGATTCTGCACAAACAGGCGCATACCCTGGCTGGCGCTGGCCAGCAGGCGCTTGCCGATCGACAGGCTGGTGTGCCCGGTACTGCTCAAGGCCAGGTGTTCGCCAGTGGCGATGTGGCTCGAGCGTGGAGTGGTCAGGGCAATGCCGGCCGGGCTGGCGAGTACCAGATGAGGTTCGGTGAATTCCGGAAATTCGTTGGCACTCATGTTCGCCGGGCCACTGCCGAGAATGCCCTGGTGCTGGCTCTTCAAGGCCTTGGCCACATCGTCCTGATCGCCCGACTCTTGCGCCTGCACCTCGCGGGCCTGGATAGCGAAACCGTCCTGCTGGTCGGCGGCGGTGGCCAGACGCTCGGCGGTTTCCGGTAGATCCTTGTGATGCTTGGCTTCGTTGGGGCGCGGCTCGGTGGTCAGCAGCAGACCGGCCGCCGCACGCAGGGCGCCATGGCGATCGGTGCGCAGCTCGAAGCCTTCACCCCGTGGCTGGCCGCCGGACGGCCGTGGGTGGGTCAGATAGCCGAGGTTCAGGGCGCTGGCGCCGTGGTCGCTGCGCAGGGCGATGCTGATCTCGCTGGTGGTGTCGTCGATCCGCAGTTCGTTGCCACGGCTGCCCTTGTATTCCTTGCTCTTGACCGTGGCCAGGGTCTTGAAGTCCGGCAGTTTGTAAGGCGGCAGATGAACCCCGTGATACAGGCAGCCGGTGATCAACGGTTGGTCGGGGTCGCCTTCGAGAAAGCTGATCAGCACTTCCATGCCGACCCGCGGCAGGGAAATCGCACCAAAATTCTGGCCGGCCCAATTGGACGCCACACGCATCCAACACGTGGTCTTGTCGTCATGCTGGCCTTCGCGGTCCCAGAAGAACTGTACTTTTACCCGACCGTACTGGTCGCAATAGATCTCTTCGCCCTCGGGCCCTGTGACCACCGCGCTCTGGGTGCCGAGCACCTTCGGTTTCGGATGTTCCAGCGGCGGACGGTACGGTACGTCCCACGGAATGGCGCTGAACCGATTGCGGTAACCCTGGTGAAAATCGTCTTTGTCGTCAGGGGTATCGCTGGTCACCGACTCTTCCAGCACCTGCGGCTGCTTGCCCTCGTGAGTGATCTCGGTGAGCAGCCATAGGTCATTCCAGGCCGCGTTGCCGTGTTCGGTCAGGGCCAGGAAATGCCCGCTGACCAGCAGCGGCTGGTCGCTGCTGCCTTCGGCCAGCCGATAGTCGCTGCGATGACGTTCCAGGGCCCTAGTGGCCAGGTGCTTGCCTCGCTCGCGATCGACGAAGCGACCCGGGTAGTCGTAGTCCTCCAGATCCGGCTGGACATTGCCCTTGGCATCGCTTTCCAACTCGATCCGCGGCTTGGTGAAGTCGTAATCGCGGCGTGTGGTGCGACTGGTACGAGTGTTCAGGCGCAGGCCGAACCGCTTGATCACCGGCGTGTCGGCGACCATCCCGGAGTCCTGCTGGTAGGTCACGGGCGCCAGTTTGGGAAACGCTGTCTGGTCATCGCCAAACACCAGCAAATGGCCCTGTTTGCTGTGCTGGAAGTGGTAGTGAATGCCCTCCTCCTCGCACAGGCGCTGGATGAAATGCAGATCGCTCTCGTCGTACTGCACGCAGTAGACGCGCTCGGGATAGACCGCGCCCAGCTGGAACTTGTGATCGCTGGCGAGGATGCCGTGCTCTTCCAGCACTCGGGCAATGATCTGCGGCACCGTCATCTGCTGGAAGATGCGCTGGTTGATCCGGTGCGCCAGATACGTCAGTTGCGGACGCAGGGAGATGCGATAGCGGCTCAGGCGTTTGCCGGTTTCGCCCTGGGCGATGCTGTAGACCAGCCCGTGAATGCCTGTGCCGCTCTGGGCGAGCTGTAGAAAAGCCAGTTTGTGCAACAGACCTTCGAGGTCCAGGGATGCCTTTTCGCTGACCAGTTCCAGTTCAAAGGCGAAGGGCTGGTTGAGCACTTCCCGGCCGGTGAAGGACAAGACCTGAAAGTCGCTGTCCGCCCCATCGATGGTCAGGCTGAAATGGGTCTGATTGGCCGGCGCGAACATTCCTTGTTCCTCGTGCAATGCTGCCACGCCCCTCGATATCCATATCGGGCATCAACGAACGCAAAAGCTTTCGTGGGTACAGCCCCAGCGACCCGCGGTGCGAGTCGATGGGGTAATGCTTGCAAAGCTTAGCCGGCGACCGGGGAACGCCAGTCATCGGAACCGGAAGTACCGGAGACTTCGTGGGTCCAGGTGATTTTGCGGTAGGTGAAGTGCACGTCTTCCAGGTGGGTGAAGTGCGCGTTCGCCGGATCCTGGCAGTTGTGCATGTAGTCCTTGATGTCGACGATGATCGCGTCTTCCAGAACCGTGGTGTAGTAGTGTTCCTGGGTACCGGCAGCCGAAGTGCGGAACCACTGGATTTCGATCTTGGTCAGGCGCTCACCGGAAGTCAGGGCCGCCAGCAGCAGGGGCGAAGCCTTGTCGAAAACCTTGGTGATGACCACGGGTTTGTGTACGCGCTGGCCGGTTGGCTGACCGGACTGCGGGTCACGCGGGATGATGACTTCGTGCTGGAAACCCTGAACCATGACCTGGTCTTCGTGGCCTTCCTGGTAGGTGTTGCCAACGGAGTCAGCGGTGAAGGCACCGGCGGTGATCAGGCCTTGTTTGGTGCCGGTGATGGACATGTACGCTGGTGTTGCCATGGATGCTCTCCTTGCTCAAGAACTCAGACCGGACGGCACGATTGCCTGCCAGGTGGCCAGTGGAGCATCAAAAGCTGTGCCAGCCAGTGAAGAACCATTTCCGATCAAGAATTTAGATTGGCCAAGGGGCACCCGGCAGCCAGAACGTCAGGTCAAAACCGGAAAAAGTGCGCAACTTTTTGCGCAATACTGCGCAAGAAGTTGCGCACTGCTCTGTACATCCTGTAATTAAAGGTCTGCAAAGGATTACTCACAGACTTATCCACAACCTACTGCGCAAAAAGTTGCGCAGTGGACTTCACCCCAGCGTTCTCCAAATGACTGACAGCCATTACTGGTGCTGACGCAGGAATCTGCTCACGGAACCACCCTCTCCCCCTCCGGTGAAAAACGCTCCCGATACGCCTGCGGCGTCACGCCCACGAGCCGTAGGAAGCTGCGGCGCAGGGTTTCTTCGCTGCCGAAGCCGCACTGCACGGCGATGCGCTTGATCGGTACGCAGCTGTCGCCGAGCAGGCGCCGGGCGCTTTCCACGCGGATCTGTTCGATGGCCCGGGCCGGGGTCTGGCCGGTGTCGGCGCGGTAGTGGCGGACAAAGCTGCGTTCGCTCATGCCGGCCTGTTCGGCCAGGGTCGGGAGGTTCAGGTCGCGACCGAGGTTTTCGGCGATCCAGGCGTGCAGGTCGTCGAAGCGGCTGCCCTGTTTTTGCAGGGCCAGGGTCGCGCTGAATTGCGACTGGCCGCCCGGGCGCTTGAGGAACACCACCAGTTGCCGGGCCACGTCCAGCGCCATGGCGTGCCCCAGGTCCGCCTCGACCAATGCCAGGGCCAGGTCGATCCCGGCGGTGACGCCGGCCGAGGTCCAGACCGGCCCCTCGTTGATGAAGATCGGGTTGGCCTCCACCCGCAAGCGCGGGTATTGCCGCGCCAGTTGCTCGCAGCGGGTCCAGTGGGTGACCACCCGGCGTCCGTCGAGCCAGCCGCTGGCGGCCAGCAAAAAAGCCCCGGTGCACACCGACGCCACCCGCCGTGCCAGCGCGGCCTGCTGGCGGACCCAGGCCACCAGTTCCGGGTCTTCGGCCGCGGCGTACACGCCCCAGCCGCCGGCGATGATCAGGGTGTCGCAGGGCGTGCCCGGCGCCGGCAAGGGTTCGGCCAGCAGCGCCAGCCCGGCCGAGGTGGTCACCGGCCCGTCGTCCGCGGTGATCACGTTCACCGCATAGGGCAGCGGCAAGCCTTTATGCCGCGCCAGGTCGTTGGCCGAAGCAAACACCTGCAGCGGGCCCGTGACGTCGAGCACCTGGGCGTTGGCGAAGGTCAGTACATGGACGGTTCTGGCGGTCTGGGGCATGGTTGGCGTAAATCGTGGGTAGGTTGGCGTATTCGCCAAAGCCTAGGGCGCTAGAGTCGAACCGTCCAGCCCCATGAGAGCGGACACCTTCGAACTTCTCCAGGGAGATACCCCATGACGCTGCAGATCGGTTTCCTGTTGTTCCCCAATGTCCAGCAACTCGACCTGACCGGCCCCTACGATGTGCTCGCGTCGCTGCCGGACGTGCAGGTGCATCTGGTCTGGAAGGCGCGCGGGCCGGTCACCGCCAGCACCGGCCTGGTGCTACAGGCGACCACCAGCTTCGCCGACTGCCCGCCGCTGGACGTGATCTGCATTCCCGGCGGCGCCGGTGTCGGGCCATTGATGGAGGACCCGCAGACCCTCGACTTCATCCGCCAGCAGGCGGCACAGGCGCGTTATGTCACTTCGGTGTGCACCGGTTCCCTGGTGCTCGGCGCCGCCGGGCTGCTGCGTGGCAAACGCGCCACCACCCATTGGGCCTACCACCATTTGCTGGAAGCGCTGGGGGCGATTGCGGTGCAGGAGCGCGTGGTGCGCGACGGCAATTTGTTGAGCGGTGGCGGGATTACCGCCGGGATCGATTTTGCCCTGACCCTGGCCGGCGAACTGTTCGGCGAGGCAACGGCGCAGCGGGTGCAGTTGCAATTGGAGTACGCCCCGGCTCCGCCTTTCGCGGCCGGTAGCCCACGGACAGCGCCCAAAGCGGTGGTGGAAGAAGCCCAGCGACTCGCGGCCAATTCCATCAAACAGCGCGGCGAGATAGTCGACAGGGTCGTGGCGCAGTGGCAACAGGCCTGAGACCTGCGCACGCTGGGGGAAAGAAAGATGCGCGTCAGAGCAACCTTATCGGCCAGCTGAGCCCTGGCCGCATCTTCGCTTGACCGACGTCAGGCCGGGACTGCTTGCTCACTGGCCTGCCGGACGTAGCCGATCACCTGCATCGGCTTCGTCGTCCGGGATCTTGACGCGAAACTCGGCTTCCACGGCTGCGGTCTTCGGCCTTTTCCGCGCCGCCGTACATTTCCCGCCAAGCCGACAGAGTGTTCCGCCAGCTTCTACACTCTGGCCTAGCCTTCCCTCAGGAGCCTTGCAATGCACAAGACTTACACCGGCAGCTGTCATTGCGGTGCCGTGCGCTATGAAGCCGAGATCGACTTGAGCCAGGGCACCAACAAGTGCAATTGCTCGATCTGCAGCAAGACCCGCAACTGGAACGCGATCATCGCTCCCAAGGCCTTTCGCCTGCTCAGCGGCGAACAGGTGCTGAGCGACTATCGGTTCAACAGCGGCAATACCCATCATCTGTTCTGCAAGCATTGCGGCGTGCGCCCCTTCGGACGCGGTCATGTGCAGGAAATCGGTGGCGACTATGTCGCGGTGCAGGTGATGACCCTGGACGACATCGACCTGCAGGAGCTGCTTGCAGCCCCGGTGCACTACGCCGACGGTCGCCACGACAACTGGGGGCATGTGCCGGAGGAAATCCGTCACCTCTAGCTTTTCCACAGGCGAAAAAAAACCCGCCGAAGCGGGTTTTTTTCAAGACCATTACGACATCCTGTCGCTGCATCCTTGCACATGGTCGGTCATCCATGACCCTGAGCGCGTCCTGCGCTGCAGTTGGTGAATGAAGATTAAGCCTGTCGCCCAATCGGCAACAGACGAGAAAGCAGCCAGCGCATGTAAGCCTTTCGCCATAGGGCGACTTACCAAAACCCCTAGGCCCCGAAACCCACTAGTCCAGGCCTTCCAGGGCGTGGATGGCCAACTCCGCCACCTGCAGTTCGTGTTCCGCGCTGGGCACGTCGCCGTCCTCCAGGAACCAGGCGGCGGACAGCCCGGTATAGGCCAGCACCCATTGCAGCAGGCGCTTGCGCTCCAGCCCCGCGGCCTGGGCGATGACCTCGACCTGGCGGGTGAAGCGCTGCGGATCGCTGCTGGTCGCCAGGTCCGGGTTGCAGATCAGGTTGGCGAAGTCGAAGCCGCGCTCGCCCATGACCCGCTTGGGATCGATCACCAGCCAGCCGCGCGCCTCGAAATCCAGCACATTGTCGTGATGGATATCGCCGTGCAGCACCACCTGTTCCCGAGGGGCCGCCAGCAGTTCATCGGCGGTGGCCAGGCAGCGCAGGAAAATCCCGCCCGCGCGCCGGGCGGCCGGGCGCAGGGCCTTGAACCATTCCGGCAGGGTCAACAATGGCGGCAAGGACGTCGAGCGTGGCGCATGCAGGCGTGCCAGGCTGGCGCAGACGATCCGGCTGACCTCGTCGTCTTCGCCGGCCAGGGCCATCTGCATCAGCGAGCGCCGGCCCATGGCCCGTTCCATCAGCAAGGCATCGCCGTGGTGCGCGTAGACCCGGGCGGCGCCCTCCCCGGCCCACCAGACCATCAGGCGGTTGCCGTATTTTTCCTCGTCGTCGAGGGCGATCTTCAGCATGGCCGGCGCGTCGTCCAGGCGCACCGGCAACAAGTGGCTGCCAGGCGTAACGATGGGCGCGCCATCGACCTGCAGGTTCCAGCGTTTCAGGTAAAACTCGAACATCCGTGATGATTTCCGTTATGACTCGACAAAGGCCTGCAATTGACCCAGGGCATGATCCCACTGCTGGCTGATCACCTCCAGCGAGCGCCGGGCCTCGGCCAGCCGGCCCGGCTCGAACGCCCACAGGCGCTCGCGCCCCAGCTTGGCATCGCGCACCAGCCCGGCCTGCGCCAGCACCTGCAGATGCTTGGTCACCGCCTGGCGGCTGATGTCGGTGCCGAGGGTCAATTGGGTGATCGACAGGGCACCGCCGCCACACAGGATGGCGACGAGCCGCAGGCGGGTCTCGTCGCCCAGTGCCGCGAAGATCATGGCCGAGCCGTCCAGCGATGCCGCCACCGGCAACAGGGATGTGGAAGAAGTGTCAGGGGCCAAGGTAGGTCTCGATATTGCTCATCTGTTCGTCCCAGCCGCGGCTGTTCATGCGAAACGCCTTGAGCCGCCGCTCGGGCGGAATGCCGTCGAACCCCGACTCGACCACCCGCAGCAAGGTGCCGCCGTCCAGGTCTTCGAGTTCGAATTGCACCAGGGTGCTGGGCTCGGTGGAATAGTCGACTCCAGGCTCCACCGCGTACGGGTGCCAGCTGAAGGCGAACAGGTGCTCGGGCTCCAGCCGCTCTACCAGCACATCCCAGACCAGGTGTTCATACCCGGGGTAGGTAATCTGCCCCCGGGTGCGTTGCCCGACGACAAAACGCTGGCCCGCGAGCGCCACGCCGAACCAGCTGCCAAAGGCCTCGGCATCGGCCAGCGCGGCCCAGACACGGGAACGGGTTGCCTTGAGCAGGATCTTTCTTTCGATGCGATCTGATGAGTTCATGGGTCACCTCCAGTGATCAAACCCTAGCTCGCTCTCGCAGAAGAGCAACCTTTAAGTTGCATTTTTCCGCAAAGACGGACATGCGGTCGTCACTGGGGCTAGGATGCAGGCCAACGACCCGTCGCCAGCCGGAACCCGGCGGCCCGCAAAACGTCCTTGATGCCCCCTTAATTGCCCATCGCGAGAATCACCATGAACCCACGTTTTCTGCTGGCCCTGGCGCCCCTGCTGCTGACCCCGCTGGCGCAGGCCGCCGACTGTGCCAACGCCACCACCCAGACTGCCATGAACCAGTGCGCCGCCCAGCAGCACCAGGCGGCGGACAAGGAGCTGAACACGCTTTACCAGCGCATCACCCAGCGCCTGAAGGACAACCCGGACGGCAAGAAGCTGCTGGTCAGCGCCCAGCGCGCCTGGGTGGCCTTTCGGGATGCGGAGTGCGGGTTCGCCGCCTCGGGCGTCGCCGGTGGCAGCGTCTATCCGTTGATCTACAGCAACTGCACCACCGACCTGACCAAGGCCCGGGTCGAGGCGTTCAAGACCTACCTCAAGTGCCAGGAAGGCGACCTGAGCTGTCCGGTGCCGGGGAATTGAATCGGCGGCGATCTTGAGATTTTTCGCGAGCAAGCTTCGCTCCTACAAGAGGAATGCGGTTCCCTAGTAGGAGCGAGCTTGCTCGCGATAGCGGTAGCAACGCCTAGCGCACAAACACCTGGGCCGTGGTGATCGCCATGTCCCCGCCCGGCAGCTTGATGCTGCCGATCTGCTTCAGGCTGTCGGCATCGAAGATCGCCACGTCGTTGAAGGTCCCGGCCAGGTAGATCTTGCTACCCGCCTTGTTGAACGAAATGCAGTAGTAGGAATGCTCCAGGGTGGCGGCCTGGAGCAGTTTTTTCTGCTTGATGTCGTACTTGGCCAGGCGGTTGAGCACGCCGAACATCAGGTTCGGGTCCTTCGGCGAGCGCATGCCGCTGAAGTAGATCTCCGTCAGCGGGCCGAAGTCGGTGGTTTCTGTCTTGCCGGTTTTCAAGTCGATGCTGAACAGGCCGTACAGGTACTCGGCGGTGGCCGGGTCCTGTTTCTTGTCCTTGAACTTGGCGGCGGTGTAGAGCAGCGAGAAATCATGCCGGTAGGTCTGCTGGTTCCACACGTAGAGCACGTCCGGCGCGCTGTAGTTCGGGCGTTTCCAGTGGCGGCTGGGGATCAGCACGTTGAACTTGCCGGTCTTGACGTCGACCTTGTACACGTCCGCCCCGGCCACATAGAGCGAGCCGTCGTCGCCGCTCTGCATGATGGTCAACTGCCGTGGCGCCGGGAAGCTGCGCACCGGCTTGGCCTTGAGCCCGGCGTCGGTGGCATAGACGTCCAGCCGCGGCGGCTTGACCTCATAACGGTCGTTGAGCATCAACGTCGGGTTGGCCACGGTGTACAGCTCCTTGCCGTCGTGGCTGAGGGTGAAAGCGAACATCGAGCGGGCCTTTTCCCCCGGTTGCTGGGTGATGCTGGCGTGGAACACCTGCTTGCAGCTGTCCAGCTCGACGCCGTAGACATCGGCGTAGTGGTTGTTCAGCACGTAGGCGACCTTGCGGTCCGGCGCCAGCTGCACGGTGCCGGGGCCGAAGGCGTCGGGCATCTTGCAGGTCTTGTACAGCGTGTCGCTGGCCAGGTCGATCACGTGCAGGTTGTTCGGGTAGTTGGTGGTGACCATGTATTCATGGCCGGCGTTGAGGGCCTTGTTGTCGGTGTTGTCGTCGGCCAGAACGCCGAGGGAACAGGCGCCCAGGATCACGGAAGCGGCCAGGCCGCAGGCATTTTTGCGAAGCATGCTGGAATCCTTCTACTGACCGATTACTTGTCTTTGGGGAACACGGTGCCAAGATTGCGCCAGTTCTCGTTGGAGGCCTGGGCGTCCTTGTTCCAGTCGGGGTAGGTGCTCATCATGTCCGGCACCTGGGCCGGCCACCAGCAGGGGTCGGAGCAACCGTAGAGGTCGGCCTCCATCGGCTGGCACAAGGACGACACGCCACCGAAGGCATCGATTTCCCAGCCCGGGTCGGTGGTCGAGGCACAACCGGCCACCGAACTCATGGCGACCACCTCTTCGATACGGTTCTCGTCGGCGGCCTGTTCCAGCTTCTGGGCTTTGTTATTGATCGGCTTGAGATGTTTCATGTCAGTGAGCCTTGCGCGGAGTGATGTAACTGCTGATGAACGCAGGGTTGTGGGCCATGATCCGGCTGTAGACCTCGATGCCGAAATCCACCCAGTCACGCATCAGTTCGCAATAGTGATAAGTCGGGTGCGCCGGGTCGCCGTAGCGGGCGTAGCTCTCGTGGTAGCAGCCGCCGGAGCACAGGTTGCGGATGCGGCAGCTGTCGCAGCCGGTGTTGCTGCGGTCCAGGCGCTGCGACAGGAAGTCGTTGAGTTCCATCTGCTTCACCCCGCCGTCGCGCACATTGCCGAAGGTCGGCAGCGATGAGCCGGTAAAGCGGTGGCACAGGTTCAGCTCGCCCTTGTGGTCCACCGCCAGCATCTTCAGCCCGGCGCCACAGGGCAGCGCCTTCTTGTGGCCTTCGTGGATATCGGTGATCAGCTGGTGCAGGTTGGAGAAGCCGATATTGCGATGCTCCAGGGCCGCCTCCAGGTAACGCCGGCCCAGGCGCTTCATGCTGGCGAAGACTTCGATCAGTTCCTCGCCGGTGAGGTTGAAGCTGCTGATATCGCCCGAGGTCACCGGGGCAAACCCGACCTCGGCGAACCCCAGTTCGTTGAACAGGTGGTCCCAGATGGTTTCCACGTCGGTGACGCCGGTGGTCAAGGTCACCCGCGCACCGACCGGGCGGCTGTCGTAGCGCGCCAGCAGCATCTGCGCCTTGCGCCGCACCACGTCATAGGTGCCCTGCCCGCCCACGGTGATGCGGTTGCGGTCGTGCACGGTCTTGGGCCCGTCGATGCTCACCGACAAGCCAAAGCGGTGGGCATTCAGGTAGTCCACCGTCTCCTCGGTGAGCAAGGTGGCGTTGGTGGTCATGACGAACTCGACGAACTTGCCCGCCTCGCGGAAACGCTTCTCGCAATAGTCGACCATGTATTCGATCAGCTTGCGGTTGCTCAGCGGCTCGCCACCAAAAAACACCAGGGTGAAACGCTGTTCATCGGGGGATTCCTTGAGCAGCATTTCCACCGAGGCGATGGCCGTCTCGACGTCCATCTTCTTGCCCGCCGAGGGCTTGTCCAGGTCTTCCTTGTAGCAGTAGGTACAACTCAGGTTGCAGCCGGTGTTGACGTTGAGCACCACAGTGTTGATCGCCGTGCGCTCGACCCGCTTGACGGCGATCTCCGGGGTCAATGGTGAGCCGTCGCTGACCAGTTCCAGGGCGATCAGCTCGCGCAGGGTTTCGTTGATTTCCTCGCCGTTGAACCGTGCGCCGAGGCGCTGGACCAGGTCCTCCGGGGTGCAGCCAGGGCCACGCAAGGTGTCGATGATGGTGCCGGTCAACTCGTCGCTGGCGAACAGCGAACTGCTGGGGATATGGAACAACATGCGGTCGGCATCGACCTGCACTTCATGCAGGTTGCGTTCGACCAGATTCAAGATAGCGCCCATTGCAAACCTCCTGTGCCGGCCCCTTTTCACGGGGCCTGCGGTCATTCCGAAAGGGTGTCTCAAGTCACGGACCGCGCCTTAGGGAATGGGTGGATTGTTCCAGCGTTGCACGGTGACGATCAGGTGGCCTGCGCCGGTCAGGGACTTTCCTGCGTCGTCGACGGCGGCGATCACCTTGAGGTTGCCGGCGTTGTTGGTGGACATCTTGCGCTGCGGGTTCGGCCCGGCATCGCCCGGAATGAACACGCCGCTGTCGGCCTGCATGGTGCCGGCAAACTTGACGTCTTCGTCCTCCTTGGCGCGTTCGTCGAAGGCCTCGACCTTCCACTGCGCCGGGAACACGCCGATGCGATACGGCTTGCCATCGGCGCCCTTGCCCCAGGCCTCGGCATCGAAGCGGCCCTGGACCTTGGGCGTCGAGCCACCGCCCTCGCCGATCCGCGCCACCGAGAACTCAGGCACGACTTTGACTTCGGCGATTGTGCTGTAGACCGACAGCGTCGGGCCTTTCAGCGTGCCGACGGTGACGTTGCGCAGGCCCGGTTGGGCATTGGCGGCCGCCTTGAGTTTGAGCTTGAGCTTGATCCGCTGCGGGCTCTGCTCGATGACTTCAACCACTTCCACGCCTTTGCCAAAGCTCGGCTTGCCGGTTAGGCCGCTGCCAATCAGGGTGACCTCGGTTTCGGCGCCAGCCTTCAGGTAACCCGGCTGCACCGCCAGTAAACGACTACTGCCCTGCTTGGCGGCGATAAAGTCCAGGCCGCGTTCGTCGTGCTCGGCCTCGAACATCCGGCCCTGCAATTCGTTGCCTTTGGCAGCGAACACCTGGCGCATGCTCACGCCGTCGATGCTGACATTGCCGCGCCATTCGTAGCCGCTGTAGAGAATCGCGCTGCCCTCGCCGTTGAACGGACTGCCGTCGGCGTACTGGCCTTTGACGCTGACCTTGAAGCTGTCATTGCCCTCGGCGCTGACGCTCATCACCCCGGCCAGTTCGCCCTTGCCCGGCAGGTGGCCGCTGAAGCTCCAGTCGCCCGCCAGAGTCTCGGCCTTGGGCGCGCTGCTCAACCATTTTGCCCAGGCCGGGTTGTCCAGCGGATAACGCTTGGCCAGCAGCGGCACCATCTCCTTGCGCGCCAGGTCGAACCAGTCGCGATCGCGAGACAGCGCCTGGTATTCCAGGGACGGCCATTGGCCGAGGTGGAAGTTCACCAGGCGTTCCCACTCCTGGGCCGGACGCCGCTGCAGGGCGACCCGCGCGCCGGAGTGGCAGCGGCCGCACATCTGGCTGGTCTGTTCGTCGAACTTCTCCACGGTGTTCAGGCGCCGCTCCAGGGCATAACGCACGCCGTCGGTTTCGCTAGGCGCCAGGCCCTGGGTGTCGGCCAGGTATTTGACCAGGGTGCGGCGATCGTCGTCGCTGATCTGCAGGCCATGCATGACCTGCATGCGGGCGATGCTCATCAGCCAGCCTTCCGGGGTCTTGCGCTGGTGGCTGATGCGGCTCAAGGCATTACCTGCTTCCGGGGTGTGACAGCCCTGGCAGGTTTCCTTGAGGATGGCCTGGGCATCGCGCGCCGCGAGGCTGGGAGGGGAATGCAAGGCGGCGCAGACCGCCAGCGCCAGCAGGCCGCTGGACATGCCTGCTCGGAGTGTTCTCTTGATCAAGGTCGGACCTCCACGGAGCTTTTTATTAGAGAGCTTTATTATTGTTGTGCGTCGTTTTTATGGTTTCTGCCATGGCCGGTGGCGCCGGGCACGGAGGCAAGAGAAACGGCTGAGGTGAGCAATACACGGAGCGTGCCAGCTTACAAATGATGCGTTTTATCAAGGGCTTGCTGCAGTCCCAGGGCACCTCTCCCAGGCAATCGACTGCCTGACGCGTTTAATTTCGCGACAACTGTTCCACTCTGAGACATACACGGCGATGAGGGAACCAATCAGCCATCGCAGCGATGGCGCCAGCACATTTCAGAATCGTCCTAAAGCCTTGCCCTGGTGCGCCTGAATAGGCTCGCGGAGCTCTACAACGAGCCATAGCCCCACGGATCAGTCAACGCACAAGGATGATGTACTCCCATGCTTTCTTCCGCTCGCCTGGGCGACAAACATGTCTGCCCTCTTCCCGGTCACGGCACCACTTCGATTGCTTTCGCTTCCGGCGACATAAACATCAACTCCATGGGCGCGGCCCGAGTCGGCGACAGGTGCGGCTGTGGTGCGGTCATTACCACAGGGTTTCCTTCCATTCTTCTGAACGGTCGTCCCATGGCTCATCTGGGTAGCCCTACCAGCCACGGCGGGACGATCATCACTGGATCACCCAATACCTTCTTTGGACCCGCTCCAGGGGCCGCAATCATCAACTTTGCAATGCTTGGGGTGTTTCGGCCTGATGGTTCTGTCGATGATGAAAAGATGGCAACCTTGTTGGCCGACCCAAGGCTGATCGAAAAGGCCACTGCTGCAAATGCCTTGGTCGATCCGAGCGCGGCCTCCAAGGCGCCTGAAGAAAAGGTCTGTAATGACCCCGATAGGATGGAAGAGCTGGCGGCCTATATTGCGGGCGAGATGAATACCAACATCAACAGCCCGTCTGTACGCCAAATGAAAGATTTGAATAGCTTTGACCTGGCAGAGGAAGCCCGCAAATACGCCGCATTGCCTTTCTACATGAGGCTCGGCCAGCACCCTGACTTCCATAGCTTGGCGCTAGGGAAGAAAGCGAAAGCTTTTGCTATCTGGACCGAGCGAGTCGGGCAGAATCGACCCTGGGACCACAAACCAAAGTTATTAAAACTATTTGACGGAGAGGTACGGCATAAGCAAGGGGGCTATGACTATTACTACGACATTTGGTCGAACATCCACTATGGCTATGTGGGGTTGGCAGGTGGGTTTTCGGAGAGCGTCCTGTTAGACGGGGCCGGAGCTGAGCAAATCGTTTCAGACTCACTGCGAAAGATCCAGAAGTGGAATGAACGCAGGGGACCGCAGCGATCCGCAGGCATTGATGGGCTTCGGGCTTGGGACGATGTCCCCGACCGTATATCAATCAACATAGGGATGAAGCTTTATAGCCAACACCCTAATGGAGGCATCACGGCAAAGATGATCATGGATGAAGTTCTTGCAATTACACCAGAGGAATGGGGGGATGGTGCCATTGTCCACAAATGTAAAGAAATCTAAAACTCGGTATGTCAGGCGAGTGCTTTTACTTCTCCTGCTTGCCCCTGTCGCATTTTGGTACGTGGCGACCCCCACAGTCTCCGTCTATTACTCCCAGGACGGAAAAGAGGAGCTTCGATACGTCTGGAATACACAGCACAGGATATATAGGGGGGGCATCCATCCAGGGGAGTCCACTGGAGATAACGGATTCATTTTTCCTGATGATGAGTTTTTTATGATGTTTTACTGGCGGAGCAAGACGGGTAGAGACCACTGCGTAGGAATCACGCCCAAGTGGCCAAACACAAAGATTTACCTCGACCTGAACGGCAACATTGACACAAGCGAAGGAAGTGGCACGGATACTGAGCGCTTGGGGCAGTGTAAGCACGACAGGGCCAAACCTTAAGCTGTGCCAATGCCGTTATGTGGTCACCTGCCACTACCTCCAGCCTCCCCCGAAGTAGCACGCAGACGAAATCCCCCAAGGCCTTTGTACCTGTTTGCAACTCCAGGCTCAGGTGCATTAGGAATAAATCCCACACCACGAACCGCCCTGTTCTCGATCAAGGCATCTTCGCCCTGCTACGATGCCTGGCTTAACCGCTTCAGCCACCGGCCCTGACAGGAATCGCGCCATGCTCAATGCCCTGCTTTTCGATCTCGACGGCACCCTGACCGACACCGACCAACTGCACCTGCTGGCATTGCAGCAGTTGTTGCTGGAGGAAGATGGCCGGGTGTTCACCCAGGAAGAGTTCGAGGCCCATGTCAGTGGCCAGGCCAATGCCAATATGTGCCGCTACCTGTTTCCGCAGCGCTCGGTAGCCGAGCACGAGGCCTTTGCCGACCGCAAGGAGTTGCGCTTTCGCCAGTTGTCGCCGCAGCTGACGCCGATGCCGGGCCTGTTGCGCCTGCTGGATTTCGCCCGGGAACGCGCCATTGGCGTGTGCGTGGTGACCAATGCGCCGCGGGCCAACGCCGAGCACATGCTGGCCGTGCTGGGGCTGGGCGATCGCTTCGACACGGTGCTGGTGGCCGAGGAGCTACCGCGGGCCAAGCCCGATCCGCTGCCCTACCTCACCGGCCTGGAATGCCTGGGTGCCAGCGCCGAGGCCGGGATTGCCTTCGAGGACTCGATCCCCGGCCTGACTGCCGCGGTCGGGGCCGGGATCTTCACCGTCGGCCTGGCCACCAGCCAGAGCCCCGAGGCTCTACTGGCCGCCGGCGCCCATCTGGTGGTCGAGGATTTCAACGACCCGCAATTGTGGGCGGTGATCGAGCGGATGCTCGGTTCGCGCTGAGACCGCGCCCCAGAGTCTGACGGGAAAACTCAGAAATAACCTAAGGCTTTTTCAGTTGTGTCTGATGGTCCGGCGCGCGTTGGCTCTTGAAGATAGCGCCCCGCACGCCTGTCGCATCAAGGACCTTCATGAACGCCCTCACCTCCCTCTCCCTGTTGGCCCTGCTTGGCCTTGCAGCCAGCGCGGGCCACGCCCAGGAAGCCCCCGAACCGGCCCCGCCGGAAGCCACCAGCAGTTGCCTGACCCGCGGCGAGGCCATCAAGGGCAGCCTGGAAAAACTCCTGCCCGATCCTGAGTACCGCCAGCTGGCCGGCCTGCAACGGGCGCTGGAACCCCTCAGCCGCTATTGCGACGGCCTGCACTTCGAGCACAACCCGCCCCTGCGCCAGGCCGAGTACCAGGTGATATTGCGCCAGATGGAACTCGAGGCCGCGCAACGTTATGGCGACCCGCGCATCATCGACAAACGCAAGGCCCGGCTCACCCACGCCCTGCAAGTCCTGCAATACGCCCTCGGCGCCCACGACAGCTGAAGCGGGTTCTTGCCCGATAAGCTCCGTCACCGGCTCGCTCCGGCGAGCCTGCTCCAGCGCCAGACTTTTCCCAACAGATTCAACGATCTGCAAAATCTGCTCGGGAGTATTCAGAATTCCTCGCAGATGGGAATGCAACCAATTGTTATGCAAGGAATTTTCTAACATTTAGCTAAGATTGTTCTGACTCGTGCCGATGGGTTTTGTAGGACACAGGGAGCAATCTGGAAATGAGAAACAATCAGCCCGTTACACAACGTGAAGTGGCTCTGGGATCGAACCAGAAACTCATCTCCACCACCGACGCCCATGGCGTCATCAGCTACTGCAACGATGCCTTCGTGGACATCAGCGGTTTCGACCGCGATGACCTGATCGGCGCTCCACAGAACATCGTCCGTCACCCCGATGTCCCCCCCGCGGTATTTGCCCATATGTGGGCGGCGCTGAAACAGGGCCAGCCGTGGATGGGTATCGTCAAGAATCGCTCGAAGAACGGCGACCATTACTGGGTCAACGCCTACGTCACGCCGATTTTCGAGGGCAGCCGGATCGTCGGCTACGAATCGGTGCGGGTCAAACCCAGCGCCGAACAGATCCGCCGCGCGCAAGACCTCTACCAGCGTCTCAACCACCAGCAGCCGGCCATCCCCCGCCGGCATCGCTGGCAACCGGCCCTGCTGGGCTGGGCGCCCTTCCTGGCCACGGGCCTGGCCGGTGGCCTGAGCGGCCTCTGGCTGGCACCGCCCCTGGCGCTGACGGTGGCCGCCGGGATCTCCGTGCCCCTGGCGCTGCTGGCGATGCAGCGCCAGAACAATGCCGCCCGGCGCCTGCTGCAACTGGCCGACTCGTCCACCTGCGACCCGTTGATCGCGCAGATGTACAGCGACGCCCGCGGCCCCCAGGCCTGCCTGGAAACCGCCTTCGTCAGCCAGGACGCGCGGCTGAAAACCTGCCTCACCCGCCTGCAGGACAGCGCCGAACACCTCAATGCCTTGGCCAGCCGCTCCGATACCCTGGCCAGCGACAGCTCCCGTGGCCTGGACCGCCAGCGGCTGGAAACCGAGCAGGTGTCCGCCGCGGTCAACCAGATGGCCGCCACCACCCAGGAAGTGGCCAGCCATGTGCAGCGCACCGCCGACGCCACCCAGGCCGCCAACCAGTTGACCGGACGTGGGCGCGAAGTGGCCCGCGATACCCGTGAAGCCATCGAACGCCTGTCCCAGGTGGTCGGCGAAACCGGGCAGAACGTGGCGCAACTGGCCAGGGACAGCGACGAGATCGGCACCGTGGTCGATGTGATCAAGGGCATCGCCGACCAGACCAACCTGCTGGCGCTCAACGCCGCCATCGAAGCGGCCCGTGCCGGCGACATGGGTCGCGGTTTCGCCGTGGTGGCCGACGAGGTGCGCCAGCTGGCCCAGCGCACCGCGCAATCCACCCAGCAGATCCATGAGCTGATCACCCAGTTGCAGAGTTCCTCGCAAAACGCCGTGCAGAGCATGGAAAGCGGCCAGCGCCAGGCCGAGGAAGGCGTGGCCCGGGTACTGGAGGCAGACCAGGCGCTGCTGGGCATCAGCGAGGCGGTGGCCAACATCACCGACATGACCACCCAGATCGCCGCGGCCACCGAGGAGCAGAGCGCCGTCGCCGAGGAAATCAGCCGCAACATCAGCACCATCGCGCAACTGGCCGACCAGACCTCGGAGCAGGCCCATCACTCGGCCGAACTGAGCAAGGAACTGACCCAGACCGCCACCACCCAGTACTCGCTGGTGGAGCGGTTCAACCGCTAGGTTCGGGGCAATTTGTGCCAGGTTGAAAAATGCGCTTCGCCTGGCTCACCAACCAAAGGCCTGGGCTGCTCAAGGCAGCGCTTGGGCCCAAGAAAAAACGGCGCTTGCCCATCTCGGGTAAGCGCCGTTTCCCCTTGAGTGAGCAGCCTCCTGCCAATCAGCGCGGGGCCTTTAATGTAGGCCGTTGGCTATCCCAACGTGCCTTGGCGGGGTGATGTGTCCATTCCCTGGGGCGAGGTTCAATTCCGGGGAATGAAACCGACGCCTGTGAATGACCTCTGGGGATTGCCGCGCTCGACGCCATGATGGAAATCACGGCGTTGCAGGCGCATGTCCATTTGCGCCGTCTGCTCGATGGCGGCAATGCGCTGATTGATCAGCAAAATCGCCATGCGCCGGTTGTCGTGCTGGCTGCGTTCAGATTGCACCTTCACGCTGATGCCGGTTGCCAGGTGGGTCGCGCGTACCGCCGAGTCAGTCTTGTTCACATGCTGCCCGCCGGGACCTGAGGCGCGCATGGTTTCAAAACGAATCTGGCTTTCCTGGTGTTGCTCCGGCGCCGTGAAGACCTGGCCGGCGAAGAACCAGTTCTTGCGTTTGTGCCCGGGCCGATAAGGGCTCTTGCAGACCCAGAGCAACGTACCGCTCCAGCGTCTGGCAACGCTTGCCGCCTGATCGCCGCCGAGGCCGATCAACACCGACTTGTACGTCCCCTGGCTGGCCCCGGGCTCGCTTTCAACGATGCTGGTCCTGACCTGCTCCGCCTCGGCTTCAGCGTCGAGGCGTTGCAAGGCCTTGGCCACGGCCAGTTCACACTCCGCCGGTCCTTGCGCCGAGGATAGCTGTAACAAAATCATCAGCAGCACCCCCGGCGTTTGTAGGTCAGTACCGGTTTGAGGCGAGCGATAATCCTGATCAGGCCAGCCTCAAGCAGGCTGCCGACCACGCTGTCGATGCTCTTGTAGGCCTCGGGGGCCTCCTCGTACATGAGCCCACGGTCCTCGCAGATCACCCGGCTACCGAGTGCCGTGCGCTTGAGCTGGTCGAAGCTGAACCGTGAGGCCAGGCGCCCCTTGCAATCGCCACGAATCCACTTTCGACCGGCGCCATGGGCCAGCGAATACAAGCTGGCGGCATGTGGCACGGGCTGCACCAGGTAGCTGTAGTCGCCCCGAGAGCCGGGGATGACGACCACGCCTTGATCGGAAGGTGTCGCTCCTTTGCGGTGGATCCAGCCCGAAACGCCTTCGACTGTCGCAGGCGAAACCAGGTTGTGGTTGATGTCCAGGGCCGAGCGGCCTCGAGCCCGCAGATTCACCAGGATGCGTTCGGCGATCAGGCGCCTGTTGGCTTGTGCAAAGCGCAGGGCTTCGTCATGACGTTGCAGATAGTCGATCCCGGCTTCACTGTCGACCGCGATGCCGCCATGACCGTGTCGATCGATGTGTCGACGCAGAATGGCCTCACCCAGCCCACGGGAGCCGCTGTGAACCAGCAGCAGGAGCGATTTGGGGTCCAGCTCCAGCGCCTCCATGAGCTCGCTGGAGTGAACTTCGTCGATTTGTTGCAGCTCGGCGAAATGATTGCCGCCACCAATGGTTCCCAAGGCATGTTCATGGCCGGTGGCAAAGAATCCCAGTTGTGCCAGGTCCTCTTGCCAGTGTTCATCCAGCACAGTGTCGATGTTGCCGATTTTCTTTTCGAGCTTGTCGAGGTTCAGCCGGGCACTGGAAATATCCGTCTGCCACAGCGCCATGCCGCAGCCAATATCGTTTCCCACCAGTGCCGGGTAGAGGATCTCGGTCGAGAAGAACGCCGCACCCACCGGATAACCCCGGCCCGGGTGCAGATCCGGCATGCCGACCACGCGTTGCATGCCCTGGAGTTTTGCAGTTGTTTGAAGTTGCTGGATCGCTTGATCTTCGATCCAGGTGCTGTCGGAGGCGACAAGTGATACGCCGGCCGACAAATTGCGGATGCAATTGCCCATGTCCAATTCCTGATTGGAAAAAAATAAAGTCAGGGAGTGGCAGGTCGAATCCGGGTTAAGCGAGGTGCTAAGTAATAGCGAGTACAGCGTTTAAACCAGGCACGTCCTGCAAAGATCGATCAGGTATTTCATGGTGGATCTCCTTTGCTGAAGTGTGGGAAGGGGCGCGAAGATTAATCCGCGCGTAGCCATTCTGACAATGGGCAATGATAGTTTTTTATCTGGCAGGGTCTGAGACAACAAGCCCGCCCGGCACCCCGAATGCGCCGGGGTGCCCCTTTACGGGCGAGCGCGGAAACTATGAATCCAGCGGCGGCGACCTCGATCAGGCACGTCTTGAAGTGCCGCCTGCGGGCTCATCTCCCTTGCCTCACTGCTCCTCGACCTTCTGCTCCTTGCAGTCCTTGAGCAACTGCTGTTCCTTGGCGGTGTGGTCGGCTTCCAGGAAGCTCAACAGGCCGCTGTCACCCTTGGTGTGCCAGCGGTAGCTGTTCTGCTCGTCGTCGGCGACATACAGCGCGCCGGAGCCGGAACGGGCGATATGCATCGGGATCAGTTGGCCTTTGTAATACAGGGTGGCGAACGAGGCGCCGTTATCGATGTTCAGGTACGCCGCCTGCACCTCTACCCCACCCTCGCAGCGGTAGTTGGCCAGGCTGCTCTGGTGCGCCGGCAATTCCGGCTCGGCCGGGGTCGTCGCGGCCTGGGCGAAAAACGGCGCCAGCAGCAAGGTGGTTCCCAGAATCGTTGAAATCTTCACTGCACATCTCCTTGTTCATGCGCCTTTATGACGAGCCCCTTTACGACGGGCCTCTGTACGACGAAGCAGGGCCCCATAAGTTCAGGCCGGACTTGTCTCAAGGCATTCGCAAATTGCGACAGCTTGTATCCGGCGCTCTCTCGCCACCGTAAATAAACCCGATTCAAATCATCGAGTTAAGCGCCAGCGAAAACTGGCACAGGGGTTGCGAAAGCCCTCGCCTCACGCATAACAAGAGGTTCTGTCATGGCTATTGCAACCCTGCTCCCCGCCACCACCGCCTTTATCCAGCGCGCCCCGCGCATGCTGATCGGCGCCGAATGGGTCGAGGCCGCCGACGGCCAGACCATGCCCCTGCCCAACCCGGCCACCGGCGAACAACTGTGTGTGGTGCCGCGGGCCACGGTGGACGATGTCGATCGCGCGGTGCTCGCCGCGCGCCAGGCCTTCGACGATTCGCCCTGGAGCCGCACCCGGCCGCGGGAACGGCAGAACCTGCTGTGGAAACTCGCCGACCTGATGCAGCGCGACGCCGAGCTGCTGGCGCAACTGGAATGCCTGAACAACGGTAAGAGCGTCGCGGTGGCCCAGGTCATGGACGTGCAACTGGCCATCGACTTCCTGCGCTACATGGCCGGCTGGGCGACCAAGATCGAAGGCAGCAGCGTCGAGGTCTCAGTGCCGCTGATGCCCGACCAGCAGTTCCACAGTTTTATCCGCCGTGAGGCGGTGGGCGTGGTCGGCGCCATCGTCGCCTGGAACTTCCCGCTGCTGCTGGCCTGCTGGAAGCTCGGCCCGGCCCTGGCCACCGGCTGCACGGTGGTGCTCAAGCCCGCCGACGAAACCCCGCTGACCGCGCTGAAACTCGCCGAACTGGTGCAGGAAGCCGGTTACCCCGACGGCGTATTCAACGTAGTCACCGGCACTGGCATCACCGCAGGCTCGGCCCTGACCCACAACCCGCGGGTGGACAAGCTGACCTTCACCGGCTCCACCGCGGTGGGCAAGGAGATCGGCAAGATCGCCATGGACTCCATGACCCGGGTCACCCTGGAACTGGGCGGCAAGTCGCCGACCATCGTCATGGCCGATGCCGACCTGGGCAGCGCCGCGGCCGGTGCCGCCAGCGCGATCTTCTTCAACCAGGGCCAGGTCTGCTGCGCCGGCTCCAGGCTGTATGTGCAGCGCAAGCACTTCGACAATGTGGTGGCCGATATCGCCGGCATCGCCAACGCCATGAAGCTCGGCAGCGGCCTGGATACCAGCGTCGACATGGGCCCGCTGATCTCGGCCAGGCAGCAGGAACGGGTCTGGCGCTATATCGAAATGGGCCGGGACAGCGGCGCCACCATCGCCTGCGGCGGCGAGCAGTTCGGCCCCGGTTATTTCGTCAAGCCGACGGTGATCGTCGACGTCGACCAGCAGCATTCGCTGGTGCAGGAAGAGATCTTCGGCCCGGTGCTGGTGGCGATTCCCTTCGACGACGAAGCCGATGCCCTGCGCATGGCCAACGACAGCCCCTACGGCCTGGGTGCGAGCATCTGGTCCAACGACCTGGCGGCGGTGCACCGGATGATCCCGCGGATCAAGTCCGGCTCGGTCTGGGTCAACTGCCACAGCGCCCTCGACCCGGCGCTGCCGTTCGGTGGCTACAAGATGTCCGGCGTGGGCCGGGAAATGGGTTATGCGGCAATCGAGCATTACACCGAGCTGAAGTCGGTGTTGATCAAGCTCTGACCCGCGACAGCCCATAGCGCCTCGCACTCGCGCAAGCGCTTCTCCACGGGGGCGCCGGGGTTTGTCCGGCGTCTCCCGACGACTGGTTCAGGCTCGACGACCTACTGCCCGGTCCGCGCCCCGAACGGCTGCTACGCTCAGCCCGAGTCGGCTCGATAGCTGCCCTGTGAGCCTGGCTCAACCACCTTCACCCCACACCTCATCACCACCGAAAACCTGAGGAAAGCATCATGGGATCAAATGGACATGATCACGACGGCGTCCAATGCGGATGCCACAACCCCATCTGGAACGCTCTAAAGGACAGCCTCGACCCGGCCAGCCATACCGCTAGCCAGCCACAGGAGGCCAATGAACTGGCCAAGGAACCAGCCGGCGAGTCCATCATCTTTACCAACGGCACCATCTACCCCTTGCGCGACGGCAATATGGACGATCGGGTCGAGGCCCTGGGTATCCACGCCGGCGACGTGGTCGCATCCGGCACCCTGGCCGCCGTCGAAGCCCGCATGAACGCCCTGGGTATCACCTACAAGAAGCAGTCCCTGAACGGCAAGACCCTGTTGCCCGGCCTGATCGAACCCCACGCCCATATCGTGCAGAGCTGCGCCACGGAAGGCTGGCTGAACCTGGGGGCCATCGATACCGACAACCCGGATGAGCACAAGAACCAGCGACTGCGGCCCACCTATGACTGGCTCTGGTTGAAAAACACCATCCAGAGCAACCTGCCCAAGGACAACTCGACCTGGATCCTCGGCCATCAGGTCGATCCGGCGCTGATGCCCTTCCAGGTCGTACCCCACGGCCTGAACAAACTCATCACCTTGCACTGTGGCCCCGGCGATGACGTCGGCAACCTGGACACCATCGACAAGCAGCATCCGATGCTGCTGATCAGCGCGTCCATGCACACCGCCTACCTGAACACCGCGGCGAGCGACGCGGTGTTCAAGAAGACCGGCGTAAGGGCCAACAACGGAGTCCTGCAGGAAGCCGAGGTGCTGGCCGCCATCAAGAGCATTCCCCTCCGGCAGCAGCTGGAAATACTGAATATCTTCAAGCACCTCGAAGACTACTTCGACAAGGCCTCGCGTCGCGGGATCACCCTGCTCTACGACGCGATGATGGACTCCCAGTCGAAGCTGGTACTGGGCGCCTACTTCCTGACCCGCCCCCGCAAGCTGCGGATCGGTTACGCCGCCGCCTGCGATGGCACGCCCGAGGCCATCGGCAAGCTGCCGCGCTACCAGCCGGTCAGCCGGGAACAGGCCAAGCGCTTCTATCAGGGCTCGGTCAAGCTGGTGTCGGACGGTTCCAATCAGGGGCTGACGGGTTATCAGGCGCAGCCTTACTGCTGCGAGACAGACCGGCCGGTGGGCAATTTCAATTTCTGTGACCAGGACCACACCCCGGTCACCACACCCGATGCCTACAAGACTGTGGTGCGCAATGCCGTCGAAACCGGCTGGCCGCTGATGATCCACGCCAACGGCGACCGAGCCATCGACTTCACCCTGCAAGCCTATGAGGCGGCCTTGCAGGGCGGCAGCGCCCTGGAAAAACGCCACCGCATCGAGCACTGCTCGCTGCTGACCGCGAACACCCTGCAGACCCTGCAGCGCCTGGGCCTGTCGCCGAGTTTCCTGATCGGTCATGTCGGCTACTGGGGCTATTCCTTCAAACAGGCGATCTTCGAAGGCAAGGCCGAGCAGATGCTCGACCTGTGCCAGTCGGCCCTGGACCACAACCTGAGAATGACCCTACACAGCGACTGCTCGGTAACGCCCCTGGGGCCGCTGCGCTCCATGGAGCAGGCGGTGACCCGCAAGATGGAAGGCATTCGCGATGCCCAGGGGCGGTTCGTCCACGACCCAAGGCTGCAACCCATCCTCAATGAAGCCGAGTGCCTGACGCGCAAGCAGGCCTTGAAAGCCATCACCTATGACGCGGCCTGGCAGTGCCATGCCGAGGGTTGGACCGGGTCCTTGCAGGACGGCAATTTCGCGGACCTGGTGATTCTCGAGCAGGATCCCCTCGACGAAAAAGTGCCGGCCACCAGCATCAGGGACATCAAGGTCTGTGAAACCTGGAAAGGCGGCCACCGGGTGTACGTCAATCCCGCTAGCTGACCGTTAGCCATGGCAAGCCGGGGGTCTGTCCAGCCCCGGCTTGTTAGTGCTTCGTCAGGAACGACGGGGCTCAGATGGCCGCTGCGCGGTTCGCGGGCAAGCCTCGCTCCTACAGGGTTGTCTCATCTTCTGTAGGAGCGAGGCTTGCCCGCGATAAATCGCCCAGGCACCACACATCCGCCGATCGATTGCCCAAGCCTTTACGCCGGCTGCGCCGCCGATCGCAGCCTGCGGCAGCGGCTACAAAAGCCGCCCCCGTCGCATCAAGGCTTGTATCCCTGCCCCAGCAACCAGCCACGCACGGCCCTGTCCTGCGCCTCGCTCAACCCCGCCAGCACTTGTTGCGCCGGTTCGTTGGGCAAGCGGCGCAACAGCGGCGCCAGCTCCACCCCTTGCACATGCCAGATACCCAGCGGCTGGTCCGGGGTGATCACCACCTCGGCTTCGTCCACCAGGCCCTCACGTAATACCGGCGCACGTTCGATGCGCAGGGCGGAAAAGTCCGCCATGGAGTGCGCCGGCTCGCGGTCCGGCCACTGC
Organism: Pseudomonas chlororaphis subsp. piscium; assembly: GCF_003850345.1. NCBI lineage: Bacteria > Pseudomonadati > Pseudomonadota > Gammaproteobacteria > Pseudomonadales > Pseudomonadaceae > Pseudomonas > Pseudomonas chlororaphis. The sequence goes on from NZ_CP027707.1 coordinate 4,898,471, forward strand.
CGTCGCGCCTGCCAGAAAGGCCGTTCGGCCCAGCGCTGTTCATCGGCGTAGAAATCGCGGCCGATGCGGGCGAAACGCAGGAACAATTGCTCCACCCGCTGAGCATGGAAGCGCTGCGCCAGGGCCGCGCGTTCGGGCCGTTGCAGTAGGGTGTTGATCACCGCCGGCGCCTGCAACGCCGAGGACAGCGACTGGAAGATACCGTTGCCCGACAGCGGGTCCACGGCCATGGCCGCATCGCCCACGCGAATCCAGTGATCGCCACACACCTGCGGGCAGAGAATCGCCGTGCTGCTGCGCGCGTGCAGCTGCAAATCGTGCTCCGGCCCGTCAGCAAAAAACTCCCGGGCTAGGGCTGAACCCTGGCGCCGCTGACGGCAGTAATCCAGCAGTTGCGCCTTGCCCGGCAACTCCGCGCTGGCCACGTCCACCGTCAGCTGCCAGTAACACTGGCCGTCGGCCTGGCGCGCCATCCAGGCCCAGCCGTCTTCAAGGCTGTGCACGGCACTGGCGGTGGCCCCCGGCGCGCCCTGCCAACGGTTGAGCAGGCTGAGGGTTTCCGGGCCCCGCAGGCCTTTGCCCAGCTCTTTACTCAATGCCGGCGCCTGGCGCCCGCGGGCCTCCACCAGAAAGTCCGCGAGGCGCTCGGCCTGCCCCTCGATCCGCACCCGATGCCCGCCCGCCGTTGACTGCACCTCCAGCACCCGGCCTTCGATCAGCTCGACCCCCGCCTCGCGCAGGTCTTCGCGCAGGCCGCGATCGAAGCGCGGGCGATCCAGCAGGTATTCGACGTTCTGCCCATGGTTCTGGCCGTTCCATGCCACCTGACGCTGGGACGCCTGCAACCCAGCCTCCAGCGCACGCCCCAGGCCGGCGCCACGCAGGGCTTCGATTACCCGCAGCGACACCCCTTCCAGCGCCGGGAAACGCCGCCACTCACTGACCAGCGCCACCTCGTAGCCCAGGCGTCGCAAGCCCAGGGCCACCGCGGCACCCGCCGGACCGGCGCCGAGAATCAGCAGCGGCCTCATGTCCAGCCGCGCCGTTCGGGGCCGTGATAGCGGGCATGGGTCTGCAGCCACTGGACCACCTGCGGGTTGTCGGCATCGCGGTGTTCGCCGAGGTAACGGGCGATATGCCCGCTCAAGGCCGCGCAGCCCAGGCTGGCGCCGGACTGGCCAGGGTGGCTGCCCTGCACACAGGCGGCGAAATCGGCCTGCTGGCTGTCGAGCCACGACCACTCGCCGGGGGTGCAACGGGCATCGCCGGTCACCCGCAGCACACCCGGGTAGCGGGCCGGGAATACGCCTTCGCCCTGGGCTGGGCTTGATGCGCACAACAGCACGCCGCGGGCCAGGGCCGCCGCGCAGGCTTCGCGCAACAGGCTGCGGTCCTGGCGCAGCCCCAGGCTGAGGTTGATCAGCCGCACCTGCTGGCTCACCAGCCAGTCCAGGGCGCTGGCGATCTGCAGGGCGCTGGTCACCCCGCGCTGGTCGAACACCTGGGCCACACAGAAACGCGCCTTGGGCGCCCGCTCGCGGATCGCCTCGATAATCGCACTGCCGTGGCCAAGAGGGTCCTCGCGCAAGTCACCCACGCCCACCCCGTCCTCCACCAGATAGAAGCGCCGCCCGGCCAGCACCCGCTGGCGTTGTGCAGCCGAATGTCCGCTGTCGACCACGCCGATCCGCAGCTCAGGCTTCATGGGGCACCTTCACCGACTGCAAGACGCCGTCCACCAGTTCGAAGCGCAGGTCGGCGTCGGCCAGGGTCGAGGGCCGATGGCTGATCAGGATCCGCGTGCGCCCGGCGAACAGCCGGTCGATGGCCTCTATCACTTCGCGCTCGGTGCTTTCGTCCACCGCCGAGGTGGCTTCGTCCAGCACCAGGATCAAGGGGTCCTGGAGCAGTGCGCGGGCAATCGCGATCCGTTGTTTCTGCCCACCGGACAGCTGCTGGCCGCGCTCGCCCAAGGGGCTGTCCAGGCCTTCGGGCAACGACTCGATCAGGCTCTCCAGCTGTGCCAGCCGCGCCACCTCGGCCACCGCCGCGCGCGGTGCGTCGGGCACGCTGTAGGCCAGGTTGTCGGCCAGGCTGCCGCGGAACAGCACTATGTCCTGGCTGACCACCGCAATGCGCCGGCGCAGCTCGAACAGGTCGAGCTGGCGCAGGTCCACACCGTCCAGCAGCACCTGCCCGGACTGCGGGTCGTGGTGACGTTGCAGCAGGTCGATCAGGGTCGACTTGCCGACCCCGGAGCCGCCGCCCAGGGCGACTTTCAGGCCATAGGGAATGCGTGCCTCGATGCCGCGCAGGGTGCTCGGCCGCCCCGGGTGGCTGAAGTGCAGATCACGAAAATACAGCTCGCCGCCGCTGGGCATCGGCAGCGGTTGCGGTGGCGTGGTCACGCTCGGTTGTTCGCCGCGCAACTCCATGACCCGACCCAGGCTGACGGTCATGCGCTGGATCGCCACGTACAGCCCCAGCAGGCTCTGCACCGGCCCCACGGCCATGCCCAGGTAAGTGGAAAAGGCGATCAGCGCGCCCAGTTGCCAGGTGCCCTGCACCACCCAATAACCACCGATCAAAAACGCACAGGCCCGCGACAGCGAAGTCAGGGTGCCGGGCACCGCCTGGGTGAAAAACTCGCTGACCTGCAGGCGCAGCAACTGGCTCATGTAGCCCTGCCCCAGGCGCTCCAGGCGCTGCGCTTCACGCTGCTGCTGGCCGGCGCTCTGGATAAACTTCATCACCGGCAGGGTCTCGACCATGAACGACGACATGTCCGCCGAACGCTCGCGCAATTGCCGCACATCGCGCTCGACCTTACGCCGCATCCAGCGCAGCCAGAGCAGGTCCAGGGGAATCAGCAGCAGCGCCAGCAACGACAGCTGCCAGGACAGGGTCACCAGCATCGCCAGGGCCACCACCAGGCCGATCACGCTGGACACCGCGGAGAACAGCGAGTCGACGGCAAAACGCTGGATCTCCGCCACATCGCCATCGAGCCGCGACATCAGGTCGCCGATCCGCCGCTGGCCATAGAAGCCCGGCGACAGGCGCTGCAAATGGCGGTACAGGTCATCGCGCAGGGCAAACAGAATCCGCCCCGACAGGCGCGTGTGCAGGTAGCGGTTGATGCCCGACAGCGCGGTGCCCAGCAGCCCGGCGAGAATCATCAGCCCGGCAATCCACACCAGCATCGGGAAGTTGCGCGCCAGCAGGCCGTCGTCGATCAGCAGCTTGGTCAGCCACGGCTGCACCAGCACCAGCAGCGAGGCACAGACCGACAGCGCCAGCAGCCCGGCGATGGCCAGGCGCTGCGGGCGGACGAACCCATACAACCAGCGCAAGGCGGCTTGCAGGGCCGCGGGGTCAGGGCTGTCCACCAGCCGGCTGAGCAGGCGCGACATCAGTTGCGCAACTGCTTGAGCTTGCGATAAAGGGTCGCGCGACTGATGCCCAGGGCATCGGCGGCGGCGGAAACATTGCCCTGGTGACTGTCCAGCGCCTGGCGGATCAGCTCCAGCTGGTTCTCGCGGATGCTGCCGGTGGCCGGCCGTTCGCTGGCGTTGAGATCGTCGAGCATGCTGTCGGGCAGATGGTCCAGGCCCAGGGCCGTTTCGCCCTCCTCGCGCATCGCCAGCGCCGTGCGCAGCACCATCTCCAGCTGGCGGATATTGCCCGGCCAGTGATAGCCGGCCAGCAGCTGGCGCAGGTCCTCGGCCAGCGGTGCGCCGGGGCTGCCGAGCTTGGCCAGCAGGACCTCCAGCAGATCATCGAAGTCTTCGCGTTCGCGCAGCGCCGGGAGCATCACGCTGATGCCGTTGACCCGGTAGAACAGGTCCTCGCGAAACTGTTTGTCGGCCACCTGCTGCTTGAGGTCGCGGTGGGTGGCGCAGATCAGCGCGATGTCGATGTCCTGCTCTTCGCCGGCGCCCAGCGGCGCCACCTTGCGGTCCTGCAACACCCGCAGCAGGCGCGCCTGCAAGGCCAGCGGCATATCGCCGATTTCATCGAGGAACAGGGTGCCGCCATGGGCCTGTTGCAAGCGGCCGATCATGCCGCCACGGCGCGAACCGGTGAAAGCGCCCTCGCGATAACCGAACAGCTCCGACTCGATCAGGCCTTCGGGGATCGCCGCGCAATTCACTGCAATAAAAGGTTTGTCGGCACGGTTGCCGGCCAGGTGCAGGGCGCGGGCAACGACCTCCTTGCCGGTGCCGGTTTCCCCCAGCAGCAACACCGGCAAGGCATTGGCCAGGCCCTGGCGGGCCATGCGCAGGGCGCGGGCATAACGGCTGTTGCTGCCGGCCAAAACCTCGAGTTGCGGATGGGTCGGGGCGCTTTTCGGCGTGCTGCGCGGCACGCTGCTGACATTGATCGAGCGCTGCGGCGCGCGCAGGGTCTTGTAGAAAAACTCGCCCTTGGCGGTCTGCAGGCTGCCGATGCCACCCTGTTGCAGGCGCGCCAGCAAGTGCAGGCCGTCGACGCCGAGGAACTCTTCGCAGCGCCGCCCCACCAGGGTCGAGCGCGGCGCGTTGAGCAACTGGCAGGCCTGGGTGCTGACCGCGAGGATCTGCCCGCCCAGGCTCAGGGCCAGCAGGCCTTGCCAGGGGGACTCCAGGTACTGCCGGCGGCTGTGGAACGCCAGGACGATCTGCTCCGGGTAAGAGGCGTTGAACACCCGGCTCTCGATCTGGCTGACCGCCATGGCCAGCAGCGCCGAGCTGTCCTGGAAGCGCCCCAGCGGACCTTCGCGGGTCAGGTCGAGCACGCCGAGGATCTCGCCCTGGGGACAATGGATGGGCACCGAGGTGCAGGAAAAATGGCTCAGGCGATCCAGGTAATGTTCGCCGCAATCGATCATGGTCGTGCGTGCTTCCACCAGCGCCGTGCCCAGGGCATTGGTGCCGCGGGTGGCTTCACTCCAGCAGGCGCCGAGGGTGATGTCTTGCACGCCGCTACCCTTGAGCCGGTCGGCCCGGCCCTCGATCGACAGAATGGTGGCGTCGGCATTGGCCAGGATGATCAGGCCGTCCTGGCCCTGGCGCTCGGCCAGGTAGTCGATGGCGGGGATCGCCGCGTCGAGCAGCAGACGATTGCTCGCCAGCAGCACCTCGAGGCTGGCGCCGGACTCCAGGCTCAGCTCCGGCTGACCATTGAAGTGCACGCCATGGCTGAGGCTGCGCCGCCATGAAGCATCGATTTCCGCACGCAATACGCCATCGGGGACTTCGCCTTCCAGATGGAGTTTTTTCCGGGCCAGTCCGGCCTTGTGCTGCAGCTCGCCCGTTGTTGTTCTTATAAGAGTCATCAAGCGCTCCGAATCGGTCCGCCCGGCCCTCCCCGGTCCATTCCCTTGGATTGCGAGGAGCACGCAAGCCACGGCCAATGTCTACACCCGGTTCAGATGGCAGTAAAGGGAAGTTTGGCCCGTGGCCAGCCTTGCCTTTACAGAAGCAAAACCTGCGCCACGGGAGAAACCGCGCCAGGGCATCTTGACGTTAACGTAAAGCAGATGGCAAGTGCCGTATGGCGTCCAGTTCTCTCCTGGTACTCACTGGTCGCCCGACGCTTTTCTAGCGGTGAAACGGCCCCAGTAAATGACCAGTCCGAACAGGGGAACAATAAAGCAGGCAACAAGCCTGATAAGTCATGCGGACAAACTGCCAATTAAATCCCCCTCTATATTCCGAAATGACTTATTGCCAATACTTACAGGAAGCTCTGATCATTCTTTAGCGGGGTTATAAAGACAACTTCAGCACTATTACCATTAGCACTTATCTCTATAGCCACTAAGCATCATCATTCTCTCCCCTGACAAAGTCAGTTATCCGTCAAATCTGTAACTACTCAAAACCTCAGGAGCATCTTGCTGTTTTAAATAAATAAAAAAATATTATCGGGCACTAGAAAATAATGACTACTCTGATCCTGCTGGATGCGAACGGACAGAACGCGAGTCGACAAGGAGGTCGAAGTCATGCGTCGGAACACTATTGCCCCGCACTTCTACGACAGATCAAGACCGTCAGCCTGCACACTTCAGACAGCCCAGGAAAGTCACTGGAGAATGACTGTTCGTAGTGGACATTCAAAAGGCGCTCACCCACTCAAAGAACACCTTCCACAAGGCTACCTCGCCAGCATCGATAGCAAAATCATCCAGATATCTTGCCTATTCCGAGCGGCCCCTGAGCAGCGCTCCCAGCCCCGCACAACACTACTGTGCCCTTCTAAATCAGCCTCCCGCAAAGTTGCCATTTCAGGGCAGAGCCTGATTGGCGGCATCCCCTATGAAAGTCCATGGCGATGGAAAGCCCACGGCAAGAATTAACTTCAGCTATTTCGCCCACAAGGAGAGTCAGCATGTCCAGTTCATCCACCCCAAACTTGCGAAACTTCTTCAGAAATTTCGATTCGGGAATCATCAACGGTCTGCCTGCGTTTCTTTACATCGATCGGACGGATGTCAACGGCGACCTGCCGTTCCTGCGCCACTACGTGAACAGTGATGAGTATCGGGATATCCCACTTCCCCCCAGCGCGCCCGGTACCCGTATCCACGCAGCAAGCCTGGTGAAGGACGAAGCCGACAACGTCCTGGCAATTACCTGGTACCACTCGGGAGGCGCCAGCAATCATGAAGCCTTCTTTGCCCACCTCGTTGCCGAACCTACCGGCATCCAGGTTGCAAAACCTATCCCCCTGGACCTCCCCAATATCATCTCGCCGCTGCTGGTGAGTCTGGTGCCATCGGGCGAACACTTCTATTTCGCCTGCATCGACGCCCGTACAGACGGCCCCTGGAAGTTCTGCCTCGCCAGCCTCGATACCCGGACCCTGGAACCGACCTCCCGCGTGACCGAACTGGACGCCGAAGTCTGCGAGTCCTACCGCGACGAAAACCTGCGCCAACTCGGTCGCAACCTGACCCTGGTCGCCGACACCAACGGTGGCGCCTTCCTGCAGTTCGTCAACAGCCACCACAACATCGCGGTCTACCACGTCGGTCCCCCCCGGAGCGGGGTTGTGAGCCACCGTCATCTGTTCAACCTGAGCGCGGAACAGATCGGTTATCACACGGCGGTCTTCGACCCCGATTACAGCACCCTGGTCACCTGCTTCGGCACCATCACCCCGGTTACCAAAGAGCAACGGATCTATGGCATTGCCTCGCAGATCTTCGGCGATACGCCCTCGAAGAAAACCCTTCGGCCCCGGCACAGCGTGGCTCCCCTGCAATTTCGGCAATTGAGCCTGCGTCCCGGCAGCTATTACCGCCCGCAGATATCCCGCATCCAGAACGACGCGCAGGAGCAGAGTCGCTACCTGGTTTCCTGGGAGGGCGATGCCAGCATCGACTTCTCGGAATTCAGCGCGGACCTGGACCCCACCAGCATCGAGTATTCCCTGGAGGCCACGCTGCCTGGCAACCACCGCGCTATCGCCACCGACAGCCTCTATGGCATCGCCTACCAGGACGACTGCAGCGAACCCCGGCAGGTCGGCCTGCAGTACCACAGCCAGTCCATCAGCCGCCAGGACAGCTGATATGAGCATTACCGCTGTCCATGTCGCCCCGGTATCGGCAGTTGCGATGAGGCGTCGCGGTCAAGGCTCGATGGCAAGTACCCCAACCCCAGCCTGCCCTGCACGGCCGGCGGGTCCCATTCCGAAGACAGTCCTCAAACAGTCACAGGTGCCTGAATGAATACCAATTGGTTGAACGACTTGAACATTTTCTATGACGACAGCAACAACGAATCCCTGCGCGGCGTGCTGAAGACCGATGTCAGCGGTCACCTGATCGGCACCTACCAAGGGCCGAAGGTTTCCGGCTACACCACGCTCTATGGCCGCATGGAGACGAAAAATGGCGCGCTGCGCCCGACCTATCTGCTTCCCGCCCTCACCCAGCGGACCCAGAAGGATGTCGACACCACGCCGGTCCAGGGCAGCGACGACTTTGTTGCCGTCTGGGCCAGCAACGACCCGGGGGCCTTTCGCATCTTCGCGCGCAAATACAGCGTCAGCGAGCGCCAGGGTATCGGCGCGCCCTACCCGGAAATCCAGATCAGTGGCTCCAACGGTGATTATGTCTGCCCCAGGGTCATCTACAACCCCGCCAGTTGCCAGTTCTTCGCCTGCTGGATCGGCGTGACCGAACGCCAGTTGCAAGGTATCTGGCTGGACAAGGACACCCTCGAGCCGACCAGTTACCCGGTGATGATCACCACCGCCGTCTATCCGACCCTGTTTAGTCCCAGTGCCGATCTGGACGCTTCCACCTACGAAAATATCGTGCTGATGAACCATGGCGACGGGGTGATCGTCGGCGTCCAGGAAACCCTGAGCAAGATCAACTTCCTGCGGGTGGGCAGACCCAGCGCCGGCACGTCGCCGGTCAAGCCGATGACCAGCTACTCGCAAACCGGCATGGGCAAGTTCCATGCAACCTTCGACACCCTGCACAACAACATCATGCTGGTGTATATCGGCACCCGCTCCTATATCTATGGCGACCGAGTCCGGATCTTCGGCAAGGCCAATCAGTATGAGGCTGAGCAGTACCAAAGCGCTCAGGACAATCAAGCCGCCTCCCCCGTTCAACTGAACAACAATGTCTACGCCGCGAGTCAGCCCTATATCAGTGCCATGCCGGCCAGAGGCGGTGTCATTGACTTCCTTGTGACCTGGAGTACCGGTTATACCGGCATCTTCCTCAACCGTTTCGATGACTCCTTCTTCCCATTGACGGCGGAAACATCGATCAACCCGGGCGACGGCGGCAATACCTTTCCAAAAGTCGTCGCCAGCAGCAACCAGATCGCCGTGCTGCTGCAGGCGACCCGTTACAAAGGTAACGCCCTGGGCGCCCAAGGTGTCCTGGCTTATGTGAGCCGATACGACTAAGCAGCGCTACCTCCTGTCGGCATCCCGGCAGGAGGTGTTCCGCTCATCACTGATAAATGATCGTAAAGGTCGCCGCTGCATTGGCCAGTCCCGGCGTCACTGTGGTTGCCTTCTGCAAGTAACGCGCGCGCAACGTGATGCGCAACGAGCTGTTTTCCGGGCAGCGGGGATCGACACTCATAAAGTTGCGCACGGTCGAGAGCGGCAGCAGCGCATTGATGGCATTTTTCCAATCCATACAGGCTTCACCCCTGATCTTCACCCGAAAAGCCTCGTAAGGAAGCAGCTGGCGCTCAGTCAGCATCTGAATATGCAAGGAGCATTCATCATGAGCATTACCGTCATCTGGGACTGGGCCAACTCGGCCTCCGTCAACAGCACCTCGACCATCGCAGACCTGCAGCAACTCTCACAGCACTATCGTCATCCCGACTCGGCCCGGGTCGCCTATCCCCATACCGTGCAAGCGCCGCTCGGCGAGCTACCCGCGGGTACCCATAGAGTCGCCATCGTCGGTGCCGGTGCGGCAGGGATCTGCGCCTTTTATGAACTCTCGCAACTGGCCAAAGGCTTGCCCACTGGCAGCAAGATTGTCGTAGACCTGTATGACAGCGACCCGGATCACTTTCTTGCCCCGTTACGCAACAAAGACATCGATACCCAAAACCGACGGGCTGGCCGGGTCAGCGCCGCGCGCGTCTCGACCGGCGATACCGAACGTACGGTGTATGAAGTCGGCGCCATGCGTTTTCCGGAAATTGCCGGGCTGACCTGGCACTACGCAAGCAAGGCGTTCAACCCCACGGAGAGGGTCAAGGTTTTCCCCAATCCCGGAAAAGTCCCCACCGAGTTCGTCTTCGGCAATCGGGTCGATCGTTATAAGGATCAGGATTGGCTGGATAGCGACTCTCCGACCCGGCGGGTACAACAGCTGGTCTTCAAATACTTCCCGGGTAACGCCAGCGGCAGCTCTCTGTTCAAGATTGGCGACTGTGATCCCGCGGCAGTAGCAGTGCTTCTGAAAGCGGAATCGACCGATGACAGCACCCTCGACGGAATTTACCAGGACTGGCAGGCATTCATCGCTGAGCACGATCACACCACCCTGGCCGGCGCCATCCGCAAGATCATGACCCACGTCAGCGACAATCCTGGTGTAGGGGAGGACCGGCTGCCGGACATTCCGGGCCTGGATGCGCAAGGCACCATCGATTACTGCGTGGAGTTGTTCGGGCGTTTCGGTTTCGGCACGGGCGGTTTCAAGCCGCTCTACAACATCTCGCTGGTGGAGATGATGCGCCTGGTGCTGTGGGACTACAGCAATGAGTACACCTTGCCGGTGGAAGAGAATGTCGATTTCATCAAAAAGCTGCACGAAAAAACCATGAGTGAGGGGGCGGACAAACTGGAGGCCAACTTCATCAATGGCAGGGTGTCCGATGCCTATCACTTCAGGCCGGCGAACATTAGGCCACAGCGTATTGCCAAAGTGTGGCACTACACCAATACGTCCGATGCGCTGCTTGAGAAAGACTACGACTACGTCATTCTCGCCATGCCCCAGGACCAACTGACACCGCTGATTCGCCGCAGTGGCTACAGTCCCCATGGGATCGCCAGTACTCAGGTTGGAGATTTTCGACTTCAGCTGGAGACAGGCACCGCGACTCAGGTTTATCCCGCGTTGCAACTCAGCCTGTCCGATACGGCGCCAACCGAACGCATCGTCAGTGCCATCAACCAACTGCACATGACCCGCTCGTCAAAAGTGTTCGGCCTTATCAGCCAGGCCGACAGCAGTAACCCGAGCGTCCCCACATTCAGGGGGGCCCCGATACAAGCCGTGGTCAGCGACTCCGGTCTGGCCGCCAGCTACATCGTTCCCAGCTCGATCGAAGGGCAGGAGTACTCAAGCTTCCTGGCCAGCTATACCTGGGAAGACGACTCGACCCGCCTGCAGCAGGACTACGCCCGCTACCCGCAGAACTCCAGCGGCGACGAGGGGCCACAGAGCGCCTGGTACATGTTCCAGACCATGATCAACCGGGTCGACCATGACGTGCAGGACCCCGCTGCAGAACCCGGCACATACAATCGCTGGTGGTTCGGGGCCTTGCTGGACAAGGTGCAAAACGACAACCGTTTTGTCTATGACTGGACCACCAATCGCAGCGCTGGCGGTTTCAAGCTGGATATGACTGGCGATCACCATCTGAGCAACCTGTGCTTCCGCTATCACACCCACGCCGCCAACCCCGCACTGAACAACCGGTTTTTCCTCGCTTGTGACAGTTACAGCCACCTGGGTGGATGGCTGGAAGGGGCATTCATGAGTGCGATCAATGCGGTGGCAGGCGTGGTGGTCGCGGCCAACAAGGGGGATGTAACGACACTCAACCCGAACGCACAGCCGCTATTCGACACCCTCGCCCATATCGCTCCAGCCCCCTGAGCAGATCGAAGCCAGGACAGGCCCTATCGCGAGCAAGCTCGCTCCTACACTCGGGCAACGCCATACCTGTAGGAACGCGCTTGTTGGCGATAGCGATCCAATGACCATCCCGAACCGCCCAGCCCTAACTGACCCGCCCCCGGGAAAGTTCGCGCAACCACGACAGAACCTGCAGCCCATGGCGTTGTGGAGGGGGGTTGATCATCGCCATCAGCTGCTTGAGCGACTCGCTCCCCGGCGTCCCCGACAAGCTGACCTGCACCACTGGCGGTAGCGGCTCCGGCATGGGCGGCAGCTGCGCCTGCCGGCTGTCGTAGATCAGGGCGTGATGAATCAGCGGGTTGTCGCGGCAGAAGGCTTCAAGGTCGATCTCCAGGTCGGCGACCAGTGCGGTGCTGATGATCAACAGATCGAACGGCTTGCTGGGGCAGCACGTCAGGGTTTCGATTTCGTCGAACGAGTGCACCGGGGCGATGCTGAAGTACCCCAGCTGGTTGAGGATCTTTTCAATGTTCAGGCGCTGGAAGTGCTGATCGTCAGCGATCAGTATCCGCAGGGTTTTATTGATCATCGTGGGAAACCGCCATTTGGATGTGCAGCTGACTCCAGCTGAGGCGCCGCAAGCTTATCGAGCACGATAAAACCGGTATGTAGGACTTTTCCCAAGCAGTGGGATGTGGGTCCCTGATGCCAGGCGGGGCCTGCCCCACCTGGGACGCAGAGAACGTCTCCCTGTCTACCTTAGAAAGCCCAGCGCATACCCAGCACGACCTCGCTGGACACCAGGTTGGCCTTCATCTTCTCGTCCTGCAGGCCGCGGGCATTCGGGAAGTTGTTCCAGCCACTTTCGGTATCGCCCATGTCGACGTAGCGATAGCCGAGATCCAGGGCCAGGCGATCCGTCACGTCGTAGGCAACGCCGGCGCCGAGGGACCAGGCCAGGTTGGTCTGGGTCGCGGAACCGTACTGGCGAGACTCGTTACCCTGCCAGCCCTTCGACTCGAGCTGGGCCAGGCCTTTGCATCAAGGCCAACGCCTGCTCGCCACGGCAGGCCTGCACAATGTCGTAGACACCCAGTTGCTGCAGCGCGGCGACCACCGCGCTGCGCTGAACCGAGTGCTTTTCCAAAACCAGAATACGCAGTGAGATCATCGTTCGTCTGCCGCTTCCATGGAGCCAGGGAGAGGCATTCTGCGGGCTGACGGCGGAGTGATGAGCAGGGACGTTCCCAAGGACTTGTAGGAAATTTCTTAAGGCGATAACGCAGTTGAGCTGTCAGCCAACTGCAACCGGGTGGCCTGCGGGCGGGCGACTGTCTCAGCTCTCACCACTCTTGGAGAGACTCGCGATCATGAAGCTAAACAATGCCAAGCTTGACCACCGCCGCAAGCCCCGCCATGACCAATAGCAGCCCAAGCGCACTCCACTGCAGCACGACCAACTGGCTCTTAAGCGCCGCAGGAAAACCAAGCAAGTCCTCGGCACTGACCCAGCCACGCTTAAGGTAAAAATTGGGGAAGGTCACAAAACCGGAAATGCTCCCGACCAGAATCAGTTTCCCCCATGGGCCACAGTGCCTGAGCGTGGTCAGCGTGCTGAGCATAGGACTGTTCTGCAGATGATCCAACATCAAATCCATCTTGGTGTAAGCCAGGTGCAAGCAGATGCCAAGCACAATAAATATCCCTGCAAAATCGACGAGTCCGACCACCAGGAATATTTTGTCTGCCGTATTCAGGCTCATTTGACTGCCTCATTACTGCACTATCTTTTCCGACCCTGATATTTTTGGTAATGCTCATGGCGATGTATCGCGATTTTTTTAGGAGCCACGAATCCCAAACGAACATGTTTGCCCTGAATATCCATCACGCTGACCACTATCTCTTCACCGAGTTTGAATGTCTCGCCTGGCTTGCAACTAAGCAACAGCATTTTCATTCCTTACCTGGCTCGAAAAAATACATGGAAAAATAATATTGTACGGCAACTTCGTACTTAAATAAGGTCGTTCTTCATGTGGCGTATTCCATTAGATCGTCGCTACTGGAGTGAATACAGTCATTCAAATTTCCGGCCTGCGATCTGGGTGCTCTGCGTCATAACCCTGTTTGGGGTGGGCGGGTAGAGGATGGTCTTTCATCAGATTAGGGAAGCGCAAATTAGGATTGGCATCTAGTTCTTTCGACAAGTTGGCATACAACTCATGGAGCTTAGGGTCTGGCTGATACCCAAAGTTGTATATCGGTCTTGGCGCAGCGTCGAAAGCCCCTTCTAAATTACTTAGCCCTGTGGAGCTACCCAACGATGCGGCGCGTTGATAATAGAACAGTGCACGTGGTTTGTTTTTTCTAGCTGTATCATAAAAACTTGCGGTTTTCTCTATGACGTCAGGATTGTCCTGAGCGCCCGCACATCGGTAATAGCGCTCAGCCATGTCATCGTCCTGCTTATCCCTGGGGAGAGCAAAGGCGAAGTATTGGCCAATTTGAACTTGTGCTAAAGGACTGCCCAATTGCGCCGCCTGAAACATATAGGAACTGGCCATCCGGTCTGACTTCAAAACGCCTTGCCCGTTCTCGACAACCACGGCCCAATTGTAATAACCCAACGGTACTTTGAGCTTCACCATGCGCTCATAAAGATCGAGCATCTTGCTAGTGTCTTGCTCAACACCGGGTTGTCCGGGCCAGCCTGTTCGATAGAGCCCCGCCAGGTTATGCATTGCCTTCCAGTGATCTTTAGCAATGGCTTTTTCGTAGAGCCCGACGATAGTTCGCCAGTCTTTGACACCACGCACTTTCTCTAGAACGCGGGCCTGTTGAAACCAACCATCTGCCTCGGCATCCAGTGGCGGGTTGTGGTCTTTTTCGTAGGCGCAGGTAAAAGTTGGATAGGCCATAGCCGGAGCTCCGCTCAACAAGATAGAAACAGTGATGGCACAAAGCGTGATGGCTTTAGTCAATGGCTTTGGCATAGGGTGTCTCCACGTCCCAAAAACGCGTTAGATGGGCTATCAACGGCTCATTTTTGTTTTTATTTTCCCAATTTTTATCCATCACTTCATTCCACGTTTTGAAATTTTTAGCTGCATTACAGCGTCCTTGGTCATCATCAAATGACGCACCTGCATGCAACGTCCACAACTCCTCCCGCCAATGCTTGGCCAGCTCGGCATCCGGTGCAGCGAGGCCTAGTTCAGAATCGGTATGCAGGCTGCGGGCGTTGATGTTCGCGGAGCTGAGCAGGCTGAAGACGTCGTCCACAACCAACAATTTGGAGTGCACGTAGATATCCCGGAAGTAGGCCTGTTGCCCCTCGGATAAAGTGCCTCCGGGTTCCGGCGTGCATGCAGTCAGGGTGGCGATGACGACCTTGAGACCGGGTATGTCCTTGAGGGTGTAGGGTTTGGGCTCTTCACCGTCATTCGATTTTGGCTGGCCGAGCTCAGGAATATCTTTTGCCTTGAGACCGCCCAGGCGCTGTTCGACTTCAGGGGTAATGCCCTTTTTTTCCAGCTCGGTGATCTCGCGCTTCAGTATCTCGGCTCGGTTGAGCTGAGCGCGCTGCACGTAGGGGTCGGTGTGTGGGTTGGCCTCCAGATACGCCAACTGGCTGCGCTTGCGCAGCATATCTTCCGCCAGCGTGCGCTGGGCCTGGGGCATCAGTTGCTCCTGCCCGAGCTCCTGCAAGGTGGCGTAGGTGGTGCTGGAAAAACCCCTTTTGTTTGGGTTGTTGGTGACCACGAACACGTACAAGTCCTTGTCTCTGCCTTTGGCGATATAAGCGGTCGCCAGCTCGCGTAACTGTTTGGCAAACGCCGGGTAGCGGAAGTACTGGTTTTCAAAATAGGCGTAGTTGCGCACGTTGCCTAACGCTTTGTGGTAGAGCTCCAGAATCGAGGTTTCCGCCCCTTCTTGCGGTTGGGTACGGCAAACCTGTGCCATGGTCGAGCCGGCGGCTTTGAAGTTGTCTGGCTTGATCGCCTCGCGTTGATCGCGCAGGCCATCGGTAAACCATCTTTTGATCCAAAAGGTTTCCCGATCCCAGGCAGTGCTGAAGTTGTGGTTCAGGTCATGCAGCACAGGACCTCGCACTTTCATCGACAAGTCCTGCCATGGGCCGAAGCCCGGGCTGCGCCGGGCGGCTTTGTCGTCATACAGGTGCGCGCTGGTATCCCAGTAATTGCGATGCATGTTGTGCCCCATGACGAAGCCGACCGCGTTCGCGGTGTCTTCATAGTCCACCAGAACCATCTTCTGGTGGTGGCTGGCAAAGAACGTCAGCGCCAGCATGTGCGCAAAGTTGACGTCGGGCGCTTCGCCTTTTATCAGTCGATAGAGCGTCGCCAGACGCCCCTTTTCCCCGGCCATTTGAGGTCCGCGCATGATCGCGTTGAGCGGAACTTCGGTGGAAAAATCGCGGGTGCGAAACTCGACGTTCTGCATCCGCCCATCGTGCAGGCGGTTAAACCATTCCCGGGTGTATTGCTCATCCTGGGGGGAATATTTGGGCCCACCCGAGCCTTTGAGCGTGTTGTAGCCGCCCTCCCCATTCAGCTGAGCTTCGATGTCAGCCAGCATGGCCTGCAACTCACGTTCACGCGCAGGATTGGGCGGCCGGGGGGGCTTGCCTCCACCGTCAAGCTGCCGTTGAGCCGCATACAATTTGGCCAGTTCATCCTGATAATAAGTGCGCTGAAACTCCAACGTCTGACGGTACTTGAGGTCCTTATCGGAGGCTGCGCTTGCTCCGGTCACGCCCGATCCTATTGCGGTGCCTCCCGAACCCGCGAGGCCATCACCGATGATGGTGTTTTCAACAAAGTTGGCCAGCGGGTTTTTCCAGATCAACACACGCGTCTTGACGCCGTGTCGACCTTGAACATCCAGCAGTTCACCGATTCGATCACTGTCGGGCTTGAAACGCATCGCTGGGTCAAATCCCCAACTGATGATTTCGACGCTTTTTTGCGCGCCCCGAATGGCATCGTATACAGCGCCGAATGCTTGCTCACCGTTGATCAGCGGGGTGACCTGCATACCGGCTCGCGGCGGGTAGAGCGCTTTTCTGGCGAACCAGTCCATGGTCAAGGCCGTGGACTTGTGTGCTTTAGGCGTTAGCTGAATAACTTCCTTGCTGTAGTCCGTTGTCATTCGATGGCTTCCTGCACTCAATGGCTCTTCGGCTTGCTTGCCGGATTCAAGGTAACGGCGCGGTAATCATCTGTTGAACCCAAGGGTTCGAGCTGAGCGGCCTGTGCGTGATAGTCGCGATAACCTTGGCGTGCCAGTTGCTGATTGGGTGAATCGGATTGGCTGCTGTCTTCTTTTGGCTCAATCTCGAAGCGATGACCATTCATCAGCTCTACCGCATAGGCTTGAGTGCCAGGGACGTGCTCGAATTTGATCAGGCCATCGGCCCCGGTCAGGCCCTCCTGAATAGCCGCGCCATCGGCAAACAGGGTATACGGCTCATCCTCGTATCCTGGAAGTCCCGGTAACGGGCTCAGGATCGCGCTCAGTTTGTGTATGACATCCGGAGCGGGTTGCGAGACCGCAGGTTCCAGAAGCTCGCCCGCCTTGTCCCTGTCAGCGGGTAGCGGAATGATGGGTAATAGCGCCGCATTCTCGGTACCTTGGCCCGGCGCCCCTCCTGCATTGATCTTCACCACCGGCCCCACCACGGTAACGCCACCGGCGTCCAACTTGATAAAGCTGCCCCCAGCTTTCAGCGTGAGCTCTGCTCCGGCTTCGACCACCATTTTTTGTCCTGCCTTGAGGTGGATTTCCTGACCGGCCTGAATCAGTTGAGCCGTGCCGACTTTGATGTGCTGGTCCTGACCAACAATCAGATGATCGTCGGCTTTGACTTCGACTTTGCGGTCGGCGTGTGTGGTGCGGTGTTCTTCGGCCTTGAACTCGGTGTAGGTGTTCTTCTCCACGGTGTCGTGGCGTTCGTGGCCGATGCGGATTTTCTGGTCGTGCTCGATGTTTTCATCCCAGTCGCGCTGGGCGTGGATGAAGATCTGTTCGGCGCCTTTTTTGTCTTCTATGCGCAGTTCGTTGTAGCCACCGCCGCTTGGAGAACTGAGGGTTTTGAAGGTGCTGCGAGTCTTGTTGGCGGGCAAGTCATAGGGGACCTGGTTTTCCTTGTGATACAGGCAGCCGGTGATCAGCGGTTGATCGGGGTCCCCCTCGAGAAAAGTCACCAGCACTTCCATGCCAACGCGAGGAATGGCAATGCCGCCGTAGTGAGCACCGGCCCAGCCGGAAGAGACGCGTAACCAACAGCTGGTCTTATCATCGCCCTGTCCCTCGCGATCCCAATGGAATTGCACCTTCACGCGGCCGTACTGGTCGCAGTGGACTTCTTCGCCTTGGGGGCCGGTGACTTTAGCCGTTTGGCTACCCAGCACGCGGGGCTTCGGATGCTTTAGGGGTGGACGGTAGAAAACGTCCCACGGCGTGGCGAGGAAGCGGTTGCGATAACCCTGATGCAAGTCGTCCTTCTTGCCATAGGGGGCGTCGGTGGTGTCGCTGGTCACCGACTCTTCCAGCACCTGTGGCTGCTTGCCTTCGTGGACGATATGGGTGAGCAGCCACAGGTCGTTCCATTCGCTGCGCGGGTGCTCGGACAGCTCCAGGAAGTGGCCGCTGACCAGCCGTGTCTGGTCGCCCCAGCCTTCGGCCTGCTGGTAGTCGGCGCGGTGACGTTCGAGGGCGCGCTGGCTGAGGAACTTGCCGCGCGCACGGTCGGTGAAACGGCCCGGGTAGTCGTAGTCTTCCAGGTCCGGCTCTTCGCTTTCGGCCTCGGGTTTATAGGCGGCCTCCAGCTGCAGACGCGGCTTCTCAAAGTCGTAGTCGCGGCGGGTGGTGCGGCTGGTGCGGGTTTCCAGGCGCAGGTTGAAGCCCTTGATCACCGGCTCGTCGGCGACCATGCCACTGCCCTGGATATAGGCGGTGGGCTGGCCGAGCTTGGGGAACACCGTCTGGTCGTCGCCGAACACCAGCAGGTGGCCTTGCGGGCTGTGCTGGAAGTGGTAATGCAGGCCTTCCTCTTCGCACAGGCGCTGGATGAAGTGCAGGTCGGTTTCGTCGTACTGCACGCAGTAGTCGCGGTCCGGGCACAGGGTGCCGAGCTGGAACCGGTAGGCATTGCCCTGGATGCCATGCTCTTCGAGGATCAGCGCGATGATCTTCGGTGCCGACAGCTGCTGGTAGATGCGCTGGTTGGTGCGGTGTTCGAGGTAGGCCAGTTGCGGCACCAACGACACCTTGTAGCGGGTCAGGCGCTTGCCGGCATCACCCTGGGCCACGCGGTAGATCTGGCCGTGGATGCCGCTACCTTGTGGATCAAACGCTAGAAAAGCCTGCTTGTGCAGCAGCGTTTCCAGGTCCAGGTCGGGGTTCTCGCTGACCAGTTCCAGATCGAAACGGAACGGCTGGCTGATGCCTTCGATCCCTTCGAAAGACAGCACCTGCAAGTCACCCTGGAAGTCGTCGACCGTCAGGCTGAAGTGGGTTTCATTGGCTTTGTTGAACATCCTTTGTTCCTTTGGACTGCGACATAGCGCGAGCTCTTGTGCGCGGACTTGATGTCAGCGCAACTCGCTTTTGGCCTGGCTACATCCGGATTTGGCCAAGCTGAACAGCCGAGCCAGGCTAGCAAGTCACCAACGGCATTGATCTAGGAGTCGTCCTAAACCTCTAGGAAAGAATTGGAAGAAGGCATCAGCTTTTTCAGAGAATGACTGCCCCCCATCCAGTGCCTGAACGAATGAAAGGAACTTTCTCATTCCAAAACCGCAGCGAAATCACGAATCGGCATGCATCGCTGAGTTGTTACGTTCAGTCATTGAGTCGGGATTGCGCTCATGAAAGCGCGTCATTACTCTGCGCCGATCGCTGCCAAATCAGCGACCGGGTGTAGGAGCCCGGGAATCGCACCGTGCACAAGCACCCAGCTTTTTCTGGGTGTTTTTTTGCTGCCACCCAGCTTGTAGGAGGGTCTGGAGGTAGCCCACTTAACGCATGGAGCTACATCAATGAACGGATATATCCCGCTTCACAGCACCGCCACCGAGCATCCTGTCCTGCTGATCGATTCCAACGCCTCGCTGGTGGACTTACTGGCCTGCGCCGACCGGTGCGTTCGCGCCATTCACAAACTGATGAACAGCCTGTCGTGCATGACCGCGCGTACCGCGGATGAAAGTGATTTGTTCCAGATCGCCGATATCGCCTCGCTGTTGCTGAGCGATGGTGTAGCGTTGCTGGATGTTGCTCAGGGTAAGGCGATGCAAGAGTCTCTAAGCGCTTGAGGCCTCTGCGAACCTCTTCAGCGACCGCCTGTTGCGGGCATTAAAAAAGCCCCTGGATCTTTTGATTCAGGGGCACGCAGAGGCGACGCGTTATCGTTGAGGTTTATCGCGGGCAAGCCTCGCTCCCACAGGACGGTGGCGTTTTGATAATCATCCCGACACCCACGCGTCTGTAGGAGCGAGGCTTGCCCGCGATACGATCTGACAGCCACGCGATCAGAACTTCCAGGCCCCGGCCTCGGCCCATTCAACCCGATGCTATTGCGGCTGTGCCATCTTCGAAGCCAATGGATAAACCAACCAGGACTCTCCATCGATCTCTTGCCAGGATGCACCTTTGGCCATCAATACATTCGCCAGTCGCTCGCGAACCTGATTGATTTTCGAGTTTGCAACACTGTCGATGAATCGTCCTCGCACCGAATAAAGCTCTTTGACATAGCGCTCGATACGGTGAATCAGAAAGATGAATTGGGAAACCGCTCCGCTCGTTCCCTTGGCCCCTTCGATGGCCGTGAAGTTGCACACCGTCAGCGTGTTGTCTTCAAACCGGTAAACCAGTTCGAAGTCTCCCAAGTGAACCTGCCACCCCACGACAAAATCGCTTTTTTCAAAATAGGCGACTTCTGGCTGCAAACCTTGCAACTTGAGAAACAGTGTGACCGGATCAATAGACTGGAGAACAGGCATCTCACTTCGCTCTCATCTGCACGGCGTTGGCCATCCGCTCATAGAGGCCGACCAGTTCACGGGTTGCATCGCGTAATTGCCGGGAAGCCTCGGCGGCACGATCGGCGGTAGCCGCCACGTTTTTCGCGAAGTTTTCCGCAGCATTGGCCTGGAACTCTCCCAGCAATTGAGCCTGTTGCGCGTCACGACTGACGCCCGCCGCGGCTACACCGCCAAGCCCCTCAGTGGCTTTGCCCAGTCCAGCGGTCGCCGATGACGCCAGCTGACTGCCCGTCAAAGCCCCGCCAAAACCCACAACGCCGGACACAATTTGGCCAATCGCCCCGGTCATTGCCGCCTTGAATGTCGACTCAATGGCGTCTTGCTTGGTCGCCAGCGCAGTGAGCTGTTTGTCGAACGCGTTCTTCTGCATCTCATCGTGGAATCCGCGCAACGTATCGCGCATGTCGATGTTCATTTTCCTCATCAACATAATAATTTCGTTGATGCGCGTGAAGGCGTTTTCACCTGTGTCGAACGTCCGGGTATCCCCTGCATCCTGCATGGGCAAAGAAGCAGCCAAGGGTTGAGTATTCACTGTAGTGGTCATTTTCTTCTCCTGGTATCAAACCATTGCCGAGGCAATCTGCACTTGCACCGCACCCGCTTGTGCGATGGCTTTACTGCCGTCTTGAACGACTTGGGACTGCCCTTCGACCAGTTCGCCAATCCGCTTCATGGCGGCGTCCTTTTCGTCTTTATAGAAAGTGAAAAGCGACTGCAGCCATTGCTGATCGAGGATGAGTTGACTGATCTCTTTTTGCAGTTTGGCGCGGTCCGCTGCCAGTGCTCCGGCGGTGATCTGGCTGGCGCCGGCCACCGCACCTCGTGTGACGTTGACTGCGGTGTAGGTCGAAGCCTTGAGCGCAACCTGCAGCACTTCGCGATTGATCTCCTTGGTCACTGCCTTGGTCACTTCCTTGGCAGTCATTTCCACACCTTTGTCGATCGCACCGTGCCCGACCTTCTTCACTGCGTTGGTCACCAACTGTTCGATGGCTTCCTGAGAGAACTTTTCCAACATCCGGTTTACACCGAGCTGCTGCACGATTTTCTGGGCGGCCTCCTTGCCAGCCGTCTTGGACGCCTCCATTGCGACCTTGCCCAGGCTCTGGGCAATCTGGGCGGAAACCTGCGATGCGACTTCCTTGCCAACCATCTTCGCCGTCTGGTCGATTGCGCTTTTGCTCCCGGCCTTGATACCGGCCACCAGGGCTTGTTCGGCACCTTCCTTGAGCACCGTACCGGCAACTTTCGGAATGACCTTGGTCATCAACATATTGCGTGCGGCGCTGGTGATATCGATCACCGCTCCGGCAATTTCAAAACCCAGCTGGACCTTGCCGGCCACGTCGGCAATCGCCCGGTACTTTTCAGCATTGTCGGGATCGATCAGGGCCATGGTGTTGGCTGCCGCCTTGACGACACCGGCGAGCCCCGCCATCAAGTCCATCGCCCCGCCGGCAGCCGTCATGACATTGCCGGTCAGCGCCCCACCGATGATTTTTGCCACCCCTGTGACAATTTCAACGGCAGCGATAATCCAATCGAAGATCACACCGAAGATGCCTGCCTTTTTGGCCTTTTCCTGCTGCTCGATGGCTTTGTCCATCTGCTCGCGGAAGTCGGCAACCTCTTGCTGACGCACCCTCTCCTGCTTGTCCGTCATGATCGCCAGGGCTTTGGACTTGGCCATGGCCGTACTGCCCAGAATCTCACTGGACAGGAGTGTCGAGGCCAACATGATCGAGTCCATCGGAATCTTCTCGAGATCCTTCAGGCTGATCGGAGTACCGCTTTCGTTTTTGGCCGGGACATTGGCAAAGATCCGATCCAGGGCCTTCATGGCCTCAAGTTGCGACACCTGGAGTTTGGGGGGCGGTGGGGTATTGACCCGCGAATGTTGCTGGCTGATATCGCCGAACACAGTCGAAGGACCGCGCGAAGCATTGGCCCCGGTTTGTGCCTCTGCCTGTATTTTCGGGTTGTCCGAGATGAGCATCTGCTCGGTTGGCGGCGCCGTCAGCGGCCGCGGATTTAATGTGATGCTCATGCCGATACCTCCACCGCACAATGGGCCAGCAATTGCGCGGCACTGTGCTGAATAGCCTCATGCTCAGGCTGTTGGTTGCACCATTTGATCGCGGCATTGAAGGCTTTGCGGGCACACTCGATCTGTCCCAGAAGGCTATGACTGATGCCTGCGAAATAGGCGGAACGTGGATCATCCACGTTAATCATCCCGGACCGGCCGAAACTGCTGACGGCCTCTTCATGCAGGCCAAGGCGCTGATTGCACAGTCCCAGGGCCAACCAGCACTCAAAGCTCCAGTGGTCGATACGCACCAGCAAGGAGTAGACATTGCGTGCTGCTTGAATGTCTCCGCTGTTGAACAGCTGCGTCGCGTAGGCATACAGCTTGTCGATATCGGCTTGCGTGATATCCGCCAACATACGAATCGAGCCACCGCGTGCAAAGAAATGCTGAAGCACTTCGTGGTCGTCCTGACCGGCACTGCAAATAGGTTGTGTCATGATGACTCCTTGGCTGGCCACACCGGAAAACCCGGGCGGCCAGCACGTTATCCAATCAACGGATAGCCGAGGCGGTGCCCTTGGTCATTTCAGCGAGCATGCTTTGCATGCTCTGCGTCAGTTGGTTGGAGGTGCTGTAGTTCTGCATCACCTGCTGCAACTTCAACTGGCTTTGCTGGTTGAAGTCGGTGGCACGACCCGCCACGGTTTCCAGCGAGGACTTGACCATCATCAGGTCGCCCTTATCGAGCTTGCCGCCCTTGCCTTCCATGAACTCATCGATGGTCTTGCCGTCGACCAGAATGTTGTTGGCCTTCATGTAGTCAATGACACTCGGCGGCAGTTCGCCCTTGCTTTCCGGCTTGTCCAGCTTGGCCATCACCCCTTCCACCAGGTTGGCTTTTTCCTGTGCGTCACGGGCGATCTCGGACTTCTTGTTCATCTGCGCGAACAGGTCATTACCCGATTGAGTCAACTGCAACATGATGTTCTGCATGGTCTGAAGACCATTGCTGAACATCGACTGCGAATTCACGATCGACTGCGGGGTTGGCTGTACGGAGCCCAGGGAGTTGACCGGAGTAAATTTATTGACAATAGGATCCATCGTGTTTTCTCCAAAGGATTCAAGCAAAGTTTCGACTGAGTTTTTTCAGTGCAGTGTTTTTTACCGCGGGTACTTCCTTTCCTGACGAGCCTTGTTGAAGAACAGATAACGAGTTCAGTTGCTCTCCAACTTTTTTCAGGCTTGTTTCAGATCTCGCCATTTTTTCTGCAAATCGACGCTGCGAGTCATTTCCTTCTCGGCTCATATAGTCGTTCAACTTGTCCAGCTTGCTCCTGGCGGCCGGATCAAAGTTTGCTCGTTGTTGAAGCTCGGCGATTTCCGACTGCAGCTTTTCGAATTCCAGTATCTGCCGGGTAAATGTCGACTTGTTCTTACCCAGCTCGACCACCATGGCTTTCAGTTTTTCCATGTCGTCCATTCGGCACTCTATCCCCAGGGCAAAACCAGATTAGCCCGTCACCCTCACCCACACTTATGGAAGTCGATGACGTCTTACTTTTTTGCCTGTTAATCGTTAAAAGAGTTATTGCGGATCTGCGGTTAACGAATCGCCGATGCCGTGCCTTTGGTCATCTCGGCCAACATGCTTTGCATGCTTTGTGTCAACTGATTGGAGGTACTGAAGTTCTGCATGACTTGTTGCAACTTCAACTGGCTTTGCTGGTTGAAGTCCGTTGCCCGTCCAGCCACCGACTCGAGGGAAGACTTGACCATCATCAAGTCGCCCTTGTCGAAGGCCATGGAGTCTTCAAGCGCCTGGCGAATGGTGTTCATGTGCTCCAGGCTGACTTTCTTGCCGCTCTGGAAATTGACTTCCGGCAGTCCCCAGACATAGTCGGACGCCTTCTTGCCGTCAACGGTGATGCCGTTCGCATCCATGTAGGTGATGACTTCCTGCCATGAACGGGTTTCCATGCCCTCGGGACCGGATGCGGCAATCTTGGCCATGAGCGTTTCAAGACTGGCCTGAGCGCCTGAGCGTTCGCCCATGAACTCGTCAATGGTCTTGCCGTCCACCAGAATGTTGTTGGCTCGCATATAAGCCACGGTACTTTCCGGCAGCGCCAATTTATCCCCTGGCTTTACCAACCTGGACATGACGGCCTCAACCTGATTGGCCATTTCTTGTGCATCACGTGCAATTTCGGACTTCTTGTTCATCTGTGCGAACAGATCGTTACCCGACTGAGTGAGTTGCAACATGATGTTTTGCATGCTCATCAAACCATTACTGAACATCGATTGTGGATTGGCAACGGACTGTGGTGTTGGCCGCACGTCCTCCAGGGAGCTTTTCGGGGTGGTTGCTGTTATTGCCATATTCATACATGTATTCCCAATGGTATTAAGCTCAACCATGGCAAATATAGGGGTGCCCCGCCGACTGAATGACGACGCACTGGCATATCACCAGGCTTCATTTATCACCACGAATAGAAATCATGGACCCTGAACTTCTTTTCACAGTGACCCGCCGAGAATACAACTCACCCAATTTGACTCTTCTGAATTCCCGTCAAACATTCCAATTTTTACCGAGGTATCGACGCCTTACATATTTAGTCAATTCCTGATGAAAATGACGGCTCCGGCACCTTATCTTTCAGGTAATCACCTGATGCATATTTTTCAGCACTCGCGTGACCATGGCGCTCACTCAGACAGTGATCCAGCAAGGGAGGACCGATGCAGGCAGTACGACTTCTATTCGGAAAGTACGGCGGCAAGGTGCATGTTGACGGCGCAGTGCAACTCATACCGCCAAACTCTGTCGTCGTGGCGAGTAACGAAGCAGCGCCTTGTAGTGCAAACAACGACCTTCAGTACTTCGACTTCTACCCTGCCGACTTCAAGCACCTATACGCCGATGTCGTGGATTTGCTCGCTATCACCCATGGCACCCTGTTTTGGCGAGCGCCCATCAGGATGGTGAAGGCGCAGGATGACGTGATCAGCGTGCTTGAACTGTTGGCCAAGGGAGCCCCCGATACCTTGCTGCGCTTTGCCTATATCTATTGCCTGGGAGTGGACCGGCGCTATTTCTCCGCGTTGCTGCAACACATCATGACCGGAGACGAACCCTTCTTTGAGTTCATCGAAACACACGCCCTGAATCAGTGGTCGGTGGCTCGCTATGCGCTGGAATTCAATATGCCGTTGCGCAAGTTCAATCTGTTGTTCCAGGAAAAATACGGCCTGTCCGCAAAGCGCTGGCTGCTGGAACGTCGACTGACTCGAGCCCGGGAATTGCTGCTGTCTACCTCGATGCGGGTGCTGGACATAGCCCTTGAATGCGGCTTCTCCAATCACGGGCATTTCACCGAAAGCTTTCGCAAACGTTACCTCTGTAGCCCCACCCAATATCGCCTGCGTGCCCAGGCAGCCCTCACTCCAGCCATCAGCCATGCGGGATAACGGATCATGGACATCGAAACCGTCAATAACCAGCTTTCGCAAATGGTCGAAAAGGCTGGCAACGAGGTCCAGTCGAAGCTGACTGCCGCCGACATGAACGACCCGGCGCGGATGCTCCAGGCGCAGTTTGCGATTCAGCAGTATTCAACCTTTGTCACTTATCAGAGTGCGGTGATGAAAGCGGTCAAGGACATGCTTTCAGGGATCATCCAGAAGATATGAACATCCTTGAGCGCGATGTCTGCCGCATTGTCTGTGAGACCGGCCTGGCGGCGGTCAATCACGGTTTTGTCGAACAGGCCGAAACCATTCGCAGCGCCCTGCCTCACCTGGTGAGCGAACCCGCGGACCTGCGGATTCTGCAAGCGACCTTGCTGATCGGTCTATCACGCAGGCATGAAGCGCTGGCGTTATTGGCCGGCGACGCCTCGGACGAAGCCAACACGCTTCGGCGCCTGATCGAAAGCGCTTCCCAGGACGCACCAACCATCCCTGCACAGCCCTCCCAACCCCCTCAACTTGCCTGAGACCTCCCCCATGGAAATCGAAGCTGTCCGCATGGCCGCACTCCACGCGCCGAAAGACTCCGCGCCCTCGTCCCCCACGCCGACCGATATTGCCGCTTTCAACCAGGCGTTGTTCGGTCAGGCGCAGAACCCTCCCGAGATATCCGCCATCAGCCAATTGCAGACTCAATCCAGCACCTTCAGTAACGCCGTGGCAACGGCCCGTGAAAGTGTGCTCGACAGTCCGTTGAAAATGCTCTCTGCCCAGTCGAACATGTTGCACGCCATCGTTGAAGTCGACCTGATCGCCAAAACCGCCGGCTCTCTTGCCCAAGGGGTGAACAAGCTGGTGAGCATGCAATGACCGGGGGCTGGTTGCGCCTGGGCTGCATCGGCGTGCTGGTGCTGATGCTCAGTGGCTGCAAGGTCGAGTTGTACAGTGAGTTGTCCGAGGCCGACGCCAACCAGATGCTGGCGCTGTTGTTACTCCGCAATATCGATGCCAGCAAGGAAATCGCCAAGGGTGGACTTGTCACGATCAAGGTCGATAAGACGCAGTTCATCAATGCCGTCGAACTGTTGCGCCAGGAAGGACTGCCACGTGAAAAGGTCGCGACCCTGGAGAACCTGTTTCCCTCCGGCCAACTGGTGACTTCACCGGTTCAGGAACACGCGAAGATCCTCTACCTGAAAGAACAGCAGCTGGAAAAGATGCTGCAGGCCATGGATGGCGTGATCAGCGCCCATGTGTCGATTGGCGAAGGGATCAGTCAGAACCCGCGCGAACCCGCAAAGCCTTCGGCCTCGGTCTTCATCAAATACAGCCCCGAGCGCAATCTGCTCAATAACGAAACCGCGATCAAGAGCCTGATCTTCAACAGCGTGCCCAATCTGCAGACCGAGAACATCAGCATCGTTCTGCAGGCCGCCGACTACCGCTATCAGCCACTCCCCGAGCAGCCCGGGCCAGGCACTGCGCCGCTCACCTGGCTCGAGCGCAATCGTCTGCCGCTCATGCTCCTGCTGGCAGCGTTGGCGGTACTGATCCTCACGATCACGTTTGGCAAATGGCTGCGGTCCAGACGCCAATGACCCTGCTAGCCATCGACCAGGGCGTACAGCACTTGCATCAATGGGGCTGGAAACCAGGCAAGTGGATGCATGAAGGCTGGTGGTCCCACCTGGGACTCGCGCCCTGGCGCGCGGTCTACCACAGTCGCCCGGCCTGTCGCCCGAGTATCGACCGCTTGATCCTGCGGCACCGCAGCATCACCTGGACCTCGTTGCCCGCCTGCCTCGACGCCAGGCAGCACGCCATGCTCGCACTGGAGCCGCGCTTGCCCCAGCTAGTCATCGCCCTCGGGGTCGTGGCCCTGAACTGTCCCGATCACTTGCTGCTCAAAGACCATCGCCAGGCACTTGAGCCCTACCTGGATGAACGACACTGCGAGCAGCTGCTGGCCTTGCACCGAGGCTGGAGTCACACCGAGCCGGCCCTGCCCGCTGAAACCCTGAGCCAGGCTGCCTTGCACGCCGGTACCCGCTGGTGGTTACGCGATGTCGAACCAGCCCCGCTCGGTGATCTGCTCAGCCTGCGTTTGCCGCCGGTTGCCGATGCCCTGCTATCGGTCCGGGAAAACGCGATCCACTGGCTGATCAAGCTCGGTCGTTTTTTATGAACCCACTCAACATCCCCTGTATTGCCCTGCATGGCAGTACACCCCACGCCGTGGTCATTCCTGCCGCAGAGCTGGCGCAATATTTCAACGCCACCTCGTTGCTTGCCCAGGCCCGCGCAGAAGCCGAAGCGCTGCAACGGCAGGCCCGTGAATGCCTGGCCCAGGCCGAGGAACAAGCCCGGCAGATTCGCATTCAGGCCCGGGATCAAGGCCTTGCCGAGGCGGCCAACGAACGTGAGGTTTTGCGCCAACGCCTCATCGAGGAAACCCTGGACTGGCATGTCGCTGAAACCGCTCTGGAAGCCACCCTGGCCCAACACCTCGACACACGGCTACGCGCCCTCGTCGCCCAGGTCCTGGAGGAGTTCATCGCAGAGCAGGATGCTGTCGAGCTGATGGTTCGACGCGTGCGCCAGCGGCTCCTGGCGTTTCTTGCCCAGGGCGCTCTGACTGTCCGGGTCAGCGCCGATTGCGAGCAGCACGTCCGGCACACCCTGGCCGACTACCCTCAGGTCCAGGTACTCGGCAGCCCTTCGCTGACGATGACTCAGGCCTTGCTGGAAACGCAGCTGTTCACCCTACGCATCGATCTCGACGCCCACCTTCAATCGCTCCTGTCGCGTTTGCGGCAGGTCCCGCATGAGCCCCCAGCAGATGATTACCAAGACCGACTCCGCCAGCATCAAGCCGACACCGCTGATTCAGAACCCGGCGCCTCTCCCCCTGCCCGGCGCCACACAAGTCTTCCCAGCGCAATCAGCCCTTGAACTGGCGCGCACCGAATTCGATATGCAGGCCACGGGTCTTGATTTCATGCCCACCGAGGTACCCGGCGATGCATTGTCCGAAACCCTGGAAAACATGGGGTTTGCCCTTGGCTCCTATCGGCAGGCCACAGGTCGCGGAACAAGTGATGGCAAGTCTGAACGCCCGCGTACCCGCGCCATGCTCCAGCAACTGGTCAAGCACGTCACGGCAACCGCCCCGGCGCAAATGGAAGACCTGCAGAAACACACATCGGCCATCGATGAAGCCTCGGACCTCTTGGCATGCATGGGCGATAAAGGGCTCGATGCGGGAGAAATGGCCCTGCTGCTGGGGGCGGCGCTCGGGCGAAAAAACCTGGGTGGAGCACAGCGTAAACGTCTGGAAGAGGCTCTGTCCGCGGTGATGGAGGATGACGAATGGACATTGAGGCTCTTCAATCGCCTGGAGTTCGACAGCACCGGCAAAAACAGTTTTCTCGCCCTCAAGCAGCTCTACCAGCGCGCCACTTCACGTCGTACGCGCCTGGTGCAATGGTTCGAAGAGTTCCGCCAACTGCACGATCGCCGGCGCAAACTGAAAACGCTGATCCGTACCCTGGCTTTCGAACTCTCGGCTGAAGGTCCGGCCATGGATGCCCAATTGGGCTCGGTGATCACCGACCTGAAACGCATCATGCTGTTTTTCGGCATGGAGGATCATTGCCACCGCGTTGCCCGCACACTGGCTATCGACGGCCTGGATGGCGATGGGGTCATCGGCACATTACTGGAAATCGTCCAGCAGTCCTGGATGCATGTGGACTGGCTCGAACAACAGACTTCACGCCAGGTGCCCGACGCACGCGGGCAATACGCTTATGTGCGACAGATGGGCGAGCTGGTGAAGTTAA
Organism: Pseudomonas chlororaphis subsp. piscium; assembly: GCF_003850345.1. NCBI lineage: Bacteria > Pseudomonadati > Pseudomonadota > Gammaproteobacteria > Pseudomonadales > Pseudomonadaceae > Pseudomonas > Pseudomonas chlororaphis. The sequence continues at coordinate 4,928,258 of NZ_CP027707.1, forward strand.
TGACGGACGAGTGCTTCGAAGACGATGAACAGCGAAAGATGATTACCGAGGTGTTTTCCGAGTATCAGGAAAAACTCTCGGACGAAGGCCTGTGACAACCGGCCGGGCCGACCATGGGTCAGCCCGGCCCCTTTATCACCCGCGATCGAGCAGCGCTTGAGCCTGTGTAAAGTCCGCACGCCTGACGCTGGTCACCTCGGGTTCCCATAACGGGTTCATTGGTATGTGGTAGCCGCTGTTCTTCGCTTGCAGGATCAGTTCGGCCATTTGCTGACTGTTCTCGATCACACAGATTTCATCAAAGGCTCCGAGCCTGGCCGGCAAGAAAAACGTCGCCGGATAGTTGTTGGCGTTATCGCTGGCCGGGCTGCCCGAGTCCGCGTTGTGGTGAACCACCCGCTCGCCCACGCCCACCAGGGCCGTGTTGATCACTGGAATCATCTCGGCGATACGGCTCGTGGCGTTGCCAATATCCGGGTCTTCCTTGCTGTAGAAGCTGCCGGCGCTTGCATAATCCTGGCGCAGCTCCTGCGCCAGGTTTCTGGGGCGCGAATCCGCTGTCCTGGCGCTGTATCCGTCGATGCGAGCCTTGAACACGTCGTGCGCGACATCCGGGACCGGAAGATTGTCTTGCGGCCCCAGATCGCTGATATGAGGTCCGATCAGATGCAAGTCATAGTCGGCCGTCAGCGCCTTGCCCCCCGGCGCTTTCGCCAGGACTTCCAGCGGCTGTCCTTGCTGGCTGATCTGGTACAGGCCCTCGACCGCACCGGGTACGGCTGCAAATGTGTACAGTCCACCGCCGGGCGCTTTCGCGCTGAACCTGATACAGCCCTCGGCATCCGCAGGTTGCATGTCCGTGATGAGATCAGCGGCCAGCAGCGTGCCCATGCGTTCCCTGGAAATCTCTAGAGGAATGGCAACGGCGTGACCCTCCTCGATGCATTGGCGAGTCTGCCCGTTGAATTTATCAATACGCCCCGGATCCGACGCCAGGCAGCCTTCGAGTTTGCTGAAAGCCTGATCGACACAGATCATTCCGGCCTGGGGCCCCCAGTTGGCGCTCTTGCCTTTGATATGGAAGTCTTTGGTGGGATGGCCCTCCTCTATCAGCCCGGTTGCCACAGTTTCAACTGGACGGATACCAATAATGCAGTTGTGCTCTTTCGCTACGCTCTGCAAGGGCACCAAGTGACTGGTCACAATCCCTGTCCGATGCTGAACTTTTTCCATGACCTGCAACAGGTCGGACGCACTGTTTTTGGCCGAGCCCGGAGCCATTTGGCCTTCTATGGCCTGGTTCAGCGATGCAAGGCTGGCACCACTGGGTTGGATATGACTGAGCGGCAAACCGTTCATGCCCATACTCCCGAAATTGAAGAATTACCCACGCAAGTGTTCTCCAGGGGCACTTTTTCGGGTCAGGAAAAAGTCCCCGTCGTCCCCATTAAAACAACCGGAAATGCCCCGCCGTCATGCCGGACGAATCCAGATGAATATCGGCAGTCACGCTCTCTCCAAGTTGGCTCATCGCCTGTTGGAAGGTCTCATACTGGCGTTTATCCTCGGCGATCCTGACCTCCGCCGGGATCGATGCGTCATGTCCACGACCGGCCCGGCGTTTGACGGTCTCGTCAAACTCGCAATCCAGGCGCACCAAAACATGGGTGGCATCCTTGACCAGATGGGGGGTGGAAATGCCTTCAATCAAATAGGTTTCGCTCACCGGTACCTGGACTTGTTTGTGGGGGCCGCTGGTGTCCCGCTCTCCCCGTGGAAACCCGCCAATCATCACCCCTTCGCGATAGGTGCTCGGCAACGGATAGCTGAACTCGCGCCCTGTCGAGAGGGCCTCTAAAAGCTGCTCTGTCAGTTGACGATTGAACGAGTCGGCATGCCCGTGAACGACAGGCCACTCCGCCACTGGCAACCCCTGGTTGGCGGGTATGGCACTCAGCTCCGAGAAGGATTTCAGGAAGTGGTCGGTCTTGACCGACTCGAACTGCAATGCTTTTTCCTGTAGCGCCCCCGTCAACACCGACTTGCCGGATGCCGAAGGGCCGGCGATGAAGATGATCATGGGTTTGCCGGGCTGCTGCTTCTCGTTGATTTTTTCCAGAATGAGCGCCGCGACTTTTTCGGTGCTTACCACCGTACCTGGACGCATAGGCGCGCCAATCCCGGCCGCGCCTTCAGACTTTTTTACAGTCGTGCCCTCAAGGGGTGCGGAGGCTGTTGACGGTGCGACGCCCCCCATGGCTTTGGTCGCGCTTTTTTGTTGCTCTTCGGTTTCGAAGTTCACGTAATCGTCCGGGAACTTGAAGTGCGATTCCATCGAGGACCAGAAGTCCTGGTTCTGCTGCTGGCCCTTGTCCCAGATGCGCTCTGAAAGCGACAACACATCGTTGCGCATCAAATGCGGCTGCTCCTGAGCCTGGCGTACCACGGTATCGACATGCCCGCGTAATCCGTTGGGGCCGGTCGCTTCGATCGTGCTCTTGTTCGGGCGGCTGAAATAGCGATCACCCCGGAACTCGTTGCCCTTCAGCGTCTGGTAGTCCTCACCGATTTTGTCGATAAAGTCGGCGAGCATCTGGCTACCCGGGTGGCTGGCCAGCAGCGCGTTGGCAAAATAAGGCGTCGCGCTGCCACTGGCTTCGTTCTTGCCTTCGGCCAGCCCCACCAGCATCAGGTTCGGATGCGCTTGCAGTACGCCATTGAGTGGCTGCATGCATTCCAGGTCGATGTCTGCGTATACGCCACCATGCTCGTGCAGGATCTCATAGCGGGCAATGTCGGATGCGGCCGGGTAGGCGCCATTGCGGCCGATGATTTCATGTTGATAGGCGTCCTTGTTCTTGAGCTGGATATCACTGCGATTGCTCAAGTCACGGATCTCGATGTTTTTGACATCACCGAATTTTTCCTGCAACGCGCCCAGTTTCGCAGTATCGCGTTGCGGATTGCTCGCGCAGCGGTCCCAGGATTTGACGGTCTGGTCCAGGATCAAACATTCGGCTTGCAGGAATTTGTCGTCATTGCCGCGCGTGAGCTGCTGAAATGCCGCCAGCACTTGACCCGCATTCTGTGGGGTCACCTTGGAGGCACCCGACAATAACTTCTCTTTCCAGGACTCGTTACCCTTGGCCGACAGTTCTTTGTTCAGTTCGCTCAGTGCCTGCTTTTGTGCCCCCAGGTTCAGCAGCGCATCGGTGTTACCCAGGGTGGTCTTGAGCTGGCTGAACAAGCCGCGCAAAGGTTTCTCGGCCTGATAGTCCGGAAATACCTTCTCGGCCTCTTGTCGGGCGGTCTTGTTGATGGCGTAAGCATCGAACTGTTGCGAGTCCACCCATAACATGACCGTACTGCCCGGGTTTTTTTCCGCCCATTGCTTCAGGTATTTTTCCTGGTCGCCCCCCGGTTGGGAGCCAACCCAAACCATATGGATATTGGACGGGACCGTCTTGAATTCACTCTTTGGATAAACTTCGGAAAAAGCCTTTGGGGCCTGGGTGGCATCGACACCGGAAGTAGAGGATACCGACTGTTGCGACTGAACAGGGGCGTTATGGATATGCATAGGAACTCCTTGGCAACAAGATTAAGCACGCAAAAGAGATGAAGAGATGCTGAACGACCCAAACTCGGAATTTATTCAATAACGACCAACGATGAGTGGCTACCGAGGTTCAGATCAGAGGATCAGAGTCTTCCGTTTTCATGCACTTTCGCAGCAAGTATCAGTGTCACCAGATTGCTCTCCGACAACTTACGACTTTATCGGTTTTATACCGGTTTTCACCGCACGCCCCCGATGCCTTGCATGGGCGAGTGATACCGCCCCCACAATATCTCGATAACCTGCGCGGCACTGGCGCAGGCATTGGCGCATTGCTCCAGCGCCTGGAACCGCGCGGCAGGTTGTGGCTGACGCAATTGTCCGCGCACCCGGTGTTCGGCCTGTCGAAGGCTGTCCAGCAAGTGCCGGCGCAATACGCCCTGGGTATCGGCGAACAAGGCATCTTCCAGATAGGTGATACGGGCCATTCAACGTCCTTTTTCAATCTGCTGATTCAGAGTGTCAGTGGCAGCGATATCAGCTCTTGATCCTTGAGCAAGGCCATCGACAAGCGATCGAGCGCATAAATGCGGTAGCCACTTGGCAAAACACTGCCTTGCTGCAAGCGCATGCCATTGGCCAGTTGTACATAGGGGGAATCCACATTGCCGCCAATGCCGACAATCGATGAGGGTAAGTAGCGTTCGGCCGAGGCCATTCCCGGAATATTCTGGAAAACCGCCGACAAGCGTGGGGCACCGTCGCGATTGAAGGCATCGAGCACTTCGGTCACGGTGGCCAAATGCTGGGCATCCAGTTGACCGCTGACCCGCAAGGCTTTGTCGGACACCCTGACACTCAAGCCGCCCAACACCTGGCGCGCCGTCAGCCGGGACACTAAGTCATCGAACAGCAGCGCCTGGTCATTGACCACCCGCCACCCCGCCAGCGCCTGAATCGCCCGCAGTTGGGCGCTGGTGCGCTGCCATGTGGTGTCCGCGACGATATTGCCGAAAATCACCACGCGATCCAGTCGCTCCCCGCTCTTGACCTCGACATCCCGATAACCGTTCAAACTCAGCACCGAGCGCACACTGTCGAGCAAACTGTCGGCGCAAACGCTCTCGTCATACACCAGCAGCCCCCTTGCGCGCAGCTTGGCGCGCAAGCCTGCGACGCTGGGCGAGGAATGACACAGGCCCTTAAGGACGAGGCTGCCCTGGTTGCCCCGCTGGACACTCAAGCCGGCGAGCTGCGGATCCTTCAATTGCGTGGCCAGCCATTCATCCTGGTCCAGGACCGGTACCCTGAGGGTCGGTTGCCAGGCCAGCAGCCCCACGGCCAACCCCAGCCCGCAGACCGCGGCCAGGGCTCCCCAGTGCCACACGGATGCACGCGCCGGGCGACGCCGCGTCAATCGCGCGGGCACCTCCGGCGTGGACAGCTCATCGCCGGACCGGCCCAGTACAAAAGCCTGTCCGGCAAGATCGATCACCCGGCCCAGCGGCAGTGCCTGTTCCAGGTCCCAGGGCTGCCCTTCGACCCAGGCAGGCGTCGCGCACGCCAGCCGGATGGCCTCCTCCTCGATCGATAAGGTCGCCTGGGCATCCTGCTCAAGGCACAGGGCAATGTCCGAGTCCGGGCCGCCGATCCGTAGTTCGCCCACGGGCAGTGCCAGCTCACGGCCACTTAACGGCCCGTTCAGCCACTTGAGTTTGTAGGTACGGTCCATCACTGGCCCATCAGGGTTGACGCCAAGGATCAGCTTGGATCAGAAACAAACGGACCGTTTGGCGGTTGATCTTCTGCGTCGATCTGAAGAACCGGCCAATGAAGGGAATGTCCCCCAGCAATGGGATCTTGCGTACGCTTTCGCTTTCCTCATCCTGGACGAAACCGCCCAGCAACAAGGCTTGGCCGGCCTTGAGCAAGGCATGAGTGGAAATTTCCGAATTCAACGTCTGGGGCAAAGGCTCTCTCTGGCTGATCGGGTCGGTTTGCCGTCCGTCCTGGATAATCAGGGTCAACATGACTTCCTGTTCGCTCCCTTCACCTACCACTCGCGGGGTCACGCGCAGCAGCGATCCGGCCGATATGGACTCCAGCTTGGCGACATTTTCCGCCACCAGTTTGGTGTAGAAGGTGATGTTGCGATCAAGCACGGCCTGCATGTTGTTCAGCGTGACCACCGAAGGACGCGACAAAATGCGCGCCTTGGCGTTCTGCTCCAGGGCATTGAGCCGGATCATGAAGTTGCCGGTATTGGCGATCACCGTAGAAAAATTGCCGGCATCAAAGCCTTCACCCGTGTTCAAGCTGACCCCTACGCCACCGATGCGCGCGCCCCCCGACCAATCGATCCCCAAGGCGCCGAGGTCCTGGGAGTTGACGTCGATGATCGCCACCGAAATCTCGACCAGCGATGGCTTGTGATCAAGCTGGGTAATCAGGTCGGCATACAGCGGCAGGTTGAGCTGGCGATCGCGTACCAGCACCGCATTCTGTCGCGGGTCGGCGGAAAACATGGGCAAGCTCCGGTCATCCGATGAGGGTTCACCCTGATTTTCCTTGAGCGGCAACGTTCGTCCCTGCGCCATGTCCTTGAGCACCGACACAACCCCCGGCACCACTACTTGCTGGTTGCGATAGGTGTATTGGGTGTCGGCGGCGGCAGCGTACTTCAAGGCAAACAGCTCGATGGCCTCCTGGTTACGCTCGCGATTGAATTTCTGCTGATCGAGCCCTTCGGCCAGTCGCGCCACCCGCTCCATGCAGGCGGGAACACCCTGCACTTCCAGGGCATTGGAGCTCGGGACACTGCGTACCCGGCAGTAACGCTTATCCAGAATGCCGGTGGACTGCAACTGGGCCATCAAGGTCTGTACCGGCAGATACGCCGGTGTCAGCAATCGGCTGCCCACCTCCTGCGCCTTGTAGACATGAATCGTCTGCCCGTCGTAGTACCAGGCAAGCTGATAGAGCTGCGCCAGGTGTTCGAGCGTCTGTTCGGGCGTACCGCCGTCCAAACGGCCAATAAAGGATTCGCCTATCTGCGGGCTGACGATCACCGGAACACGATAGTTGGCCCCCAAGTCGCGCAAGACATCGGCCAGCTTGGCGCCACGGGTGTTCAAGAAGAAGGCTGGCGCGTCCGGGGGCGCAATCGCGCCGTTGGCACCCGGGGTTACGCACAAGACCGCCATTCCCGCCAGGCAGTCTCTCAGCCACCTCATGCCAGGCGCCCCAGGGTACGGGTCTCGGTGGGCTCGGGGTGTGACGCGCCATGGGTTGCGAGCCAGCAGGCGATGGACAACTGTTGTTGCAGGCGCGCCTCCAGTTCCCAGGGTGGGCACTGGCTGTCATGGCGGCGAATCAGAAAAATATCCTCACCGTCCAGTAACAGACTGTCGTCCAGGCTCTCTGGTATCGATGCCAGCCACAAACTGGTGCGAACCAGCCACTCGTCATCGATGGATGGGCATTCGATCGCCAAGGCAACGCACAGCCCCAAAGGGTATTCCCAGCACCATCCGCGGACACCGGACAGGGTCATGTGCCAACGCTGCCCCACTCTCGACTGCATGCGAATGGTTTCAAGTCCAGCCAGGGAAGATGGAAAATTCATAGCGTTATCGATGAAGGGAATTGCACGATTTTGTCAGTTTTGGAAAATTTCTGAATCCGGTAATGACCTGAACCCTATAGCCTTCGCGCCCCAGCCCCTAAAAAAGTCAGGTTTTTGATCATGCTGTCATATCTGCAAACTACGCCTGCCCCACAACGGATCCTGATCGTCGAAGATCATTACTTGCTCATCTACGGCATCAAGATTCTGCTTTCAGCGATGCCTGGCTACGAGGTCGTCGGTGAAATCGTCGACGGCCTGAACGTGTACGCGGCCTGCCAGGAGCTCAAGCCCGACGTGGTACTGCTCGACCTCGGCCTGCCCGGCATGGATGGCATCGATGTCATCCGCCAGTTGAAACGACGCCGACCCGAGCTGACCATCGTGGTGGTCACCGCTGACGCCTCCGAGCACCGCGCCCGCGATGCATTGGCCGCGGGCGCACTCGCCTACATCTTGAAGAAGAGCTCCCAGCAGGTACTGTTGGCCGGCTTGCAAACCGCCATCGCCGGCCAGGTCTTCCTCGATCCCGCGCTCAACCTGGCGCACGTGACCAGCGCCCCGAATGTCGGCGGGCAGGGCAACCTGACCACCCGGGAACGCCAGATACTCAAGCTCATCGCCGAAGGCGACCGTAACCGGGACATTTCCGAAAAACTCTCGATTACCATCAAGACGGTCGAAACCCACCGCCTGAACCTCATGCGCAAGCTCGATGCGCATAACATTGCGGACCTGGTCAACTGGGCGTGCCGTCTGGGTATCCACTGAAGGTGTGTGACGGGCCTAATGGGTCTTCGGCAAAATCAACCCGCGCAGGTAGCCGACTTCCTCACAGCTCAGCCACTCGCCGTGGCTGACCCGGGTTTCCTGGTCCTGCGCCCATGTGTACACCCGATCAAGACCGCCCTGGCCGGCACACCCCTTGAGCGTGTGCAGCAGTATCAGCAGGCCTGCGCGATCCTGTTTGCGGCACGCGGTTTCGATATCCCGGCGCACGATCTCAAGCGTTTCATAGAACCTGGCGCGCAGCGAGGTGTCCGCAAGGTTGATAAGCGGTTGCTGCAACTTGCGGTTCGGTGCCAGGTCGATGCCCCGCGCCAACTGCAGCGAAACGACCTGTTCGACCCCGCTCGCCAGTTGCTCCAGGCTGACGGGTTTGGCGAGGTAGCCATTCATCCCCGCGGCCCGGGCTCGATAGCGCTCGTCGGGCAGTGCATTCGCCGTGAGCGCCATGATGGGGGTGTCCGGGTCAAGCATCCCGCTGGCCATGTCGCGCCAGAGCCGGGTGACTTGCAGGCCGTCCATGTCCGGCATGCGAATATCCATCAGCACCCAATCGAAGACATGGGTTCTTCCGCAGTGCAGCGCTTCTTCCCCCGAGGAGGCCGAATAGGCCAGGTGCCCAAGCTCCTGGAGCATCTTGCCGACGATATCGCGATTGACTTGCATGTCATCGACCACCAGGACCTTGAGCGCCCACGCACAGGGGGCAATCGAGGCCGGTTCATCGCCCGGCAACTTTTCCTCGAACAGAATGGCGCTGACCTTCTGCCACAACCGGCCGGGCAAATAGACCAGCTCAGGCATATCGAGCAAGGGCGAGTCGCCCGGCTGGGCTTCGATGCCCCAAATGGCCAACTGCGTCTGCAATGCCGCCGGGGCCGGCAGCCGGGCTGAAAAAGCCAATGAGGGTTCACTGGGATCGCATATCGGTAGCAACAGGGTGAAGGTCGATCCTGCGCCAACCTGGCTGTCGAGCAGGATTTCTCCGCCCATCAGGTTCGCCAGCCGCGATGCAATGGCCAGCCCCAGGCCGCTGCCGTTGTCATGGGCGCGCACCTGGATGAAAGGCATGAAGATATCGAGCTGATTCTCTTCCGGTATGCCTTTACCAGTGTCCCGCACCGCGATGACCAGCATCTCAGCCCGCCGTTCAAGCCGGACGCAGATCTCGCCCTGCGCGGTGAATTTTACGGCATTGGCCAGGAGGTTGATCAGGATCTGTTGCACGCGCACGCCGTCGAGGGACATCGAGCGAGGCACATTGGCCGCCACCAGGGTTCGCAGCGACAAGCGTTTTTCCTGTGCCCGCAAATTGATCGTCAGCAACACCTGGTCGAGCATCGGCAGGATCGCCGTCTGCTCGTAGGACAACTCCAGCTGTCCAGCTTCGATTCGAGAGAAATCCAGCAGGTTGTTGATGATGCTCAGCAAAAAGCCGGAGGACTGACGCGCGGTGCCGATCAGTTCCTGCTGTTGCTCGGACAAGCCACTGCGCTCGAGCAGGCTGAGCGCGCCGACAATGCCATTGAGCGGCGTGCGTATCTCATGGCTGATGCTCGTCAGGTGTTCGCTCTTGCGGTGACTGGCCCGCTCGGCGATGCGCTTGGCCACATCCAGTTCGCGGGTTCGACTCCTGACCTTGTCTTCCAGTGTCTGGTGATAGGCATTGAGGGTCTTGAGCAGCGTGTTATAGGCACTGGCAATGCGGCCCAGCTCATCCTTGCGCCCTTCCGGCAATCGATAGCTCAGGTCGGTGAGCTGTTTCTGGCGATGGATGAGCTCGACGATATGACTCAGGGGCCGACCCAGCTGGCGCTGAAGGATCAGGGCGATAAACACCAGTAACAACAACTGGGCCAGCAGCGTCCAGGGCGCTGTCGACCCCAGCAACGGCAGTACCCGGTCCATCACGGCATCACCGCGTGCGATGGCGGACAACTGCCATGGCGGCCCCCTGAGCAGCGTACAGTCGACAATGAAACCAGCCATTTCCATGGCCTTGCGCTGGCAGTCCGGTTGCACGCCCTGGGCGGCAAGCAACGCGCTCTCCTCCCTGTTGTCGCTCCATAACAGTCTGCCGCCGGCATCGCGCAGGATGTACGAAAAGTCATATTTGCGCGCGTTCAGGTCGTCGATCCGCAACAACTGCCCGGCGGTGATCCCCGAACGCGCGTCAATCGCGGTCACAGCGCTGCGCAGGTGCCCCTGACCATCCTCGAACACACTGCCCCAGCAGTTGTCGCTGGTGGTCGATCGGTACTGACGCGACAGCAGCGCATGCATCTTGGCCTGCATGTCGGCAGCCGTCTGGCCCTCGGGGCGGTAGAAAAGCACGCCCTGCCCCGGCACCAACAGAAAGGTTTCCGTCCGGTTGACCGAGTCCGAGTTGCCAAAGATCTCAATGACCTGGCCAGCAACGGCAATGCGTTCCTGGTCCACATCGACCCCGTCGAAGGGGACGAACACCGTGTGTTTCAGTTCGTTGCTCTGGGTACCCGGCAGGCTCGCATTCCTGAGCAGCTCGCTCCACAGGCGCAACAGGGTGTTAACCCTGACCTGGGCCAGCTCATAACGACGATTCTCTTCCTCGGCCACCCCGTTCAGCTCCCAGTCCAGGTCTTCCCTGACTTCGACCTCGGCCTTGCTGTAGCGGTAATAAAAACTGATGGTCTCGGACAACAGCCAGAATGCGCTCATGGCGCAGGCCAGGGTGACGATGACACTACGGGTCAGTGAGGCTTGCCAAAGTTTATGCATGTGGATAACGGTCTCGACAGGCTGCACAACGCACAGCACACAAAACGATACGCCACGAGACAGGCTTGATAAATCAGGTGAAGGCCCGATAGCTCGAAGGCCCGCCTACTCGGGATCATTGCCGCCGGATGACGTAGCCACCACAGGCCCGCCCCATAAGGCCGTGGACCGGAGCGCCCGGCAGCCCATGGTGTACAAAATAAGGATGCAGATGGACCTACAAACGCAACGCAGCCTTGAAGAGTTCCTGCGTTTGTCGGACCTTTGCCCTGGCCGTGTCGAGGCGCGGATGGAGTTTTCCCTGCCGCCCTTTCGGTTATACATCGAATACACCCAGGGCCGGGTGCTGCTTTCACTGGCGCGCCAGGTCGAAGCCTGTCGGCGTTTCAGTACGCTCAAGGCCCTGCTGGGGCACTGCCACCCGGCATCCACCCAGGGGGTCGCGCTGCGCGCTTATGTCGTGGGCGACCAGCAAATGCTCAGTGGCGCACTGGTGCCCGGCAGTAGCGTCACACAATGGATCGAGTGCCTGAAATGCATGCGGCGGCTGCTCGAACGCCACGCCGGGGATCGTCAATGAACCGCCTCGGTCACTGGCTTTCGCTGGCCGCGGGCCGCCAGGACATCGTGCTGGCGGTACTTCTGCTGCTTGCGGTGTTCATGATGATCGTTCCGTTGCCCACGGGACTGGTGGACCTGCTGATTGCCATCAACCTCACGATTTCCATCGTGCTGTTGATGATGGCCCTGTACATCCGCGAGCCGCTGGAATTCTCGACCTTCCCGGCCGTCTTGCTGATCACCACCCTGTTTCGCCTGGCGCTGACCATCAGCACCACCCGCTTGATTCTGCTGCAGGCGGACGCCGGTGAAATCGTCTACACCTTTGGCAACTTCGCCGTCGGGGGCAACCTCGGTGTCGGCCTGATTGTGTTCATGATCATCACCATCGTGCAGTTCATCGTGATCACCAAAGGCTCCGAGCGGGTCGCCGAAGTGGGCGCGCGCTTTTCCCTCGATGCGATGCCAGGCAAGCAGATGAGTATCGATGGCGACATGCGCGCCGGGATCATCGACGCCAATGAAGCCCGCCGCCAACGCGGCCTGGTCCAGAAGGAAAGCCAGCTGTACGGTGCAATGGACGGAGCGATGAAGTTCGTCAAGGGCGATGCGATTGCGGGCATCATCATTATCCTGGTCAACATCCTCGGCGGCACTGCGGTCGGCGTGTTCATCCATGGCATGAGCGCGGGCACCGCCATGTCCACCTACGCCATTCTGTCCATCGGCGATGGCCTGATCAGCCAGATTCCGGCGCTGCTGATCTCCATCACCGCCGGTATTATCGTGACCCGCGTCCCGGGAGAGCAGCGCAAGAACCTGGCCAGCGACCTGAGCGAGCAAATCACCCGACAACCCCAGGCTTTGAGCCTGGCCGCCGGGGTGTTGCTGGTATTCGCCCTGATCCCCGGCTTCCCGGTCATCTACTTTGTCGGCCTGGCCGGGGCGGTCTACGGCGGCGCCTGGTGGATCAGGAAACGTCAACCCCGTGCCGCCTCGAACAGCACCTCGGCCGATGCGCCGCCAGGCTTGATCGGCGATGACACCCAGCCGGCGATGACGCCGGGGGCGATTCCGCTGATGGTGCTCATGGCCAGCGACCTCGGGCGCTCAAGGGGGCTCGACGAGGCTTTCCAGCAGCTTCGGCAGAAGAAATTCGAACAGCTGGGCATTCCGCTGCCTGACATCCACCAGCAGATCGATGCCTCGCTCGAAGCCGGGACCTTGCGCATTCTTTTGTACCAGGAGCCGGTCCTGACCCTGAAGGTGCCGGAGGGGTTGCTGCTGGCCGATGCGCACTCAATGCCCCTGGCGCAAGCACGACACAACGACAAGTTGCCCTTTGGCGGCCATACCCTGCAATGGCTCGACCCCGAGCAGCATGAGACGCTGGCCGCCCTCGGCGTGGTGCTGCATCGGGACCAGGCCCGCGTCACTCACTGCCTGTCCCTGGTCATGGACCGTTATGCCGCCGATTTCATCGGCGTCCAGGAGACCCGTTTCCTCATGGACTCCATGGAAAACAGCCACGCCGAACTGGTCAAGGAAGTGCAGCGGCAAATGCCCATCGGGCGCATTGCCGATGTATTGCAACGCCTGGTAGGCGAAGGCGTTTCCATCCGCGACCTGCGCAGTATTCTCGAAGCCTTGACGGAATGGTCGCCGCGAGAAAAAGACCCGATCATGCTCACTGAATACGTACGGGTGGCCCTGCGTCGCCACATTGCCACGCGCTACCGTGGCAACCAGGCGTGGATCAGTGGCTGGATGATCGGCGATGGCATCGAGGGGCTGGTGCGTGAATCGATCCGGCAGACAGCCGCCGGCTCTTACTCGACGCTGGAAGCCACCCAGAACCAGGCTATTATCGAAGGCATCCGCGAGCGCGTCGGCGACGGCGACCCACGTCGCGCCGTGCTGATCACCGCCATCGATGTCCGGCGGTTTGTGCGCAAGATTGTCGAGCGTGAATACTCGGGCCTGCACGTCCTGTCGTTCCAGGAACTGGGCGATGAAGTCGAGTTGCGTGTCATTGGCAACATCGACCTGATCGAGCAGGCTTGATATGCGCGCGCCGAACCTCACCACCCTGCGCGACTTGCTCGAGCAAAGGCCCTGCTTCCAGCGGGCGGGAGCCACGACGGCCGAGGTCGGCGAGTACTTCAACGGTCGCATCAGCGAAGTCGGCCCGACCCTGTTGCGGGCGTCCCTGCCTGGCGTCGGACTCGGCGAACGGTGTCGGCTGGAGCCCTCCGGGATCGAGGCCGAGGTCGTCGCCGTGGAGGGTGATTACGCGGTGTTATCACCCTTCAGCGAGCCCCTCGGCGTGACCACCGGCAGCCACGTGCACGCACTGGGCAAACCCCATGAAATCGCCCTGGGGGCCTTCCTGCTTGGCAGCGTCGTCGATGGCCTGGGGCGCCCGCTGGACGGCAGCGATGCCCCGGCCGATTGCCTGTGGCGCGGCGTCGAGCGCGAGGCCCCCGAAGCCCTCACCCGCCCGATCATCGACACGCCTCTGCCGCTGGGCGTGCGTGCGATCGATGCACTGCTGACCTGCGGGGTCGGCCAGCGGGTCGGCATATTTGCAGCGGCGGGAGGCGGTAAAAGCACGCTGCTGGGGATGGTGTGCGATGGCAGCCTGGCTGACGTGATCGTGCTTGCCCTGATTGGCGAACGGGGACGCGAAGTCCGTGAGTTTCTTGAACATACGCTGTCCCCGGCCGCCCGCGAACGCACCATTGTGGTGGTGTCGACCTCCGACCGCCCGGCGCTCGAACGGCTGAAAGCCGCCTACACGGCGACCACCATTGCCGAGTATTTTCGCGACCAGGGCAAGAACGTCCTGCTGATGATGGACTCATTGACCCGGTTTGCCCGCGCCGCCCGGGAAATTGGCCTGGCCGCCGGAGAACTGTGCGGTGCCGGAGGTTATCCGCCGAGTTTCTTCGCCCGCCTGCCCCGCTTGCTCGAACGCGCGGGCCCCGCCGCCATCGGCAGCATCACGGGGATCTACACGGTGCTGGTCGAGGGCGACAACATGACTGAGCCGGTGGCCGATGAAGTGCGCTCGATTCTCGACGGCCATATCGTGCTGTCACGCAAGCTCGCCGAAGCCAACCATTATCCGGCCATCGATATCGGCGCCAGCGTCAGTCGGGTGATGAGCCAGATCGTCGATCCCGAGCATCGGCACATGGCCGGCAAGGTGCGGCGCCTGATGGCGGCCTACAAGGACATCGAGTTGCTGGTCAGGGTCGGTGAATACCAGGCCGGCCAAGACGACGAAGCCGATGAGGCCCTCGCCCGTCGTGACGCGATCCGCGGATTGCTGTGCCAATCCACCACGCAAAAGAACAGCTTCCAGGAAACCATCCAGCACCTATGCCAGACACTGACAGCCTGACCCTGCGGCGCCTGCTATCGCTCAAGCAGCGGCGCGAACAAAGCCTGCGTGCCGCGCTGAGCGCGCTGGCCCGAGAGGAAAGCCAACTGCAGGACAGCATCGCCCGGTCACTGCAGCAGCGCCTCCAACTGCAGCGCCAGTGGCGCGAATGCTGCGAGGTTTCACAAGTCCTCGATCACCGGGCGCTGCGGGACCTGAAGATCGAACTCGCCCAATACCACCAGCAAGACCATGCCATGACCGAACGGCTGGAAGCGTTGCACGCCGAACAGCAGCGGATCCGCGGTGAACAGGCTCAGGGGCAGATACAACTGCGCAAGCTGCTGGTGGAACAAGAAAAACTGAACTGGCTTCTGGAATGACCCATGCCTTGCCTGAAAGCACTCTCCAGCCCATCGAGACGCGACACCTCGCACATTGCATGCGACCCGCGCCCGGACCACGAACAGCAACGAGACTTCGACGCGCTGTTGAACCCGGCGACTCCCAGGAGCCTTCCTTCGACACCGCCGGCCCTCGAGGCTGCCTGGCCACGACACCCGCGTTCGGCCCTGGCGCAAGCCTTCGCGCCTGACATCGCCCAGTTGCGCGGCCTGGGCCGACGCAACCCCGGTAGCCTCGACCTGCGGCTGACCAACGGCCCGCTGGCAGGACTGGAGATACAGGCCAGCGCCCAGGCCAGCCTGCTGTGCCTGAACATCAAGGTCGCCGACCGCGACACCTTTGAACGCATCGTCGGCACCCGCGGGCTACTCGAAAACCAATTGGCGGCGATCCTCAATCGTCCGGTGGCGCTGACGCTGCAACAGCTGAACGGAGAACCCTGGTGAAATTGCCGAAACTGAGTCAGGCCGAGGGCCGATTGCTGCGCAAACTCGGCCGCGGACGGCGCCTGGAACTGCTCGAGGGGGGCATGACCCTCACCTACGGCATGGCAGGGGGCGATGGACTGATCCTGCACGCCCAGGTATTGAACCAACCGGTTCGTCTCTGGGTCGCCGCCCCTGCCTGGTGCCGCTGGATCCGCCCGCAGCTCGATGTACCGGACTGGTCGGCAGTCCCGACTGAACTGCACGAGGTCCTGGCAAGCTGGACCCTCGCCTCGGCAGGAGCCGGGCTGGCGGACAGTACGATTGCCTGGCCCACGGCCAGCCGCCTGGAAGCGGCAACGGTCGAGACGATCCCCAACTGGTGCCTGTGCTTCGAGCATGAGGACCGGTCGCTGGCCGCCTCGGTTCTGGAAGCCCCCGTGCAATGGCTCGATAGCCTCAGTGAACTGTTCCAGCCGATGGATCCCCAGGACGACAGCGACCATCGAACACTCCCCGCGGCCCTGATCGCCGGCTGGAGCCATGTCGATCGAGACAGCCTTGAACGCTTGCGGCCCGGTGACGGCTTGCTGTTACACCACGCCTACCGGGCGACCGAGGGCCAGTTGGGGCTGTTCCTGTCTCGCCCGCTGGCCACCCTCTCGACTCACGATGCCGCGCCCCTTGCCCTGGAGACTGTCTTGCACGATTTCAACGACTGGATGGACATCGCCCCGGGGCCCGGCGCCCCCGGTTCCCCCTCCGGCAGCGAGCTGTTGGTGACCGTTGTCGTTCACGTCGGCTCGCTCGAAGTACCGCTGCACCAACTGGCCCATCTACAGGTGGGAGAGGTACTACAAGGTCCGGCCTGTATCGACGACTTCGTGACCCTGAAGGTCGCCGGCAAGACCATTGCCCATGGCCTGCTGCTGGAGATCGATGGAAGGCTGGCTGTACGGATCGACCGGCTGTTCTGACCCGGCGGAAAATCTCAGGTATGCGCCGGATGGGCGCTGTGCGGTCCTCGCCCGATAATGGAAAAACAGCCCCCGGAGCGAATCGATGAACCTGCTGGACCAGCCGCTGCACCTGATCCTTCTGCTGTCCGCTGTCTCCATATTGCCGTTGCTGCTGATCCTTGGAACCTCTTTCCTGAAACTGGCGGTGGTGTTCTCGCTCCTGCGCAACGCCCTGGGCATCCAGCAGATTCCACCGAACATTGCCCTGTACGGCCTGGCATTGATCCTGACGATGTTCATCATGGCGCCCATCGGCCTGGAGATTCAGGACAACCTGGCGGCCAATCCCATTCAAAGCGAGTCCGACGATTTCATCAGGCAGGTCGACAGCGGAATACTCGCGCCGTATCGGGTGTTTCTTGAACGCAATACCGCGCCGGACCAAGCGCACTTCTTCTCAAGTATCGGTCGCGACATCTGGCCGCAGAAGTACCATGATCGTCTCCCCGACAGCTCCTTGCTGGTGCTGATGCCCGCCTTCACTGTCAGCCAGTTGATCGAAGCGTTCAAGATCGGCCTGCTGCTGTACCTGCCCTTTATCGCGATCGACCTGATCGTCTCCAACGTCCTGCTCGCCATGGGCATGATGATGGTCTCGCCGATGACCATCTCGATGCCTCTCAAGCTGCTGGTGTTCGTCTTGATGAATGGTTGGGAAAAGCTGCTGGGCCAACTGATGTTGTCGTTCAACTGAGGGAATGGCGGATGAGTGAAGCGCTGATTACTCAACTGGCCATGCAAATGATGTGGTTGGTCCTGCTGCTGTCGTTGCCGGTGGTGGTGGTCGCCTCCGTGGTGGGGGTGCTGGTCAGCCTGGTGCAGGCCCTGACCCAGGTGCAGGACCAGACCATTCAGTTCCTGATCAAGCTGGTGGCTGTCGCCATCACCCTGGCAATGACCTTCAACTGGATGGGCGACATCCTGCTGGCCTACGCCAACCGGTCGTTCGAGCTGATCAACCAGATGAGGGCCTGAGCGTGGACATCCTGGCTCAATGGCTACCCGTGATCGGCCTGTGCATGCTGCGCCCCCTGGGGCTGATGCTGATGGTGCCGCTGTTCAACCAGGCCACCCTCGGCGGCACGCTGGTGCGCAATGCCCTGGTGCTGATGATTGCCCTGCCACTGATTCCCCTTCATGACACCTGGTCAACCCTGGAAAGCGTCCGCCAGAACGCCACGGCCGGGCGTTACCTGATGCTGATCTGCGGTGAATTGAGCATCGGCCTGATGATGGGTTTTTGCGCGGCCATCCCGTTCTGGGCCATGGACATGGCCGGGTTCCTGATCGACACCCTGCGGGGCGCTTCCATGGCCAGCGTGCTCAACCCCCTGCTGGGCCAGCAATCGTCACTGTTCGGCATCCTGTTTACCCAGGTATTTGGCGTGTTGTTCCTGGTGACCGGCGGTTTCAACCAGTTGATCGCAGGGATCTACCACTCCTACAGCGTCTTGCCCCCTGGCGAAGTCTTTCATTTCGGCCCGGGTTTTCTGGCGTTCCTGTCCCGGCAGTGGCAACTGGCCTATGAGCTGTGCCTGCGTTTCTCGATGCCGGCGATTGTCGCCATTCTTCTGGTGGATATGGCCCTTGGCCTGGTCAATCGCTCGGCCCAGCAACTGAACGTGTTTTTTCTGTCGATGCCGATCAAAAGCGCCTTCGCCCTGCTGATGCTGGTCATGAGCCTGGGCTTCGCGTTCAAGGCGCCCCTTGAACAGAGCAGCCAATGGGTGCGGCACGTACTCACCTTGATGGACCATCTGTGATGAGCGAAAAAACCGAGCAACCCACGGCGAAAAAAATCCGCGAAGCTCGCTCCAAGGGCCAGGTTGCCAAAAGCACGGAGGTCACCAGCGGCGTGCAACTGGCAGTGATGCTCGGTTATTTCATGTTCGAAGGCGACTACCTGCTCGACAGCTTCACGGCACTGCTCGACACCACGATCAACGCCATCAACCTGGACCTGGCCTCGGCGCTCAAACAGTTGGCCGAGCTGTTCACGGCGATCGTTGTGCGAGTGGCGGGAGGTATCGCGGCCATGCTCATCCTCACCACCCTGGTGGCCATCGTTGCCCAGACCGGACCCTTGCTCGCGCCCGAGGCGCTCAAACCCTCCCTGGAAAAACTCAACCCGCTGGCCAACGCCAAGCAGATGTTTTCCATGCACAGCCTGTTCGAGTTCGGTAAATCCCTGGCCAAGGTCGGGGTCCTGTCACTGATATTTTTCTACCTGATCCGACAGTACGCGCCGTCCATCCAGTTCCTTCCCCTGTGCAGCGTGGCGTGCGGCCTGGAGGTCAGCACACAATTGCTGTACTGGATGTGGGCGGTGCTGATCGGGTTCTACGTGATGGTCGGCATCGCCGATTTCGCCTTCCAACGCTACAACACCAACCAACAATTGATGATGTCGCTGGAGGACATCAAGCAGGAGTACAAGAACGCCGAAGGCGATCCGCACATGAAGCAGAAACGCAAGGAAGCGCACCGGGAAGTGCAAAGCGGCAGCCTGGCGGCGAATGTCGCCAAATCCACAGCGGTGGTGCGCAACCCCACCCACATTGCGGTCTGCCTGTACTTCAAGCCCGGTGAAACCCCCTTGCCACGGGTGATCGAAATCGGCCACGACCATGTGGCATTGAACATCGTCGCCCTTGCCGAAAAAGCGGGGATTCCGGTGGTCGAGAACATCGCCACCGCCCGCGCCCTGGCTGCCCAGTGCGACGTGGGTCGCTACATTCCCGCCGAGCTGTTCGAACCGGTGGCGCATATTCTGCGAATCGCCATGCAGCTGGACTACGAGCAACAAGCGCCATGATCCGCTGGCGAAGGTTAGTGGTCGGCATGGGGCTGCTCCTGGTCTGTGGCCCGGTTGCCCTGGTCTGCGCCCAGGACAGCGGGTTGGACGCGCCCCTGACCTGGACCCGAGGCGACCTTGAAAGCGACATTTCTCCTGCGCCGCCCCCCCTTATGCCGCCCCCTCCGCCTCCTGCTTCTGCGGCCAGCGCAGTGCCGTCCCTCCCCCTCCTCCCCTATGGTCCACTGATTGACAGCGTGGCCAGGGAGTACCACCTCGACCCAGGTTTGCTGCACGCCATGATTCACGTGGAGTCCCGGTATCAACAGGGCGCTGTTTCAAATAAAGGCGCGGTCGGCCTGATGCAAGTCATGCCCCTCACAGGCGCGCGATTTGGCTACACCAACCTGAGCAACGCACCTGACAACCTGCGCGCCGGCGCGGCCTACCTGAGATGGCTGCTCGATCATTTCGATCACAACCTGGAACTGTCCATCGCCGCCTACAACGCAGGAGAAGGCGCGATAAAAAAGTACGGCCGGGAAATTCCGCCTTACCCCGAAACCCAGACTTATGTCACTCGCGTCATGGCCCGCTACCGGGAAAACACCATGGGGTTTTCTGCTCCTGACCAGGCGCGCCAACCCGAAGTCCGCGCAACGGAAAATCCATCGACAGCCCTACGCAGTGCCGCGGTGTTCTTACACACCCTGGGCTCACTGCTGTTGGCTTCGCCGGAACACAAGGATGGATAAAAGCAACAAACAACATGGCTGGCATTGAGCTGGGAGCAGCGCCCCGCGCCATAGCGAAACTGAATGGCCAGCCTCCACGAGCAGTCGAAAGTAACAGCTAACGTAAGAGGAAATCCCCCATGCTGACTCCGAGTCATTCGCTACCCAACCTGCACGCCGCCAGTCGTCCCCATGAATTGTCCGAGAACGAAAACCCCTCTGAAAAAAAAACCAACTCAGCCAACTCCGGAATATTTGCGTACAACACATCAGCAGCCATGCTGTGCAAGGTCGATGATGCCTCCCATCGACTTGCACAAGACGCGCCTTGCTCGCTGAACGGCAGCACGTTGGAGTTATTGAGTTTGACGCTGGTCAAGGATAAGGACTGGCCCGTCGATGTGCCCCTGGTCTGGAAACATGATGCCGATACCCGGCCCTATACGGCATTTGTCCCCGGGGAGGGAAAATGCTGGGTGGATGTCGGGATGTTATCCGCGGATCAACAAAAACAGAGTATTGAGATATGCCATGACGGCAAGGATAACTACTCGGCAAGCAAATCCGGAGAGGTCTGGGCAGCCTGCGGCGAAGATGCTTTTTTTAAAACGATGCTGGCCGTCAAAGGGGATGTCTCTGTAGATGCGATCAGTGACAAACAAGCCGCCGAGTTTCGCAAGCAGTTGGCTAGCAATGCCCTTGAACAGCGCACCGTGCTGGGAGCGCTGTGGCAAGAGGGACTCCATGACCCTGTGAAACTGGAGGGTGCAGGCGCTGTCACTGCTGCCAAAAACATCAAGAGCCCTGTGAATGCCGTGCCTATCAATCTGGAGCGCAATCCGCGCTGGATCAATCCCGAGACCAGGCCGGCCTGTAAATACTCCCCGGTCAAAGTAGGCGATCTGCCGCATAAAGACGCCATTAAAAGCACTCGGGAAGACGCGATTAAAAGTATGCAGGCGGTTCTTGATAAGCGGATTGATACCTGCAGAGAGCTTGCCATGGACCGCGCAATACCCAGTACTGGCAGTTGGTTTTCATTTGTCAGGGGCCCGCAGTTACATGAGCCGCATCTGAACAAGGGCACTGTTCCGGCACTGGTCATCAGTGGCGGAAGTGCCAACAAGCTGAGTGCAGACCTCAGTAAGGACTACAGCCTGGCATGGCACCCGAAAAACATGACGAATGAGCATGGCACGCATGCCGAGCCTGTCTATCTTCTTGTTCACAAGCTCGATTACCCGACCTATGCCTCGACGATGAAAGAGCTGCTTGAACAGTACCCGAATCTGCATCTGGTCGGTTGGGATGGAGGAAAGTTGACAGGGTTTGGTGCTGCGCGAGCATCGGCCCTGGCCTTTGCCGATTCCCTTTCGTATCGCCCTGAAAGAGTCATGATGATCGATCAGGATGTTGTAAAGACGGAACAGACCCGACATACCAACCCAAGGGTGCGAACTGCAGTAGAAGGTCTGCACCAGACAAGCCATCAGCCGATTGCCGGCTACGGTATTGGTTACCCAGCGCGACAGTCGCCTCCCACATCTTTCGGAGAAACACTCCCGCCCACGCCAGCGGATCTGAACGGGCCAGCGGAACAGTTCGTTTCAATCAAGGCACCGTTTCGCAAGCAATGGGAGGATGGCATTTACCCTCCTTATATGGTTGCAGGTGGCGAAGACATGTTGATGAGCAAGGAACTCGGCCTGAGCAAAGATGGGCGCAATACGGTTTTGCCAGAAGAAAGAATCATCAAGAAGGAGCTGAAGGGGCCAGCAGACACCCCGAATGTCTACTGGAACGAAGGCCGCACCCAGACCCTCAAGGCGCTCTTCGAAGCGGAGAAGAATACCTGGGTGGAATTCGAAGAGCAGAAAATGAGCTTGGATGATCTGCTGCATAAGTTCAAAGACAATGGATGGATCGCTTCACACCCGAGCGTTGAGTCTTACAACGTTTCGGCCTGTGTCATTGAACGTATTATTTTGCGGCTGAACAATGAATTGACTAAGGAGGCGCAGCAAAAGTAATCCATTGCTCCCAATGCCAATCAAGCGCAATCCACACAGGAACGGGCCTGTTTGCGGTATATCGGTAACCCTTGATAGCCACCGATACTCCCTCTTCGCGAGCAGGCTCGCTTGTATGGCAGGCGTTACAGGACGAAGGGCCAAGGTCATGACTTGGCCCGGTAATACTCGGCCATTGCTTCTCCGGCAATGTCACCAGCAGCAAAAGAAACGCCAACACGCCAAGGAGGCTAACCGTCTAAGACTCTTGTATTTCGGCTTTTCTCCAAGTGAAGCTGAAGTATTCCCTCACTAGAAATCACTTCATAACCCCATTCAAATAAGCGGTACATTCCTCACTCATCCGCGCTACACAATTATTAACTATCGTTATATGAGCAGGCCGCCCCACCTCTACTTCAAACGCTTCCAGCTCACAATTAGCATCACGATATTTCAACCATGCACGCTGCGCCCCTTAAGCTTCTCCAAATACAAGCCACCCAGTTCAGAGCTCGTTGTATATTGGCTTCGGACCTGACTTATAAGCTCTTTATAGCTTTAATTTAATCTAGCATCCGCACTATCCTTTCTTTCTTTTACACACGGACCAACCTGAGCTCTTAATTTAATATTGTCGCACTCCCCACCTATAGCCAAATATGCCAATAGCACGAGAAAAATAAATTTTATAAAACTATAAAAAACCCTTACCATCAATTACACCTTGAACAACTAATCCAAAACCCGTCATTCCCCATTGAATTCGCGCCACTACCAAACCAAGCTTAGTTACCATCTTATAATTGCCACTGAGAAACGACCCCACAGCAAGTTCAACCATTCACCAAAAGTCCAACCATAAAATAGATAGATATTTTTCTACTCATCAACAGACTCGAGAATCTCTTTCAGACTCAGTACATCCGACTCATAAAAATCATTACATTGAGAAACGACTACAACCCCCTTTCTCGTCTCTTTCTCAAGTGTGCTACATATTAGTCCGACCCCTTCTCCTCCCCCGGACCCGCTATATACAACATTCTTCATATCTAGTAGCCTCCAACCCTTCTGAGCAACTTTAAGCCTTGCCGCCTTTGAGGCATTGGAAAATTCAATAATCGCTTCAGGATAAGGAAGAACAATCAGGCGACTATAGGCCGAGGTGATATCTGCCCTCATACCTACCTCTTTCATTACATCCTCTCGACTTTCTCCACTCACAATAAATGTAGGAAGCTTCTCAAGATCTGTAGCGTAGGGGGAAAGTCCACTTGGAATTAGTTTTAGTATGACCACCCCACTTTCATTCTGGCAGCTGGCAATCTCTAGCTTTTTATTCGGAGCTTTGAGTTGACATTGCTGGTCTGCAGCTAGTAGAGATCTTGAAGAAAGCACTAGAAATACAAGACCTAACGCCACAGACAATCGTTTATACTTTGTCATTTAATGCCTCCCAAATAGGCTCAAGCGCCTGTTGCCTTTCAGTATTGTGGTTCGGAGTTCCATTGGGGTTTCCCAAGTTAATTATAGAACCGACCACCCTCGAAGTCTCTGCGCTTGAGCCTTGATCTGCACGTCTGTTGATTCTCTCTCTAGACCAGAAAAAACCAGATGCGTCACAGGCATTATAATCATCTGAAGAGAGCAACGCAGGATTGGGATCCGATGTAAAATTTTTACCTCGATATTTTTCATAACTTTTATAATTTCGCCTCCCTGTAATTTGCAGGAATCCCCGACCATGAAACCTGTTGCCATCCCCAACCATCCCACCATTCGATGAGTTAGCAATCCCATTATCCATCCCCGCAGCCTTTGCTGCTATTTGACTTGGTCGTGCTGCTACGTAATTGGGGCGGTTGATTGTCGGCTTAGGGCGCGGCCCGGGATTAGGCAATTCAACTGGGCGTCGACCGGACGGCAGGTTGCGCTGCAAACTTACGGCTCTATCATAGTCCTCTCCAGCTTCAACTGGGGTAATGACTTCATACATAGTTCGAAAATATCGCTCATTCCCAATCTCTTCTCGGTATTGCCACCAACCTGTTTCCACACCAACTTGCGCAAAAAAATGGGCCACCCGGAGTTTTGAACTACTAATCAAATACTTTGCTAGCATTTTATTCGTTTGCATTCTTAGGCCAGCCGCCCGCTGCCTTCCGGTTGCGGGAGCCTGTTTAAGTATTATTAAAAGCTCGTCATTGCTAAACCATCCACACTTCCTAAACACACGGATAAACTCGACCGGATGAAAATGCCAATGCTTGCTATCAATACCCACTAGATCTGCCTGCTCCCAGAAGGCCAAAGAACTCTGATAAGCCTTTAACTTGTCGTATTTATCCTGCGACATCGGCCCACCATCCGACACTTTAAGCAACCACTCATAACGAGCATCAAAGTCACTCAGCGCCCATTCAGTTGGAAACTTACAAACCAACCGCTTTATTTGTTTTTGTATATCTGGCAAGCTAAGCCGCGACATGCTCAACTCATGTTCGTTCGAGTATCGTTCAGATAATTGCTGTTTTTCTTCTTGGGAATGGGCCGCATACCCTGGAGACTTCGCAATACTTACCGTATCATTATTACTTGACTGCACTGTATCTTGACCCAGCTCCAGCAAACTTCTGATAAACGGTGACTGACAATGGCTATCGGTATCCACATCATCATCGATCAGCCTCCAACCTTGCCATTGAGGGAAATCAGCATCGCTGAACTTAGCCACGGTCGGGGCGTTTAAATTGACCCAACCTACTTTGCTCTGCTCTCCTGCCTTACCAGGAAACTTGATCTGCCGCCAGTGGGCAGCGTCGGCAGGTTGCAGGGTATCCGACCCTAGTAACCGACCAAAGCGTAATAGTTCATAGCCAGCGCTAGGGGATTGTGGATAAAGTCGTTTGGCGATGGTGTAGAGGTTGTGCTCGTAATCAGCTTCTTCAGGTTGCGCACCTATTTCTACGCCACTCACGTAAAAAGACGTAAGAGTGCACTGTCCCCTCTCATAGTTCATACGAACAAAGATACCTTGCTGTAACTGCGAGGCCACCGCCCACTCGTAGCCGTCCACCGTAGAAGGGAAACTTGCGGAAGGGGAAGGACTGCCTGCCTCTTGAACTGGTGCGTTGGTGGGCATGGCTGGGCAGCGATAGACGACGGGGGCGTTATTCTGGGGTTGGCGACGATCACCGGGGGCCGTTCCATACAGCAGTACTTCCGGCGGAACAAAGAAGTACATGTCCCCCCAACAACTGTCTGTTCGACCGTTATTTGACTGATAGTCAAGGTCGTGGGTAGCCCTCCCCACCAGATGAGCTATCTGACTCTGATCCGCCACAATTTCAAAATGAATGCGGCCCTTTTCACCATAAATGCTGCCAGCCTCACCAATGTTGTCTTTTCGGCGAATGGTCATACCTACTTGAGGCTGGCTCAGGTTGATCTTCGATAGATGCATGTAGATTGAATAAAAAACGACTGTCGATTGAGCCCCCTCTCCAATCTCGGTCTCATGACGCAACACTATGCAGCCATTATCGGTCCAGCCTCGCCGGAAACGCAGCGGATGATCTGCATCCGCTACCTCAGCCTCGGGACTCCTAAAATAGGCGAGCTTGCCATCAGCAATGGCCCTGACAGGTAGAAAATTCTCGTTCTCTTGTGGAGAACTTAGATGGACTCCGCCGTGCCAATTGAGATCAAAACTCAGCGGAAAACCACCATCACCAGGCACACCGCCAACCATGGCGCGCTCAAGGAACGCCTCATCGGTTTCTCCTGTAACAGGAGCAGGAAGAAAAGGAGGGCCGATAATCATCTTGAAGGGTCCTTGTCCATGTTGACGCTCGTTATTTCGCTCATAGAGAGAATGGATAATCGAAGGTCGGCTTAACCTTCTCTGGCACCGCATTCACCAACGCCTCATCCATCAAACTCCCCGCGTTATCCTTATCCGCCGCACCCGGCAACGTCGGCGGCTTGATGCCGATCCCAGTGCCACTCCCCGCCGATCCCCCGGCATTGATCTTCACCACCGGCCCCACCACCGTGACACCGCCGGCATCCAGCTTGATAAAACTCCCCCCGGCCTTGATCGTCAGTTCGCTGCCCGCCTCGATTACCATCTTGGCGCCGGCCTTGAGGTGGATTTCCTGGCCGGCTTTGGTCAGTTGCGCGGTGCCGAGTTTGATGTGCTGGTTTTCGCCCACGGTCAGGTGGTCGTCGACGCGGGTTTCGGTTTTGCGGTCGGCGTGGGTGATGCGGTGTTCTTCGGCCTTGAGTTCGGTGTAGGTGTTCTTCTCCACGGTGTCGTGGCGTTCGTGGCCGATACGGATTTTCTGGTCGTGCTCGATGTTTTCGTCCCAGTCGCGCTGGGCGTGGATGAAGATCTGCTCGGCGCCTTTTTTGTCTTCGATGCGCAGTTCGTTGTAGCCCGCGCCGCCGGGGGAGCTCATGGACTTGAACACCGTGCGGGTCTTATTCGCCGGCAAGGCGTAAGGCACCGGGTGTTCCTTGTGGTACAGGCAGCCGGTGATCAGCGGCTGGTCGGGGTCGCCTTCGAGGAAGGTCACCAGTACTTCCATGCCGATGCGCGGGATGACGATGGCGCCGTAGCTGTCGCCGGCCCAGCTGGAGGACACGCGCAGCCAGCAACTGGTCTTGTCGTCGGCCGCACCGATGCGGTCCCAGTGGAATTGCACCTTGACCCGGCCGTACTGGTCGCAGTGGATTTCTTCGCCCTTGGGGCCGGTGACCACCGCGGTCTGGCTGCCCAGCACGCGCGGTTTCGGGTGGTTCAGGGCCGGACGGTAGAACACCTGCCAGGGCGTGGCGAGGAAGCGGTTGCGGTAGCCCTGGTGGAAGTCGTCCTTGTTGTCGGTGGTGTCGCTGGTCACCGACTCTTCCAGCACCTGTGGCTGCTTGCCTTCGTGGACGATATGGGTCAGCAGCCACAGGTCGTTCCATTCGCTGCGCGGGTGCTCGGACAGCTCCAGGAAGTGGCCGCTGACCAGTCGTGTCTGGTCGCCCCAGCCTTCGGCCTGCTGGTAGTCGGCGCGGTGGCGCTCGAGGGCGCGCTGGCTGAGGAACTTGCCGCGCGCGCGGTCGGTGAAACGGCCCGGGTAGTCGTAGTCTTCCAGGTCCGGTTCTTCGCTTTCGACCTCGGGTTTACAGGCCGCTTCCAGCTGCAGGCGCGGCTTCTCGAAGTCGTAGTCGCGGCGGGTAGTGCGGCGGGTGCGGGTTTCCAGGCGCAGGTTGAAGCCCTTGATCACCGGTTCGTCAGCGACCATGCCGCTGCCCTGGATATAAGCGGTGGGCTGGCCGAGCTTGGGGAACACCGTCTGGTCGTCGCCGAACACCAGCAGGTGGCCTTGCGGGCTGTGCTGGAAGTGGTAATGCAGGCCTTCCTCTTCGCACAGGCGCTGGATGAAATGCAGGTCGGTTTCGTCGTACTGCACGCAGTAGTCGCGGTCCGGGCACGGAGTGCCGAGCTGGAACCGGTAGGCGTTGCCCTGGATGCCGTGTTCTTCGAGGATCAGGGCGATGATCTTCGGCGCCGACAGCTGCTGATAGATGCGCTGGTTGGTGCGGTGTTCGAGGTAGGCCAGTTGCGGCACCAGCGACACCTTGTAGCGGGTCAGGCGCTTGCCGGCATCGCCCTGGGCCACGCGGTAGATCTGGCCGTGGATGCCACTGGCGCTCTCTTTAGCAGAAGCATGCTCAAAGGCCAAAAACGCCTGCTTGTGCAGCAGCGTCTCCAGGTCCAGGTCGGGGTTCTCGCTGACCAGTTCCAGATCGAAACGGAACGGCTGGCTGATGCCTTCGATCCCTTCGAAAGACAGCACCTACAAGTCACCCTGAAAGTCGTCGACCGTCAGGCTGAAGTGGGTTTCATTGGCTTTGTTGAACATCCTTTGTTCCTTTGGACTGCGACATAGCGCGAGCTCTTGTGCGCGGACTTGATGTCAGCGCAACTCGCTTTTGGCCTGGCTACATCCGGATTCGGCCAAGCTGAACAGCCGAGCCAGGCTAGCAAGTCACCAACGGCATTGATCTAGGAGTCGTCCTAAACCTCTAGGAAAGAATTGGAAGAAGGCATCAGCTTTTTCAGAGAATGACTGCCCCCCATCCAGTGCCTGAACGGATGAAAGGAACTTTCTCATTCCAAAACCGCAGCGAAATCACGAATCGGCATGCATCGCTGCCTGTCTTGCATAACCGCGCGTACAGCGGATGAAAGTGATTTGTTCCAGATCGCCGATATCGCCTCGCTGCTGCTGAGCGATGGTGTAGCGTTGCTGGATGTTGCTCAGGGTAAGACGATGCAAGGGGCGCAGGCGGGTCGGCTCTAAGCGCTTGAGGCCCCTCCCGATATCTTCTGCGACAGCCTGTTGCAGGCATTAAAAAAGCCCCTGGATCTTTTGATTCAGGGGCTTTGGTATGAGGGGCGTCCAGATACAGCGCGTTATCGTTGACGTTCATCGCGGGCAAGCCTCGCTCCTACGGAAGCACCATTGTCTGTAGGAGCGAGGCTTGCCCGCGATGCGATCTGACAGCCACCGCAATCAGAGCGTCCAGGCCCCGGCCTCGGCAAAAAATGCCCGCGCGTTGTCTTCCAGGCTTTCCAGGTGATAGCCGCCCTCCTGCACGATCAAACACGGCAGGCCGAGGCTGCGGATGCGTTCGCCGAGGCGAGCGAAACCGGCGCGGGTCACTGCCACTTTGCTTTGTGGGTCGAGTTCGTAGATGTCGAAGCCCAGGGACAGCACCAGCACTTGCGCGTCGAAGGTCTTTACCGCCGCCAGGGCGGTTTCCAGTTGGGCGAGGAAATCG
Source organism: Pseudomonas chlororaphis subsp. piscium (assembly GCF_003850345.1). Taxonomy (NCBI): domain Bacteria; kingdom Pseudomonadati; phylum Pseudomonadota; class Gammaproteobacteria; order Pseudomonadales; family Pseudomonadaceae; genus Pseudomonas; species Pseudomonas chlororaphis. Next base: position 4,957,157 of record NZ_CP027707.1, read on the forward strand.
GCTTCGCTGGCGCCGTGTGCCATCGGTAGGTTGAGGTTGTAGCCCAGCCCCGCGCCGCTGCCGCGCTCGTCGGCGAAACCGGCGACGCCCGGGTAGAAGTTGGTCGGGTCGCCGTGCACCGAGACGTACAGCACGTCGTTGCGCTCGTAGAAGATTTCCTGGATGCCCTGGCCGTGGTGCATGTCAGTGTCCAGCACCGCGACCCGGGCGAACTTCTCGCGCAGCACCTGGGCGGCGATCGCCGCGTTGTTCAAGTAGCAGAAGCCGCCAGCCGCTTCGGCCCGGGCGTGATGGCCCGGCGGGCGGCACAGGGCGTAGGCCGCCGGCTCGCCATCGAGCAAGGCCCGGGCGCCGGCAATCGCGCTTTGCGCCGACCAGTAGGCCGAACGCCAGGTCAGCTCGCCCACCGGGCAGCTGCCATCGGCCAGGTAACGCGCGGCCTGGGCGAGGATGCCGCGCAGGGCGTTGGGTTCGCGGACGAAGATGTTCGACATCACCTCCTCGCCCCAGTCCTCGGGAATTTCCTTCCAGCGCTGGTGGGCTTCCTTGAGAAACTGCAGGTACGCCGCGCCGTGCACCGCCAGCAGCGGCTCCAGGCCGGCATCCTCCGGTTGCACGACCTCGAAGCCCAAAGAATGCGCGGCCTGGGCCAGGCGCTGGGCGCGCTCGGGCACTTCCTGGGGCGTGCGCATCTGGCCGCGGGAGTAATAGCTGCGCGGATGGTGCAGCAGCTGTTCGGGGTGGAAAAAACTGCGCATGACCTTCTCCTTATGCAACCTGGCCGGCGCGGGCCAGCACGGCGTTGAGCAATACGTCGGTGCCCTGGCGCACGTCCTCGGGCAGTACGTCTTCGGCTTCGTTGTGGCTCAGGCCGCCGACGCAAGGGATGAAGACCATGGCCGTCGGGCAGAACCGCGCCAGATGAATCGCGTCATGGCCGGCGCCGCTGACGATCGATTGTTGAGCGTAGCCCAGGCCGTCCACCGCCTGCTGCACCGCCGCCACGCAGTCGGCATCGAAGGGCGTGGCCGGGCTGATCCAGTGCGGGCTGATGGTCACCTTCAGCTGGCGTTGTTCGGCGATGGCACCAAGCCGCGCGCGCACTTCCTGTTCCATGGCGGCGATGGCGCTGTCGCGGTGATGCCGCAGGTCGACAGTGAACTGCAACAGGCCCGGAATAGTGTTGCGCGAGGACTTGGCGATGCCCAGTTCGCCGACGGTGGTCAGGCCCTCGGGGGCGAAATCCGTGGCCAGGGTTTCGATCGCCAGGATCATCTGCGCGGCGCCGTAGAGGGCGTCCTTGCGCAGCGGCATGGGCGTGGTGCCGGCATGGGCCGCCATGCCTTCGACCTGCACGTCGAGCCAGCGGATCGCCTGGCCGCCGCTGACCACGCCGATGCTCTTGGCGTTGTCCTCGAGGATCGGCCCCTGTTCGATATGCGCCTCGAAATAGGCATCCACCGCCCCGCCCAGGGGCCGCGTGCCGGCGTAGCCGGTGGCGTGCAGCGCCTCGGCGACGCTGATGCCGTCGGCGTCGCGCACCGCCAGGGCGGTCTCCAGGTCCATGATCCCGGTGAACACCGCCGAGCCGAACATGGCCGGGGTGAAACGCGCGCCCTCCTCGTTGGTCCACACCGCCACTTCCAGCGGCTTGCGGGTCTGGATTTGCAGATCGTTGAGGCGGTGCACCACCTCCAGGCCGGCGAGCACGCCGTACACACCATCGAAGCGCCCGCCTTCGGGCTGGGTGTCGAGGTGGCTGCCCATCATCACCGGGGCGGCGTTGGGGTCGCTGCCCGGACGGCGGGCAAACAGGTTGCCGATGGGGTCGAGGCTCAGGCTCATGCCGGCCTCCAGGCACCAGCGGGCGAACAACTCGCGCCCGGCCTTGTCGTCCTCGCTCAGGGCCAGGCGGCAGCTGCCGCCACGGGCGGTTGCGCCAATTTCGGCCATGGCCATCAGGCTCGCCCACAGGCGTTCACCGTTGATCTTCAACATGCTTCGGTTCTCCGGATTCGATAAAAGCTCAAGCCATTTCCAGGCGGTGTGCAGCGGCATGCCGGCGGGCCAGGGCCAGCACGCACAGCAGCGAGACGGTCGCGATCAGGCTGTAGAACAGCGCCATCGGCCACCACTGGCCGGCGAACCGGTGGGCCAGCCAGGTGCCGATCAGCGGCGTCAGGCCACCGGCCACGGCGCCGCAGACCTGATAGGCCAGGGAGATCGCGGTGTAGCGCACGCGGGTCTCGAACATGCCGCTGACGTAGCCGGCGATCACCGCGTAGAAGGACGCCATGCACACCACCGCCAGGGCGATGCCGATAATGATCAGCGGCGCCTGGCCGCTGCTCACCAGCACGAACATCGGGTAGGGCGAAGCCATGGCCAGCAACGACACCAGGCACAGGAAACGCGTGGCGCCGAGCTTCTCGGCGGTCCAGGCCGCCAGTGGCTGGATGCAGAACTGGATGATCGCCACCACGAACAGGCATTCCAGGATCAGCGAGCGCGGCAACCCCAGTTGCTGGGTGCTGTAGGCGATCATGAAGGTGTTGGTGAAATACACCCCGGCGATGCCCAGGGTGTTGGCGCCGATGCACAGCAGCAGTGGGCGCCAGGCGCTTTGCAGCACTTCCATCACCGGCGCCTGCTCCTTGCGCTGGGCCTTGTGTGCCTGTTCGCGGCTGGCGAGGAATTCCGGCGACTCATTGACCCCCAGGCGAATCGCCAGGCCCACCACCAGCAACAGCGCGCTGGCCAGGAACGGCAAGCGCCAGCCCCAGCTCATCAAGTCTTCTTCGGGCAGGCGGGTGACCGCGCTGAAGGCCAGCAGCGACAGGATCAACCCGGCCGGGCTGCCCAGCTGGGCGAAGGAAGCGAAAAAGTTGCGCCGGCCCTTGGGCGCATGCTCGCCGGCCATCAACACCGCCCCACCCCACTCGCCACCGACGGCGATGCCCTGGACGATGCGCAGCAGGATCAGCAACACCGGCGCCACCGCACCGATCTGTGCATAAGTCGGCAGCAGACCGATGCACACCGTGACCACGCCCATCATCAGCAGGGTGATCACCAGGGACTTCTTGCGCCCGATGCGGTCGCCGATATGGCCGAACACGATGCCGCCCAATGGCCGGGCGAAGAAGCCCACGGCGAAGGTGCCGAAAGCCGCCATGGTGCTGAACAGTTTGTCGTCGGAGGGGAAGAACAAGGCGCCGAACACCAGCGCCGCGGCGGTGGCGTAGATGTAGAAGTCGTACCACTCGATCATGGTGCCGATAAAGGCGGCGGCGGCCGCACGGCGCGGCTGGGGCGAAGCTGAAGGCTTCATGGATCGTGCTCCTTTGATTATTTTTCTGGCAGGAGAGAACGGGAACGCAGAGGCGCTCTGGCGGCGTCTGTCTGGGAGGGATTTATCGTCGCGGGCCTATAATTAGTCAATTTTCTATTTATTATGCTGATTATTACTGCGGCTTATTATCAGCCCTGTCCTTCGACCCAGAGCCCCGCGCCATGTCCAACCGCCTGCCCGACCGCCTGCTCAACGACCGCCTGGACTGGAACCTGCTGCGCACTTTCCGGGTGATCGGCCAGGAGCTGAGCATCAGCCGCGCGGCCGCCCGCCTGCACCTGACCCAGCCGGCCGTGAGCCAGGCCCTCAAGCGCCTGGAAGAACAATTGGGCCGCCAGTTGATCGCCCGGCGCGGGCCACGCTTTGCCCTGACCGAAGTCGGCGAGCAGATCTTCCACCTGGCCGGCGAGATCTACGGCCAGATGTCCCAGGTCAGCGGCGTGCTGGAGCAGCCGGCCGACGAGGTGATCGGCAAGGTGCGCCTGCTGATGATCAGCCGGATCTTTTCCGAGCGTTTCGATGACTTCCTCGCCGACTTCCATCGCCAGCATCCGCGGGTCGACCTGGAGATCGAGGTGATGCGCAGTTCGGACATCGTCAGCGCCCTGCAGGAGAAAACCGCGACCCTCGGCCTGAGCCTCAACCGCCGGCCCCAGCCACGCCTGGAACAGCGGCTGTTCCTGCGCCAGCGCTATGCGTTTTTCTGTGGCAAGCACCATGGGCTGTTCGGCCAGCAGAAGGTGGCCGAAGGGGATTTGCAGCGGGAGAATTTCGTCAGCTTCACCAGCGACCAGATCGGCGGCATGCTCTCGCCGCTGACCATCTTTCGCGACCAGCAGGGTTTCAGCGGGCGCATCGTCGCCTCGTCGCCGAGCCTGGAGGAAGTGCGGCGCCTGGTGATCGCCGGCTACGGCATCGGCTGCCTGCCCGAGCATGTGGTGGCGGCCGATGTCGAAGCCGGGCTGCTGTGGCGCCTGCCGCCCCACGAAGGCATCGCCGACGTCGACATCCATCTGCTGTGGAACCGCGAACAGCGCATGAGCCGCGCCGAGACGGTCTTTATCGAAGCCTTGCAGGCCTGCCTGGGCGCTCAGTAACCCTGGGCCCTGTCCACCTCGTTCAACAGCGGATCGCCGGCTTGCAGGCGCAGCAGGTTGTCCGCCACCTGTTCGGCGATGCAATCGTGGGAGGCCGCCGAGGCCATGTGCGGGGTGATGGTGACCCCGGGGGTGGTCCACAGCGGATGCTCAGCCGGCAAGGGTTCCTGCTCGAACACATCGAGCAAGGCGCCGCGCAATTGGCCGCTGGCCAGGGCATGTTGCAAGTCGTCGAGGTTGAGGTGGCCACCCCGCCCGACGTTGACCAGCGCCGCGCCGCGGGCCAGCCGGGCAAAGCTGTCTCGCCCGAGAATGCCGCGGGTCTCGGCAGTCAGCGGCAACAGGTTGATCAGCAGTTCCACTTCATCGAGAAAGGGCTCCAGTTGCCCCGGCCCGACGAAGGTCTGTACCCCTACCAGGCTCTTGGGGCTGCGAGCCCAGCCACGCACGTCGTAGCCGGCGACGGCCAGGTCGAGGGCGATGGCGCTGCCCAGGGAACCCAGGCCCATGACCCCGACCTTGAACTGCCGCGCCGGCCGTTGCAGCGGCCGCTCCCAGTGCCGTTCGCGCTGCTGCTCCAACACCTGGTCGAAGCCGCGGTGATAGTGGATCACCGCCCAGCGCAGGTACTCGGTCATGCCCTGGCGGTGCCCCGGGTCCACCACCCGGCATATCGGCAGGTCCGGGCATGAAGGGTCGTGTTCCAGATGGTCGATACCCGCCGCCACCGAATGAATCACTTGCAGATTGGGCAAGCGCCCCAGGCTGTCGGCGGGTGGAAACCAGCAAGCGGCCATTGGCGCCTGAGCGGCACGCGGGTCGTCGGCCAGCACCGCCTGCACCTGTGGCGCACAGCGGGCGAAGGCGGCCTGCAGTTGCTTGAGCAACAGGCTGTCGCGGGACAGCAGCACCACGATGCTCATGACAGATAGGACTCGCGCTGGGATTCGATCAGGGTCAGGGCGGCCTCCCAGGCCAGCTCGATGATGTTGTCGGCATCGTCGCGCTCGAACTGTTCGGCGGTGTGGGCGCAGACCTCGGGAGACGGGTAGTTCAGCTCGCAACCGCCGGCCAGCGCCTGGACCTGGGCCTGGCAGGCGCGCTCGAGGAAATGGATCTCCTGGAAGGCATGGGCGACGCTGGCGCCGCCCACCAGCAGGCCGTGGTTGCGCAGGATCATCGCCTTGTGCGGGCCGAGGTCGGCGATCAGGCGCTCGCGCTCGTCCAGTGACAGGGCGATGCCTTCATAGGTGTGGTAGGCCAGCTTGCCGTAGAACTTCAGCGCATGCTGGCTGATGGGCAGCAGGCCCTGCTTCTGCGCGGCCACCGCCATGCCGGCGGCGGTGTGGGTGTGGATCACGCAGTTGAGGTCCGGGCGTGCCATGTGGATCGCCGAGTGAATGACGAAGCCGGCGGCGTTGACCCGGTGCCCGGCGTAATGCGGGTCGACGATGCGCCCTTGCTGGTCGATGCGCACCAGGTCGCTGGCACGCATGCGGTCGAAGATCACCCCGTAGCGGTTGATCAAAAAGTGATGCTCCGGCCCTGGAATGCGCAGGGTGATGTGGGTGTCGATCAGGTCGGTCATGCGAAAGTGCGCGACCAGTCGATACAGGGCCGCCAGCTCGCAGCGGGCCTGCCATTCAATCGGGCTCATGTGTTCAGGTTTGCTCACGAATACACCTCTTGGGCAGCGTGGTGGACGGTAGGGTTGGCGCGCAGCCGGGCCAGGCCGCAGACGCCGATCAATGACAGGGCCGACAACAGGCTGAAGAACACCGCCAGCGGCAGCCACTGCCCGGAAAACTTACTGGCCAGCAAAGTACCGATCAGCGGCGTGCTGCCACCGGCGACCGCGCAGGCCAGTTGATAGGCGATGGAGATCCCCGAGTAGCGCAGGTGCACCGGGAAAGCCTGGGTCATGTAGCCGGCGATCACTGCGTACAGCGCCGAGAGAATCACCACCGCCAGGGCGATGCCGAGGGTCATCAGCCCAATGTTCTGGGTGCCGACCAACAGGAACATCGGGTACGGCGTGACCATGCACAGCAGCGCCACCCACTTGAGGAAACGCCCTTCGCCGATACGCTCGGCCAGCAACGCGGAGACCGGCTGGGACAGCAGCTGGATGATCGTCACCAGGAACAGGCAATCGAGAATAGTCGCCCGGGAAATGCCCTGGTACTGGGTCACGTAAGTAATCATAAAGGTGTTGGTGAAGAAGAAGCCGGCCGAGCCGATGGTCACCGCGGCGGCGGCGAACAGGATCTGCTTCCAGCAGCTGCGCAACACTTCCATCACCGGGTACTGGGCGGTTTCATTGTTGTCCCGGGCCTTGGCGAACTCCGGCGACTCGTGCACGCCGGAGCGGATCATCAGGCCGAACATCATCAGCACGCCGCTGGCGAGGAACGGCAGGCGCCAACCCCAATCGAGGAAGTCCTGCTGGTCCAGGCTGGTCACCAGGCGGAAGGCGATCAACGCCAGCAGCAGGCCGGCCGGACTGCCGAGCTGGGCGAAGGAGGCGTAGAAGGTCTTGCGCTTGGCCGGGGCATGTTCGCTGGCCATCAGCACTGCCCCGCCCCACTCGCCGCCCACGGAAATGCCCTGGATGATGCGCAGCACGATCAGGCTGACGGGCGCCCAGATGCCGACGCTGGCATAGCTGGGCAGCAGGCCGATGCCGCTGGTGGCCAGGCCCATCAGTGCCATGGTTACCAGCAGCATTTTCTTGCGCCCGAGGCGATCGCCGAGGTGGCCGAACACCATGCCGGCCATGGGCCGGGCGATGAAGCCCACGGCGAAGCTGCCGAAGGCCGCCAGGGTGCTCATCACCGGGTCGCTGCTGGGAAAGAACACCTGACCGAGGACCAGGGCCGCGGCCGTGGCATAGATGTAGAAGTCGTAGAACTCGATGGTCGTGCCAATAAAGGCCGCCGCCGCGGCTCGGCGCGGTTGAGGGGTGGTGTGCATGCAAGGACCCTGTGTATTTGTAGTTTTGGGCAGGTGCTGAAGGCTGGTCACGCGGCGCTCTGTGGCGCTTGTGGGCTTTATCGCCGCCGTGCCAGGATTAGTCAATTTTCAAATCCTTATCTTTGCTATTAGCACAGCTACTAGATGGAGCCGCCATGCCCACACCGCTCTCCACCTCCAACCCCTGGGTCGGTCGGCGTTTCCTCAACGATCGCCTGGACTGGAACCTGCTGCGCACCTACCTGGTGATCGGCCAGGAAGGCAGCATGAGCCGCGCCGCCGCGCGCCTGCACATCACCCAGTCGGCGGTCAGCCAGGCGCTCAAGCGCCTGGAGGAACAGCTCGACTGCGTGTTGATCGCCCGCAGTGGACGGCGCTTCGAGTTGACGGAAACCGGGGAGGAAGTGCTGCGCATCGCCACCGATATCTACGGCGATATCTCGCGCCTGGGCACCGTGGTGGAGAGCCGCAACGACGACGTGGTGGGCAAGATCCGCATCCTCACCGTCAGCGGTGTGCAGGCGCCGCATTACGATGAGTTCCTCGCCGATTTCCATGAGGCCCACCCGAAAATCGAGCTGGAAGTCGAGGTGATGGGCAGCTCGGACATCATCAGTTCACTGTTGCAAAAGACTGCGACCCTGGGGGTCGGGTTGGGTCGCCTTCCGCAACCCAGGCTGGAACAGCGGGTGCTGTTTCGCGAGCGTTATGCCTACTTCTGCGGCCAGCGCCACCGGCTGTTCGGCCAGCAAGGCCTGACCCTGCAACAGCTGGCCAACGAGAACTTCGTCAGCTTCACCAGCGACCAGTTGGGGGGCAACCTGTCACCGCTGACGCTGTTTCGCGACCAGCAGGGCTTTACCGGCAAGATCGTCGCCTCCTCCACCAGTTTCGAAGAGATTTATCGGCTGATCTGCGCAGGGTTCGGTATCGGCTGCCTGCCGATCCACCTGGTCCGGCGGGATGTCGAGCAAGGGCTGCTCTGGCGTTTGCCGCCGGACGAGGGTGTGGTGGATTTCGATATCCAGCTGCTGTGGCACCGGGAACAGAAGATGAGCCAGGCCGAAATCCTGTTTCTGGACAGCATCCAGCACATGCTCAGCATTCGTGAGCAGGTGCCGGACAGCCTGATGTTCAAATGACTCAGGCGTGGGGAACGTCCGGCCCCTTGCCGGGACTGGCGTATTGCGGCTTCAGGTGGCCTTGCTGATCGAGCAGCCAGGCATCCATGACCTGACGGACCACGGGGCCTGCGACCCGGCCGCCGGCCTCGCCGTTTTCGATCATCACCGCCACCACGATCTGCGGGTGCTCGGCCGGCGCGAAACCGACGAACAGGGCATTGTCGCGATGACGCTCACGGGTCTTGAGCCGGTCGTAGCGCTCGCCCTGCTTGATCGCCACCACCTGCGCCGTACCGCTCTTGCCGGCGATGCGGTATTGCGCGCCGGCCGCAGCGTCGCGCGCAGTGCCTCGGGGCGCGTGCATCACCATCTGCATGCCGTGGCTGACCAGCTCCCAGTCGACCGGGTCCTTGAGCTGGATGTTCGGCATCGGGTGTTCGTCCACCGGCGCTACGCCATCGACGGTCTTGGCCAGATGAGGACGGTTCCACACGCCCTTGTTGGCAATCAGCGCCGTCGCCTGGGCCAACTGCAGCGGCGTGACCTGCATATACCCTTGGCCAATGCCGAGAATCACCGTCTCGCCGGGGAACCACGGCTGGCGCCGGGTAGCGCGCTTCCAGGCCTGGGATGGCATCAGTCCTGGCGCTTCCTCGAACATGTCCAGGGAGACTTTCTCGCCCAGGCCGAACATCGCCAGGTAATCGTGCAGGCGATCGATACCGAGCTTGTGCGCCAGGTCGTAGAAGTAGGTGTCGTTGGAACGCATGATCGCCGCGTCCAGGTCCACCCAGCCATCGCCGCTGTGGTTCCAGTTACGGTATTTGTGGTCGACGTCCGGCAGTTGGTAGTAACCCGGATCGAATACCCGGGTCGAGGCGTTGACCACCCCGGAGTCCAGCCCGGCGATCGCCACTTCCGGCTTGATGGTCGAACCCGGCGCATACAGGCCGCGCAGCACACGGTTGAACAGCGGCCGGTCGATGGAGTCGCGTAACGCGCTGTACTCCTTGAAGCTGATGCCGGTGACGAACAGGTTCGGGTCGAAGCTCGGCTTGCTGACCATGGCCAGCACTTCGCCGGTCTGTGGATCGAGGGCCACCACCGAACCCCGGCGGTCGCCCAGGGCCGCCTCGGCTGCCTCCTGCAACTTCACGTCGAGGCTGAGCACGATGTTTTTCCCTGGGACAGGATCGGTGTGCTTGAGCACCCGCATGACCCGGCCCTGGGCGTTGGTTTCCACCTCTTCATAGCCGACATGGCCATGCAGCTCGGACTCGTAGAACCGCTCGATCCCAGTCTTGCCGATCGACTGGGTACCGCGGTATTCCACCGAATCCAGGACCTTGGCTTCCTTCTCGTTGATGCGCCCGACATAGCCGATGGAATGGGCGAAGTGCGCGCCCATCGGATAGTGCCGCACGAACTGCGCCTCGACCTCCAGCCCCGGCAAGCGATACTCGTTGACCGCCAGTACGGCGATCTGCTCTTCGGTCAGCTCATAGAACAGGGTGACCGGCACGAACGGATGACGTGACTGCTTCAGCGCCTTGTCGAACAGGGCGCGCTCTTCGGCGGGCAGGTGCAACAGGCTGATCACCTGGTCCAGCTCACCCTTCAAGTCAGTGGTGCGTTCGCGGGTGATGGTCAGGTTGAAACTGGGGCGGTTGTCGGCCAGCAACACGCCGTTGCGGTCGTAGATCAGCCCGCGAGTCGGGGTGATGGGCAGCACGTGCACGCGATTGTTTTCGGAGACGGTCGAGTGATAGTCGAACTCGACCACCTGCAGGAAGTACAGGCGCCCGATCAGGGTGCAGGTGATGGCGACCACCAATAGCGCGCAGGCCAACAGTCTTTTGTTGACCAGGCGCGTCTCTTTTTCGTGGTCCTTGATCGGTATCGGTTCAGGCATTGCTACAGCTTCTCGTGGAATAGTGAACGCTGATCCGTGCGGGTGAATGTCAGTCCCTTGAAAAACGAGCTGCACCATAGCAAAACCGTCCAGGCGCTTTCATGAAGAATGCCCGGTGGTGGCTGTAGAGAGCATTTCTGTAGGCCGGGCCTAGGGATACGACTGCCAGGTGATCCCTGGAACCGTCTTGCCATGGACGAGATGCACGCCAGGATTTTCTACGCGCAAAAACAAAACCCCAATTGCTTTCGCAATTGGGGTTTCGGAATTTAATCTTGACGATGACCTACTCTCACATGGGGAAACCCCACACTACCATCGGCGATGCATCGTTTCACTACTGAGTTCGGGATGGGATCAGGTGGTTCCAATGCTCTATGGTCGTCAAGAAATTCGGTGTGCCGATTCGTCTTTCGACGCTTCAGCAAATTGGGTATGCGATAGTTTGTGTGTTTTCTCGAACTTTCGGTTCGTTTCGTCTTCACACACCGCAACTTGCTTCTAAGCAAATTGCTTGGGTGTTATATGGTCAAGCCTCACGGGCAATTAGTATTGGTTAGCTCAACGCCTCACAGCGCTTACACACCCAACCTATCAACGTCGTAGTCTTCGACGGCCCTTCAGGGAACTCAAGGTTCCAGTGAGATCTCATCTTGAGGCAAGTTTCCCGCTTAGATGCTTTCAGCGGTTATCTTTTCCGAACATAGCTACCCGGCAATGCCACTGGCGTGACAACCGGAACACCAGAGGTTCGTCCACTCCGGTCCTCTCGTACTAGGAGCAGCCCCTCTCAAATCTCAAACGTCCACGGCAGATAGGGACCGAACTGTCTCACGACGTTCTAAACCCAGCTCGCGTACCACTTTAAATGGCGAACAGCCATACCCTTGGGACCGGCTTCAGCCCCAGGATGTGATGAGCCGACATCGAGGTGCCAAACACCGCCGTCGATATGAACTCTTGGGCGGTATCAGCCTGTTATCCCCGGAGTACCTTTTATCCGTTGAGCGATGGCCCTTCCATACAGAACCACCGGATCACTAAGACCTACTTTCGTACCTGCTCGACGTGTCTGTCTCGCAGTCAAGCGCGCTTTTGCCTTTATACTCTACGACCGATTTCCGACCGGTCTGAGCGCACCTTCGTACTCCTCCGTTACTCTTTAGGAGGAGACCGCCCCAGTCAAACTACCCACCATACACTGTCCTCGATCCGGATAACGGACCTGAGTTAGAACCTCAAAGTTGCCAGGGTGGTATTTCAAGGATGGCTCCACGCGAACTGGCGTCCACGCTTCAAAGCCTCCCACCTATCCTACACAAGCAAATTCAAAGTCCAGTGCAAAGCTATAGTAAAGGTTCACGGGGTCTTTCCGTCTAGCCGCGGATACACTGCATCTTCACAGCGATTTCAATTTCACTGAGTCTCGGGTGGAGACAGCGCCGCCATCGTTACGCCATTCGTGCAGGTCGGAACTTACCCGACAAGGAATTTCGCTACCTTAGGACCGTTATAGTTACGGCCGCCGTTTACCGGGGCTTCGATCAAGAGCTTCGCGTTAGCTAACCCCATCAATTAACCTTCCGGCACCGGGCAGGCGTCACACCCTATACGTCCACTTTCGTGTTTGCAGAGTGCTGTGTTTTTAATAAACAGTCGCAGCGGCCTGGTATCTTCGACCGGCATGGGCTTACGGAGCAAGTCCTTCACCCTCACCGGCGCACCTTCTCCCGAAGTTACGGTGCCATTTTGCCTAGTTCCTTCACCCGAGTTCTCTCAAGCGCCTTGGTATTCTCTACCCAACCACCTGTGTCGGTTTGGGGTACGGTTCCTAGTTATCTGAAGCTTAGAAGCTTTTCTTGGAAGCATGGCATCAACCACTTCGTCACCTAAAAGGTAACTCGTCATCAGCTCTCGGCCTTAGAATCCCGGATTTACCTAAGATTCCAGCCTACCACCTTAAACTTGGACAACCAACGCCAAGCTGGCCTAGCCTTCTCCGTCCCTCCATCGCAATAACTAGAAGTACAGGAATATTAACCTGTTTTCCATCGACTACGCTTTTCAGCCTCGCCTTAGGGACCGACTAACCCTGCGTCGATTAACGTTGCGCAGGAAACCTTGGTCTTTCGGCGTGGGTGTTTTTCACACCCATTGTCGTTACTCATGTCAGCATTCGCACTTCTGATACCTCCAGCAAGCTTCTCAACTCACCTTCACAGGCTTACAGAACGCTCCTCTACCGCATCACTTACGTGATACCCGTAGCTTCGGTGTATGGTTTGAGCCCCGTTACATCTTCCGCGCAGGCCGACTCGACTAGTGAGCTATTACGCTTTCTTTAAAGGGTGGCTGCTTCTAAGCCAACCTCCTAGCTGTCTAAGCCTTCCCACATCGTTTCCCACTTAACCATAACTTTGGGACCTTAGCTGACGGTCTGGGTTGTTTCCCTTTTCACGACGGACGTTAGCACCCGCCGTGTGTCTCCCATGCTCGGCACTTGTAGGTATTCGGAGTTTGCATCGGTTTGGTAAGTCGGGATGACCCCCTAGCCGAAACAGTGCTCTACCCCCTACAGTGATACATGAGGCGCTACCTAAATAGCTTTCGAGGAGAACCAGCTATCTCCGAGCTTGATTAGCCTTTCACTCCGATCCACAGGTCATCCGCTAACTTTTCAACGGTAGTCGGTTCGGTCCTCCAGTCAGTGTTACCTAACCTTCAACCTGCCCATGGATAGATCGCCCGGTTTCGGGTCTATACCCAGCGACTAAACGCCCTATTAAGACTCGCTTTCGCTACGCCTCCCCTATTCGGTTAAGCTCGCCACTGAATATAAGTCGCTGACCCATTATACAAAAGGTACGCAGTCACAGAACAAAGTCTGCTCCCACTGCTTGTACGCATACGGTTTCAGGATCTATTTCACTCCCCTCTCCGGGGTTCTTTTCGCCTTTCCCTCACGGTACTAGTTCACTATCGGTCAGTCAGTAGTATTTAGCCTTGGAGGATGGTCCCCCCATATTCAGACAAAGTTTCTCGTGCTCCGTCCTACTCGATTTCATGACTAAGAGATTTTCGCGTACAGGGCTATCACCCACTATGGCCGCACTTTCCAGAGCGTTCCGCTAATCTCAAAGCCACTTAAGGGCTAGTCCCCGTTCGCTCGCCACTACTAAGGGAATCTCGGTTGATTTCTTTTCCTCAGGGTACTTAGATGTTTCAGTTCCCCTGGTTCGCCTCTTGCACCTATGTATTCAGTACAAGATAACCATCTTATGATGGCTGGGTTCCCCCATTCAGACATCTCCGGATCAAAGTCTGTTTGCCGACTCCCCGAAGCTTTTCGCAGGCTACCACGTCTTTCATCGCCTCTGACTGCCAAGGCATCCACCGTATGCGCTTCTTCACTTGACCATATAACCCCAAGCAATCTGGTTATACTATGAAGACGACATTCGCCGAAAATTCGCGATTAAACTCACAAATTTTACCTTAGCCTGAATAAACACCAGTGAAAGTGCTATCCAGTCTATCTTTCTATCACATACCCAAATTTTTAAAGAACGATTCTGATAAAGATCAGAAATCAACATTCATCGCCGTTTTGGCGGAATGCTCATTTCTAAGCTTTAAACGATGGAGACCAATCTGTAATGGTGGAGCCAAGCGGGATCGAACCGCTGACCTCCTGCGTGCAAGGCAGGCGCTCTCCCAGCTGAGCTATGGCCCCGTATCGCTACAGGGTGCACCAGTAATTGGTGGGTCTGGGCAGATTCGAACTGCCGACCTCACCCTTATCAGGGGTGCGCTCTAACCAACTGAGCTACAGACCCAATCGTCTTCTTCAATGAATCAAGCAATTCGTGTGGGAGCTTATGAAGCAGCTGATGTCGTCGATTAAGGAGGTGATCCAGCCGCAGGTTCCCCTACGGCTACCTTGTTACGACTTCACCCCAGTCATGAATCACACCGTGGTAACCGTCCTCCCGAAGGTTAGACTAGCTACTTCTGGTGCAACCCACTCCCATGGTGTGACGGGCGGTGTGTACAAGGCCCGGGAACGTATTCACCGCGACATTCTGATTCGCGATTACTAGCGATTCCGACTTCACGCAGTCGAGTTGCAGACTGCGATCCGGACTACGATCGGTTTTATGGGATTAGCTCCACCTCGCGGCTTGGCAACCCTCTGTACCGACCATTGTAGCACGTGTGTAGCCCAGGCCGTAAGGGCCATGATGACTTGACGTCATCCCCACCTTCCTCCGGTTTGTCACCGGCAGTCTCCTTAGAGTGCCCACCATTACGTGCTGGTAACTAAGGACAAGGGTTGCGCTCGTTACGGGACTTAACCCAACATCTCACGACACGAGCTGACGACAGCCATGCAGCACCTGTCTCAATGTTCCCGAAGGCACCAATCCATCTCTGGAAAGTTCATTGGATGTCAAGGCCTGGTAAGGTTCTTCGCGTTGCTTCGAATTAAACCACATGCTCCACCGCTTGTGCGGGCCCCCGTCAATTCATTTGAGTTTTAACCTTGCGGCCGTACTCCCCAGGCGGTCAACTTAATGCGTTAGCTGCGCCACTAAGAGCTCAAGGCTCCCAACGGCTAGTTGACATCGTTTACGGCGTGGACTACCAGGGTATCTAATCCTGTTTGCTCCCCACGCTTTCGCACCTCAGTGTCAGTATCAGTCCAGGTGGTCGCCTTCGCCACTGGTGTTCCTTCCTATATCTACGCATTTCACCGCTACACAGGAAATTCCACCACCCTCTACCATACTCTAGCTCGCCAGTTTTGGATGCAGTTCCCAGGTTGAGCCCGGGGATTTCACATTCAACTTAACGAACCACCTACGCGCGCTTTACGCCCAGTAATTCCGATTAACGCTTGCACCCTCTGTATTACCGCGGCTGCTGGCACAGAGTTAGCCGGTGCTTATTCTGTCGGTAACGTCAAAATACTCACGTATTAGGTAAGTACCCTTCCTCCCAACTTAAAGTGCTTTACAATCCGAAGACCTTCTTCACACACGCGGCATGGCTGGATCAGGCTTTCGCCCATTGTCCAATATTCCCCACTGCTGCCTCCCGTAGGAGTCTGGACCGTGTCTCAGTTCCAGTGTGACTGATCATCCTCTCAGACCAGTTACGGATCGTCGCCTTGGTGAGCCATTACCTCACCAACTAGCTAATCCGACCTAGGCTCATCTGATAGCGCAAGGCCCGAAGGTCCCCTGCTTTCTCCCGTAGGACGTATGCGGTATTAGCGTCCGTTTCCGAACGTTATCCCCCACTACCAGGCAGATTCCTAGGCATTACTCACCCGTCCGCCGCTCTCAAGAGAAGCAAGCTCCTCTCTACCGCTCGACTTGCATGTGTTAGGCCTGCCGCCAGCGTTCAATCTGAGCCATGATCAAACTCTTCAGTTCAAACATCTTTGGGTTTTGAGAAAACCCTAAACTTGGCTCAGCAATCGTTGGTTACATCTTTGATTTCTCGCGGAGTAACTTGTGATGCTGATAATCTTTCTGACTATCAGTCTGACTCCACAAGCACCCACACGAATTGCTTGATTCAGTTGTTAAAGAGCGGTTGGTTAAGTCTTTCGTCTCAACCGAGGCGCGCATTCTACAGCAGCCTCTGCATCTGTCAAGCGGTTATTTTAAGAAGTTTTCAAAGTTTCCTTTGCAACTTCAACCACTTGCGCTTCCGATCTCTCGTCAGCGGGAGGCGAATTCTACAGCGTTACACGCTGCTGTCAACACCTCTTTTTCTCCGCTTTCGACCGAGAAGATCGAATCGTTAATAAGGCGAAAACAAGACACCTTACCAACTCCTTCGGGCTTCGATGAACTGAAGCGTAACCGCTGTCGAAAACTGCGTAACTCATTGAATCTCAAGGAGTTTTCCGTTTCGACTGCGCCGGAAGTGGGGCGAATTATAGACCTGTAGAATCTGCCGTCAACCCCTAATTTGCCTTTTCTATCAATAACCTGCAAAAACAGACGAATCCTCCTCTATATAAGAAGAGCAGAAACACCATGAGCAATATATTGCTCAAGCGTTCTTAGTTGAGCATCATGTCGGCGCACCGAACCTACCTCCCCTGATCCGGATGATGCCTTGCCATGAATGACCAGCCCCGCAGCCTAGCCTCAACCCTGTTCCCGGTGGGACTGCTGCTTATTGCCATGGCGTCCATCCAGTCCGGTGCGTCACTGGCCAAAAGCATGTTCCCGATCGTGGGCGCGCAGGGCACCACCACGCTGCGCCTGATCTTCGCCAGCATCATCATGCTGCTTCTATTGCGCCCCTGGCGCGCCAAGCTCACCGCCAAGTCCCTGCGCACGGTCATCGTCTACGGAATGGCGCTGGGTGGAATGAACTTCCTCTTCTATATGTCGCTACGCAGCGTTCCCCTGGGAATCGCAGTGGCCCTGGAGTTCACCGGCCCGCTGGCCGTGGCCATTTATGCTTCGCGAAAAGCCATCGACTTTCTCTGGATTGCCCTGGCGATTATCGGCCTGCTGCTGTTGATCCCTACCAGCGATACGAGCGCCGGCATCGACCTGATCGGCGCGGGCTATGCCTTGGGGGCTGGTGTGTGCTGGGCGCTTTACATTCTGTTCGGGCAAAAAGCCGGAGCCGACAACGGCGTCCAGACCGCAGCACTGGGCGTAATGATCGCCGCCTTGTTCGTCGCGCCTATCGGTATCGTGCATGCCGGGGCCGCCTTGCTGACGCCCACCCTGATTCCCATCGCCATCGGTGTGGCCATTCTCTCCACCGCCCTTCCCTACAGCCTGGAGATGGTCGCCCTGACCCGAATGCCGGCGAGAACCTTCGGCACGTTGATGAGTATCGAGCCAGCTTTCGGCGCCTTGTCCGGACTACTGTTCCTCCACGAATTCCTGTCTCTCGCGCAGTGGCTGGCTATTGCCTGCATCATCCTGGCGTCAGTGGGTGCGACCCTGACCATGCGCAGCGAATCGAAACCTTTGGTTGCAGCTGATTGATTCTCGGCTGTACATAGCTCTGGTATTTGCTGCTCAATTAGGCCATGTTTAAACGCTGTAACTCAGCGCCAGTCATGGATTTTTCAGGCAAGGACCGCACAGACGCCAAAGTGACAGCCAACGCAGTCGAACCTGGGCAACAGATCCGGGATCAGTAATAGGGACAGGAATGAAACGTTTTTTGATTCTGTTAGCCGTACTTGCCATCGCAGGTTGCGCCGCGACTTCGAAAACCGAGGTCAAGCGCGGAAAGAAGGGGCTGCATATCAACTGCTCCGGCCTGTCCTCCTCCTGGGACAAATGCTACGCCAGCGCCGCTACCTCCTGCGGCCCCAAAGGCTACAAAGTGATCGCCAAGTCCGGCGATACGGTGGAGGATCCGGGCGACTACCCCTTCGGCTTGAACCCCGCCGGCTACACCAGCCGCAGCATGATCGTCATCTGCAAGTAGGCTGCACCTGCCTACTGCACATCCTCCGCTGGTAACTGACGAACAATTTCGTCATGGCTCGATTTCAGAACCTGGCGCTGAATGTCTGGACTGACCAACATTCGCGCCACCACCAGCGCCCCCACACATTGCGACAGAATCGACCAGGCCAGGCTATCGCTGCCCAGGGTACGCGCCCAACTCTGCTGCAAGCGGCAAATCCACTCTTCTGCCTGCTGTCGAACCACCTCGTCCGCCCGTGAAATTTCCGCCCCCAAGGTCGGTAGCGCACAGCCTGTTTCAGGGCTCTCGACATGCGCCATGCTCAAATAGTGCTTGAGGCAGCGCTCAAGCCGCATCCGGCTTTGCTCGCCATCGGCGCCCAGACGTTCAAGGCTCTGGCTCAGTTCCCGTTCGACAATCGAACCGAACAGTTCATCCTTGGACGAAAAGTGGCTGTAGAACGCACCGCCACTCAGCCCGATCGCTTTCATCAGGCCATCGACCCCCACAGTCGAAAACCCTTCCTTTTTGGCTGATACAGCGCTGCTCTGCAGCAATCGCTCCCTGGTTTCCTGCTTGTGACTGGATGAATAACGCATGACACCCCTCTCCTCTCTTCACCTTGACGCTCGGCGAATCGTAGCATAACGTTCGTTTAGTTAACGACCGTTTACCAATAGAGCGATCCCACCATGACTACAGCCACAGAGAACAAGAAAGTCGTTTTGGTCGTCGGAGCCGGCGATGCCACAGGCGGTGCAATTGCCAAGCGTTTTGCCCAGGAAGGTCTTGTGGCCTGTGTCACCCGACGCAGCGCGGACAAGTTGCAGCCACTGGTAGAGGCCATCCAGCAATCGGGAGGCGAAGCCCACGGGTTTGCCTGCGATGCTCGAAAAGAGGAAGAAGTGATTGCCTTGATCGAACAGATCGAGAGCGAGATCGGCCCGATCGAGGCCCTGGTGTTCAATATCGGCGCCAACGTGCCGTGCAGCATCCTCGAGGAAACAGCGCGCAAATACTTCAAAATCTGGGAGATGGCCTGTTTCTCAGGTTTCCTCAATGCGCGGGAAGTGGCCAAGCGCATGGTCACTCGCAAACGCGGGACCATCCTGTTCACCGGGGCCACCGCAGGCTTGCGTGGCGCAGCGGGCTTTGCCGCTTTTGCCGGAGCCAAGCATGGCATCCGTGCATTGGCGCAAAGCATGGCCCGGGAACTGGGACCGCTGAACATCCACGTTGCTCATGTGGTGGTCGACGGCGCCATCGACACGGACTTCATCCGCAACAGTTTCCCGGAAAAGTACGCACTCAAGGATGAAGACGGCATCCTCAACCCCGAGCACATCGCCGACAACTACTGGCATCTGCACAGCCAGCCACGGGATGCCTGGACCTTCGAGCTGGATCTGCGGCCCTGGAACGAACGCTGGTAACCCCCTCCTCCACAACAATAAAAAGGGAGCATCACCGATGAGCAAGACCGTCGAGTTCTTTTTCGACCTGGGCAGCCCGACTTCTTACCTGGCCTACACCCAACTGCCGAAGATCTGTGCCCAGACAGGCAGCCAACTGATTTATCAACCCATGTTGCTCGGTGGCGTATTCAAGGCCACTGGCAACGCCTCGCCGATCAGCATCCCCGCCAAAGGGCGCTACACACTTCAGGACCTGGCGCGTTACTCCAGACGTTATGAGGTGCCGCTGGCGTTCAACCCGCACTTCCCGATCAACACCCTGCTGCTGATGCGCGCGGTGACCGGCATGCAGCTGCGACATCCGCAGCGGTTCGTTGCCTTTATCGACTGCCTGTTCCGCGCACTCTGGGTCGAGAAGCGCAACCTGAACGATCAGGCCACGGTGGCAGCGGTACTCAGTGAGGGGGGATTCGACCCGCTCGAGGTGCTGGCCCTGACCAACAATGAAGAGGTCAAGAACGCCCTCAAGGACAAGACCGAACAAGCCTTGCAGCGCGGCGTGTTTGGCGCGCCGAGCATGTTCGTCGATAACCAGTTGTTCTTCGGCCAGGATCGCCTGGACTTTGTCCTCGAAGCCCTGAGCTAAGCCAACAATTCGCGCTGCCGGCCCGAAGCCGGCAGCGCGATTTACGCTTAGAGGGTTGCGGTACGGGTATTCAGCCACTCCAGCGCCGCGCCTTGCAGCAACGGACTCAGGCGTCGACGCACTTCAGCGTGGTAGGCATTGAGCCACTCACGCTCGTCCTGGGTCAGCAGCGAAGGCTCCAGACAGCGGCTATCGATAGGGCACAGGGTCAGGGTTTCGAACTTGAGGAACTCGCCGAATTCGCTAGTGCCCGCCTCACGGTTCATCGCCAGGTTTTCGATACGCACACCCCAACGGCCCGGACGATAAGTACCCGGCTCGATCGAGGTGATCATCCCTGGCTGCATCGCGGTTTGCGGTGCTGGCGCCGCCTGATAGGCGATCACCTGCGGGCCTTCGTGGACATTGAGGAAGTACCCCACGCCATGGCCGGTGCCGTGCCCGTAGTCCACGCCTTCGGCCCAGATCGGCGCGCGGGCGATGGCGTCCAGCAGCGGCGACAGGATGCCCCGTGGGAACTGCGCCCGGGACAAGGCGATCACACCCTTGAGCACCCGCGTGCAATCGCGCTTCTGCTCGGCGCTCGGGGTACCGACCGGAACCATGCGGGTGATGTCTGTGGTGCCGCCCAGGTATTGGCCGCCGGAGTCGATCAGCAGCAGGCCATCGCCTTCGATCACTGCGTGCTCTTCTTCGGTGGCGTGGTAATGCGGCATCGCGCCATTGGCGTTGAACGCGGCGATGGTGTTGAAACTCAGGGACACGTAGCCGGGGCGACGGGTGCGGGCCGCAGTCAGGTGCTCGTCGATGGTCAGCTCGGTGATGCGTTCACGGCCCCAGGCCGACTCCAGCCAGGCGAAGAATTCGCAGAGCGCCGCACCGTCCTGCTCCATGGCCTGACGGATATGCTCGGCATCAGCCAGGCTTTTCTGGGACTTGGCCAATGTCGTCGGGTTCAGGCCTTCCAGCAGCTTCACGCCGCTACCGAGGTTATCCAACAAACCGGCAGTGACCCGCGCCGGATCCACCAGCAGGCTGGCGCCGTCGGAGATCGCACTCAGGGCGGCGGCCACTTCGCTGTAGTCACGCAGGCTGATGCCATCCTGCTCCAGCACGGCGCGCAAGGCGTCATCGACTTTGCTCAGCGCCACGAACAGCGTCGCCTGCTGCTGGCTGATCAGGGCGAAGGAGACGAATACCGGGTTGAACGAGACGTCGCCACCACGCAGGTTGAACAGCCAGGCGATGTCATCGAGGGTGGCGATGAAATGCCAGTCCGCGCCTCGCTCTTTCAGGGTTTCACGCAACTTGCCGAGCTTCTCGACCCGGCTGACCGTGGCCTGGGGCGGCAAATGCTGATAGATCGGCTGATCCGGCAGGCTCGGGCGATCGCTCCAGACTTCGTTCAGCAGATCGATATCGGTGCGCAGGCGAGCACCACGCTCCTGCAGCTTGTTGCCCAGGGTTCGCGCCGAAGCCACCGCCATCACCGCGCCGTCGACCGCGACCACGCCCCCTTCCGGGGTCTGCTCGGCCAGCCAGTCCAGCGGACCGGGCTGACCCGGCAACAGTTTGACCAACTCGATACCGCTGCCCTTGAGTTCCTTGGTCGCCTGTTCCCAATAACGGCTATCGGCCCAGACCCCGGCGAAATCCGCCGTCACGATCAGGGTGCCGACCGAACCGTGAAAGCCCGACAGCCACTGCCGGCCTTGCCAGTAACCGGGCAGGTACTCCGACAGGTGCGGGTCGGCCGACGGCACCAGCAGGGCATGAATGCCCTCGCGGCTCATCAGCTCACGGGTGCGCGCCAGGCGCTGGGGGACCACTCCATTGGTCAAGGGCTGCGTACTCATTGTGTCTCCTGCTACCAGGTGAATCATTGTTATTGGATACCGAGGATATCGACCCTCAGGGTTGGGCAACCGCCCAGAACGCCGGTGCACTGGCGGATGAAGCCTTGATCAGTTGGACGGCCTGATCGATGTCCTGCTCGGTGGTGAAACGCCCCAGGCTCAGGCGGATGGTCCGCCCCGCCGCCCGGGCGTCGAGCCCCAGCGCCAGCAATACATGGGACGGCGCATTGCTCGCCGAGTTGCAGGCCGAGGTCGCGGAAAACGCGATAGAGGCACTCAGGGCCGCCGGGTTGAACTCCCCTTCACCGAAGGTAAGGCTCAAGGTATGGGGAATGCGTTGGGCCGGGCTGCCGTTCAAGCGCAGCCCCGGCACATCGCCCAATTGTTCGAGCAGGCGCTCGCGCAGACGGGCGATGGTCGCCGCCTCTTCGTCGAAGTGTTCGGAGGCCAGGGCAAAGGCGGCGCCCATGGCGGCAATCTGATGGGTCGCGAGCGTCCCGGAGCGCAAACCGCCCTCATGGCCGCCGCCGTGGATCTGCGCCTGCAGGCGCTGCTGCGCGCGAGGGCCGACGTACAGCGCGCCGATGCCCTTGGGGCCGTAAATCTTGTGGGCGGAAAAGGACATCAAGTCCACCGGCCACTGCGCCAGGTCGATCGCCACCTTGCCCGCGCCCTGGGCCGCGTCGACATGCAGCAGCGCCCCGCGCTCGCGGACCACGCGGCCAATGCCCGGGATGTCGTTGAGCGTGCCCAGTTCGTTATTGACCAGCATCAGCGACACCAGAAAAGTGTCGTCGCGCATGGCCTCACTGACCGCCTCGGGCGTGATCAGCCCGTCGCTGTCCGGCACCAGGTAAGTCACTGCCACGCCGGCGGCCTGCAGTTGGCTGGCAGTGTCGAGAATGGCCTTGTGTTCGATCTGGCTGGTGATGATGTGCCCGCCGGATACACCCCGGGCCTGGGCCACGCCCTTGAGCGCCAGGTTGTTGGATTCGGTGGCGCCGGAGGTCCAGACGATCTGCTCGGGCGCCGCGCCCACCAGCTGGGCGACCTGCTGCCGCGCCAGCTCGACGCTGCGCCGGGCCTGTTGGCCGAAGGCGTGGGAACTGGACGCTGGATTGCCGAAGTTACCCTTGAACCCCAGACATTCCACCATCACCTGAATGACTCGCTCATCCACCGGCGTGGTGGCGGCGTAGTCGAAATAGAGAGGACGTTTATTCATCGCAAAAATACCCGCAGAGCCTGTTCCAGGATCAAGGTTCGCTCGGTGCCGAACGCTGATACGCGCCCTTTCGGCAACGCAAAAACGGCAGACCGTCAGCAATACCCGATCGGATGCAGTTAAAGAAGAACAACTTCATTTAAAAGTGCGTAGGAACGCTCCCGAGGGGCAGCTTAACAGGCTCCGGGAGCCGGGTTAAGCGAGGTTCGGCCAAGGGGCCAAAGAACACAGCGAGAGGCGGGAAAATCATCACAGAGTTTTGCCGACTGCCATTGGCAGTTCGTCAGCCTCTGCGGGCAGGGCTGCGACAGATCGACAACTCAGCTGGCACGGCCATGCAGGGTCACGCTGTGTTCGGCGTTCATTTCGCCCTGCTGGTCGAAACCGTAGGTCCGTTGCGGGGCAAGCAGCTCGGCCTTCTTCTGCTGGTATTCGTCAAAGGACAACCCGCGCCGGTTCAGTGCTTCCAGCGCCAGTTCGCGGGTTTCCTCGGCGGTATATGGGCGCGATTCCGGGCCCGGCTGGCTGGCACAACCGGCCAGCACCGAGGTGACGACAAGCAGGGAAAAGACGAGCGAAGGGTTCATGGCAAAAGCTCCTGGATCTGGGCTGCGAGGCAATGAACACAGGCTACCGGCGCCCTTCCCGGGACAGAAATCATCACGCTCGATAGTGGCTATCGATTACTCCTATCGCGGTCCATATCACCCTCTTATATTTCCAAAAGAACTATAAATATGGAAATAAAGTATTTTTTAGGAATATCAGTAAGCCTTTATAACAGGCCCATCGCGCCGCCTGCTGTTGCCTGAGCAACTGTTCGTCAGGCAACAGCCAATCAACAAAACAGTGTCTTCCCAACAACAGCCTGATCCTGGAACAGCGCCACAAGCCTCGCCACTCAAGGCTTTGCGTCGCTGGTACAGCTCTTGCTCAAGCCCTGGGACTACTCACTGCTCGTTGAGCCCTGTTCAACAAAGGAACTGATCATGTCGCGTCCATTAAAAGTCGTTGCCCTGTCCGGTGGAACCTGGCGCCCCTCGCGCACCCTGGTGCTGACCCAGGCGCTGCTCGCCGAACTGGCGGGGCAATTGCCGATCGAGAGCAAGCTCATCGAACTGGGCGACATTGCCCGGCCGCTGGGCGCGGCCCTGTCCCGCCAGGAACTGGCGGCGGAAGTCGAAGCCGAGTTGCAGGCCATCGAAAGCGCCGACCTGCTGATCGTCGCAGCGCCCGTGTATCGCGGTTCCTACCCGGGCCTGCTCAAGCACCTGTTCGACCTGATCGACCTCAACGCCCTGATCAATACTCCGGTGCTGCTGGCCGCCACCGGGGGCAGCGAGCGTCACGCCCTGGTGCTGGATCACCAACTGCGGCCGCTGTTCAGTTTCTTCCAGGCCCTGACCCTGCCCATCGGGGTCTACGCCACCGAGGCCGACTTCGCCAACTACCAGATAACCAGCGAGCCCTTGAAGGCCCGCATTCGCCTTGCGGCAGAACGCGCCGCGCCCCTGTTCGGCGTGCATCCGAAAAATCTGCTGAAAATCGCTTAAGGACCTGTCATGGATGTTTTCTGGTTTCTTCCGACTCACGGCGACGGCCATTACCTGGGCACCACCCAGGGCGCGCGCCCGGTCACCCTCAACTACCTCAAGCAAGTGGCCCAGGCCGCGGACAGCCTGGGTTATCACGGCGCACTGATCCCCACCGGGCGCTCGTGCGAAGACTCCTGGGTGATCGCCTCGGCGCTGGTGCCCCTGACCGAACGCCTGCGCTACCTGGTGGCGATCCGTCCGGGGATCATCTCGCCGACCGTCTCGGCGCGCATGGCCGCGACTCTCGACCGGTTGTCCAACGGCCGCCTGCTGATCAATGTGGTGACCGGCGGCGACCCCGACGAGAACCGTGGCGACGGCAGCTTCCTCAGCCACAGCGAGCGCTATGAAGTCACCGACGAATTCCTGAGGATCTGGCGCCGGGTGCTGCAAGGCGAAGCCGTGGACTTCGAAGGCAAGCATCTGCATGTGCAGAACGCCAAGGCCCTGTACCCGCCGGTGCAGAAGCCCTATCCGCCGCTGTATTTCGGCGGTTCCTCGGACGCCGCCCATGACCTCGCCGCCGAACAGGTGGATGTCTACCTGACCTGGGGCGAACCACCAGCCGCCGTCGCCGAGAAACTCGCCGATGTGCGCGAGCGTGCCGCCCGCCATGGCCGCACGGTGAAGTTCGGTATCCGCCTGCATGTGATCGTGCGCGAAACCTCGGAAGAGGCCTGGAAGGCCGCGGACAAGCTGATCGAACACATCAGCGACGAGACCATCGCCGCCGCGCAGAAATCCTTCTCGCGTTTCGACTCCGAAGGCCAGCGGCGCATGGCTGCCTTGCACGACGGGCGGCGCGACAACCTGGAAATCGCCCCCAACCTCTGGGCCGGCGTCGGCCTGGTGCGGGGCGGCGCCGGCACTGCGCTGGTGGGCAACCCCGAGCAGGTGGCGGCGCGGATCAAGGAATACGCGGACCTGGGAATCGAGAGCTTCATTTTCTCCGGCTACCCGCACCTGGAAGAAGCCTATCGCTTTGCCGAGCTGGTGTTCCCGCTGCTGCCGGAACCCTACGCCAGCCTGGCCGGACGTGGCGTGACCAACCTCACCGGGCCGTTCGGCGAAATGATTGCCAATGATGTGTTGCCGAGCAAAAAAGCGGCTGGGGCTTGAGGCTGTTTATCGCCTGATAGAACGCTATCGCGGGCAAGCCTCACTCCTACAGATGAGCGTGCTTCTGTAGGAGCGAGGCTTGCCCGCGATGGAGCCCCGCCGCTCCCCCTGAGAGCCACCGATTTCACGGCCCGACAACCGGCCACCCAACGAGGAACACCGCGTGACTGCCAAGCCGCAAAGCGCCCTGTTGTCCCCCTTGCAGACCGCCCGCCAGCTGGCGGCCGAGTTTGCCCTGACCGCCGTCGAACGCGACGAGCGCGGCGGAACCCCGAAAGCCCAGCGCGACGCCCTGCGCCAGAGCGGCCTGCTGGCCCTGAGCATTCCCACCCAGTACGGCGGCCTCGGCGCCAGCTGGAGCGAGACCCTGAACATCGTCCGCGAGTTCGCCAAGGTCGACAGCTCCATCGCCCACGTCTTCGGCTTCCATCACCTGATGTTGGCCACCGTGCGCCTGTTCGCCCGCCCGGAACAATGGCAACCCTGGTTCGAACAGACCGCGCGCAAGAACTGGTTCTGGGGCAACGCCCTCAACCCGCTGGACACCCGTACCCTAGTGAAGAACCTCGGCGGTTGGCGCGAGTTTTCCGGCAAGAAGAGCTTCTGCTCCGGCGCCAGCGATTCGGAAATGCTCATCGCCTCGGCGGTCGACGAAAGCAACGGCGGCAAGTTGCTGATCGCCGCCATCCCCAGCGGCCGCAGCGGCATCACCCTGCACAACGACTGGAACAACATGGGCCAGCGCCAGACCGACAGCGGCAGCGCCAGCTTCGAGCGGGTGCGGGTCGAGGAATCGGAGCTGCTGCTGGACCCGGGCCCCTTGAGCACACCCTTTGCCTGCCTGCGTCCACTGATCGCCCAGCTGACCTTCACCCACATGTTCCTCGGCATCGCCGAAGGGGCCTTTGAAGAAGCCCGCCAGTACACCCTCACCGAAACCCGGCCCTGGCATAAGTCCAGCGCCCAAGAGGCCCATCAAGACCCTTATGTGCTAGGCCATTACGGTGATTTCTGGGTAGCTCTGGAAGGCATGCGCCTGTTGGTGGAACGCGCCGCGGACCTGTTGGACAAGGCCTGGGCCAAGGGGCCGAACCTCAGCGCCGAAGAACGCGGCCACCTGGCCACGGCCATCGCCACCGCCAAGGTCGCCACCACGCGCCAGGGCCTGGAGCTGTGCAGCCGCCTGTTCGAGGTCACCGGCGCCCGCTCCACCCACGCCTCCCTGCGCCTGGACCGGCATTGGCGCAACCTGCGCACGCAAACCCTGCACGACCCGGTGGATTACAAACTCCATGAGTTGGGCGACTGGGCCCTGAACCAGTCCCTGCCGACCCCGACTTTCTATTCCTAGCCTTCTGTTCCCGGAGCTTGTCCATGCAGCTTTTGACCTTACCGCCCTCGCCCGCCCTGGCCACCTCGATCCGGGCCACCGCCCAGGTGTTCGAAGACCCGAAATCCCAGGCCTTGCTGGCGCATCTGCAGCAGGTCGCGCCCAGCGAGGCCAGCGTGCTGATCATCGGCGAAACCGGTACCGGTAAGGAGCTGGTGGCGCGCCATATCCACAACCTCAGCGCCCGGCGCAACCGACCGTTCGTTGCAGTGAACTGCGGTGCGTTCTCCGAATCGCTGGTGGAGGCCGAGCTATTCGGCCATGAAAAAGGCGCCTTCACCGGTGCCCTCAGCGCCAAGGCCGGCTGGTTCGAAGAGGCCAATGGTGGGACCCTGTTCCTCGACGAGATCGGCGACCTGCCGATGGCGATCCAGGTGAAATTGCTGCGGGTGTTGCAGGAGCGCGAAGTAGTGCGCCTGGGTTCGCGCAAAAGCATTCCCATCGATGTGCGGGTGCTGGCGGCGACCAACGTGCAGCTGGAGAAGGCCATCAACGCCGGGCATTTCCGCGAGGACCTGTACTACCGTCTCGACGTGGTCAGCCTGGAACTGAGCCCGCTGCGCGAACGCCCCGGCGACATCCTGCCGCTGACCCGGCACTTTATCGAAGCCTACAGCCAGCGCCTGGGCTACGGCGCCGTGACCATCAGCAGCGAGGCCGAGCACAAGCTGCGCAGCTACAGCTGGCCGGGCAATATCCGCGAACTGGAAAACGTCATCCACCACACCCTGCTGATCTGCCGCGACGGCGTGATCGAGCGCGACGACCTGCGCCTGTCGAACATGCGCATCGAACGCCAGGACGACAGCCATCACAGCCACGACGACTCAGCCGAAGCCCTGCTGGAGCGGGCCTTTCACAAACTCTTCGAAGAACAGGCCGGCGCCCTGCATGAAAAGGTCGAGGATGCGCTGCTGCGCGCGGCCTACCGCTTCAGCCACTACAACCAGGTGCACACCGCCAACCTGCTGGGCCTGAGCCGCAACGTCACCCGCACCCGGCTGATCAAGATCGGCGAACTGGCGGTGAACAAGCGCCGTCCGCTGGAAAAACCCGGCCAGCACGAGCGCACCCTGCAACTGTCGATCTAGCTGGCCAAGCGGCAGTGCAGCGCGTTGTCCGGGCTGCGCTCGATGCTGCGCACCACCTGGAACGAGCCGAAGGTCACGGTCTTGGCCTGATAGGCGCGGATCAGGTGCCAGAAGTCCTGTTCGCCCTTCTCGAAACTCTGGAAAGCCGCCTCGCCGGCTTCCCGGGTTTGCCATTGCAGGTAGTTGAGCACCCGCCGGCCGTCGTCGCTGGCCAGCACGCTGCCGCTCAGGAACCCCGGGTAGCCCTGGGCCAGGCACTCGGTCTGCTCGGACAGCGCCGACACCAGGCCGGATTGTTGATGGGGTTCGATTTCGAATTCGATCAATTGCGTAAAACTGCGGTTTTGCTCAAGCGCACGCATGGCGAGTCCCCACTGACGGATAAACGGAATCTTGTGATTCGAAGGCCTGCAGGGTAAAACCTCCAGTTAAGTAAAGGTCAAGCAACTTTTGCTCATTCCCCACCCGCAGGAGCGCTGCATGCTCAGCCCCGAAACCGTGCACAAGGAACTTACCGTCGGCCAGGTGGCCGCCCGCAGTGGCGTAGCGGTCACGGCCCTGCATTTCTATGAAACCAAGGGGCTGATCAAGAGCAACCGCAACGCCGGCAACCAGCGCCGTTATCCGCGGGAAGTGCTGCGCCGGGTGGCGCTGATCAAGGTGGCGCAGCGCCTGGGCATTCCCCTGGCCGAGATTGGCCAGGCCCTGCGCAGCCTGCCGGACCACCGCGCACCGACAGCCGCCGACTGGAAGCGGCTGTCCGAGCAGTGGAGCCATGAGCTGGATGAACGGATCAAGCAACTGACCCTGATGCGCGACCGCCTCAATGGCTGCATCGGCTGCGGTTGCCTGTCGATGGAAGCCTGCCCGCTGCGCAACCAGGGCGACCAACTGGGCGAACGCGGCCCGGGCGCACAATTGCTGGAAACCAACTGATCCCGCAACCCGTTGCCCCCGTAGGAGCGAAGCTTGCTCGCGATGGCGCCCTCACAGACGCACCGCACAGCAAGGGCTGACTCAGAAACCCGGAGCGATCTGGCCCTTGTAGCGGGTCAGGATGAACTGGCGCACCGCGTCGGAGTTCAATGCCTTGGCCAGTTTCTGGATGCCCGGATCCTTGATGTTGTCCGGCCGGGCCACCAGGAACTCGATGTACAGGTCCTTGCCCTTCTCCACGATCAGCGCGCTGTTGGTGTCGATCCCGGCTTCCAGGGCGTAGTTGGCGAAGACGAACGCCAGGTCCACCTGGCTCACCGAACGCGCCAGCAAGGCGCCTTCCAGTTCACGGATCTTCAAGTGCCTGGGGTTGTCGAGGATATCGCGCTGGGTGGCCAGGGTATTGCTCGGGTCCTTGAGCTTGATCAGCCCGGCTTCGTGCAGCAGCACCAGGGCGCGACCGGCGTTCACCGGGTCGTTGGGAATCGACACGCTGGCCCCATCCTTGAGTTCGGCGATGCTGTTGATCCGCGTCGAATAGGCACCGAACGGCTCGATATGCACGCCCACCACCGGCACCAGATCGGTGTGCCGGGTCTTGTTGAAATCATCGAGGAACGGCCGGTACTGGTAGTAGTTGGCGTCGAGGTTCTTCAAGGCCAGTTGCTGGTTGGGCTGGATGAAGTCGGTGAACACCTTGATGTCCAGGTCCACGCCTTCCTTGGCCAGCTCGGGTTTGACGAATTCGAGGATCTCCGCGTGGGGCACCGGAGTGGCGCCCACCACCAGTTTCTCGTTGGCGTGAACGCTCAAGGACAGCACAGCGGCCAACAGGGCCAGGGTCTTTTTCATGGGTTGCTCCTAAGGCAGATACAGACAGCCGTCGTGGGGCGCACGTAGGGCCAGATTTTTTGGTTTTCGCTAATGAGTTCAGCGCCGGCTGTAGCGCGCCACCAGGCGGTCGCCGGTCATTTGCAGGGCCTGGACCAGCACCAGCAGAAGCACCACGGTGACCACCATCACGTCGGTCTGGAAGCGCTGGTAGCCGTAGCGGATCGCCAGGTCACCGAGCCCGCCGCCACCGATCACCCCGGCCATGGCGGTGTAATCCACCAGCACGATGGCCGTGACCGTGACCGCCGCCAGCAGCCCGCCACGGGCCTCGGGCAGCAGGGTGTGCCGAATGATCTGCCAGGTACTGCCGCCCATGGCCTGGGTCGCCTCCACCACGCCGCGATCGACTTCGCGCAGCGCGGTCTCCACCAGCCGGGCGAAGAACGGCGTGCAGCCCACCACCAGCGGTGGAATGGTCCCCGGTACCCCCAGGGATGTGCCCACCAGCAGCGTGGTCAGCGGGATCAACACGATCAGCAGGATGATGAACGGCAGCGAACGCAGCATGTTCACCAGCACCGACAGCACCCGGTAGACGCCCATGGACTCATGCAACTGGCGCTTGCCGGTGAGAAACAGCAACACCCCCAGCGGCAGCCCCAGCAGCACGGTAAAACCCAGCGCCGCGCCAAGCATGCTCAGGGTGTCGAGGCAGGCCTGGCCGATGTCGGCCCAATAGATGTTCTTGAACAGTTCGGCCATGGTTCAGGACCAGTCGTGACGCGGCGGCTTGACCCCGTTGAGCAGCCAGTTGCCGACCAGGTGATACTTCCAGCGCACCGGGTCGTGCAGGGTATGCACCCGAGCGTTGCGCCAGTGGCGGTCGAAGTTGTGCTGTTTCAGGGTCGAGCGGGTACCGCCCAGCTCGAACAGCTTGTTGCTGGCCTCGAGGGCGATTTCCGTGGTCAGCACCTTGGCCCTGGCCACCGCCAGCGACGCCTGGGCGACATTCTCCGCATCCGGCGCCGAACGCGCCGCATCCAGCACCTTGCCGGCGCGTTCGAGCAGGGCTTCGGCGGCCTCCAGGCGAATGTCCAGGGCGCCGACCTGAATGATGGTCAGCGGATCTTCGCTGGCCTTTTCCACCCCGGCGTCGATCCACGGCCGGGCGTGCTGCCGCACGAAGGTAATGGTGTCGCGCAGGGCCGCACGGGCAATCCCGGCGTCAATGGCGGCGGTAGTCAGCTGGGCAAAGGGGCCGGCCAGGGTCGGGGTCTCATAGGAGCGATAGGTCGGGAACAGGTTGAACGCCGGGACCCGCAGGTCCTGGGCCAGCACCGTGCCGCTGGAGGTGGTGCGCTGGCCCATGCTGTCCCAGTCGTCGAGCACCGCCAGCCCTGGCGTGCCACGTTCGACGAACGCCAACTGGGCTCTCTGCTCTTCGTCCAGGGCCAGCACCGCCAGCCAGTGGGCGTACAGCGAGCCGGTGCAGTAGCCCTTGCGACCGTTGATCAGATAGCCCTCCCCCGAGCGGCACACGGTGGCCTGGATGTCCTGCACGTTCTTGCCGCCGGTTTCCGACAGCGCATTGGCAAAACGATGGCCCTGCAACACCAGCGCGAAAAAGTGCGCCTGCTGCTCGGCGCTGCCTTGCAGGCGGATGTCTTCCAGCAGGCAGTAATGGTTCTGCGGGATCTGCCCCAGCGACGGGTCGGCCGCCGAAATGATCGCGATCACCTGGGCCAGCACCGCATAGGACACCTGGGCGCCACCGAACTCCCTCGGCACGCTGATCCCCCACAGACCGCTGTTGGAATACAGGTCGACCACCTCGGCCGGCACCTGGCGCGTGCGGTCGCGCTCGGCGTCCTGCTCCAGCAAGACGGCGGCGACCCGCTCGGCCACCGCCAGGGCCTCGGCGGCATCGCCAATCACATGGGCATCGGGGGAGTGAATGGGGTACTCGGCAGATTCAGGCAAGGCAGGCATACGACGCTCTCGGGCGAATGAAGGGTTGCCTGGCTCATTGCAGCTTCTGTGCCGGAAGATTTACCCCCAAAAATCAGGGATTTATGCCCACCAAAGGACTCACGCCCCCCAGGCTTCGGGCAAATTGCTGGATCGCTGTTGGCCACCGAACACCCAGGACTGTTGCCCGAGCAACACCTCGTCGGCCCGCGCCGGACTGCCGGCTACCCGGGCCTATAGTGAACCGACTGGAAACGGAAACCGGCCAGGTTCACTTCGACGAACACCCAGACAAGAAAGGAGAACTGAGATGAGTGTCAAACCCATCCCCGAGGGTTACCCCAGCATCACGCCCTACCTGGGGATTACCCAGGCGGCCGAGGCTATCGAGTTCTACAAGAATGCCTTCGACGCCATCCAGGTCATGCGCCTGGACATGCCCGACGGCAGTATCGGCCATGCCGAACTGCGCATCGGCGACTGCCCGATCATGCTGGGAACGCCCTGCGACCAGGGGCCATTGAGCAATCCCGATAAATCGCCCGCCGTCGGTCTGCACCTGTACGTCAACGATGTCGACCAACAGTTCGCCCAGGCCATCGCCGCCGGCGCCCAAGTGGTGTCCGAGGTCAAGGACCAGTTCTACGGCGACCGCAGCGGCACCCTCAAAGACCCGTTCGGCCACCTGTGGTTTCTCGCCACCCGCAAGGAAGATTTGAGCGAAGAGCAGATCAAGCAGCGGGCCGTGGAGATGTTTCAACAGCAGGAATAAGCGCTGTGCCTGAAAACCCTTGATCGCGGGCAAGTCGGATCGCCGCCCGCTCGCTCCTACAGACGCGCGTTCCCTTGTAGGAGCGAGGCTTGCCCGCGATAGCGCCCCCCAGATTAGATCAATGCCCGCCGGCCTTTGCCCTGCCATTGGTCGCGCGGAAACATTTACTTTCATATCGTCTTTCGGGATTTACGATTCTCATTCGTCTTAATTAGATGCAGCAGGTCGCGTTGGCGAAGGCTACGCCGCGGGTTTCTCTCCGGGCTCAGCAGACGCCCGCGGCTCCACTCCTCGAATCAAGACGCGTGCTCAATGTCGAAGAAGTCCCGCTCGAAAATCTGGTTTCTCGTTCACAGCTGGCTGGCGCTGCCCATCTGGTTCTTTGTGCTGATCGTTTGCGTCACCGGCACCCTGGCCGTGGTCAGCCAGGAAATCGTCTGGCTGGCCAACCCCGACATCCGCGCCAGCAAACCCACAGGCGACGCCCAACCGCTGAGCTACGACCAGATCGTCAAGGCCATCAAGCAGGCCGAACCGCAGACCCTGGTCGATAGCATCAGTACCCCCGACGAAGCGCATTTCGCCCTGACCGTGGGCGTCAATTACCCCGATGGCCGTTCCGTCGAGGTCTATGTCAATCCGTACACCGGCGTCATCCAGGGCGTCAGCCCACAGTTCAACTTCCAGGCCTTCACCCGCGCCCTGCACGGCTGGTGGCTGGTGCCGTTCACCAACGGCTATAGCTGGGGCTGGTACCTGGTGTCGCTGCTCGGTCTGCCAATGCTGGCTTCGCTGGTCACGGGCCTGGTGGTCTACAAGAAGTTCTGGAAGGGTTTTCTCAAGCCGACCCTGCGCCTGCGCCACGGCGCGCGGATTTTCTGGGGCGACTTCCATCGCCTGAGCGGTATCTGGTCGATCTGGTTCATCGCGGTGATCTCCATCACCGGCACCTGGTTCCTGATCCAGGCGATTCTCGGCGACAACCAGATCACCATTTCCAGCGAACCCATAGTTCCGGTGATCGCCCGCGAAAGCGTGCCGACCTCGGCCGACGGCAGCCCCGCGCCGATGATCGGGGTCGATGAAGCCATCCGCCTCACCACCCAGAAGATCCCGGGTTTCGACGTCGGCTTCGTCATGCTGCCGAGCAATGCCTACAGCCACCTGTTCATCGGCGGCCGCGGCTGGTACCCGCTGATGTACCAGACCGCCAACCTCAACCCGTACACCGGCTCCATCGATACCACTCACCTGCTGTCCGATCGCTCGACCCTGGAGTTCGTCACTGAATCCATGCGTCCACTGCACACCGGTGATTTCGGCGGCCTCTGGATCAAGCTGATCTGGTGCTTCTTCGGCCTGCTGCTGAGCATGATGGTGCTCAGCGGCCTGCTGATCTGGACCAAGCGCACCGCCCTGGCCACCGCCGCGGCTCTCAAACGCAGTAACAAGGCACCGCGCCCCGCCCTCGCCCAGCGCCCGATTGCGGCCCTGCACACCGATACGCCGGAGGGCAACCTGTGAGCAAGACAGACAACCCAATGCCGGTTTCGCCCCTGCGCCAGTTCTGGCTGAAATGGCGTTTCCACCTGAACATCCTGCTGTTGCTGATCCCCCTCGGCTTCATGCCCAAGTACTTTGCCGACGCGGCGCTGGCCCGTGGCGACAGCGGCCTGGGCGAGCGCGAGGTGGGCGAGGTGCAGGTCGGCCCCTGGAGCCTGCGCCTGGCCGAACTGCGTAACGAAGCGCCGCAACTCCAGGGGCCGGCCGGTTATATGAAAGGCTTCAATGCCGCCCTGTGCGACGCCTGCATCGACCAGGTCAAAGCCACCTACCTGCGCATCGGCAAACCCCGCAGCCTGCGCGCCGCCGGGGTGATTTTCTTCGGCACCCCGTACCGCATGGGGGCCAGCCTGCCCGTTGCGGAAAAGACCAAACCCGACGCCGAGCTGTGGATAACCATGGAAGGCTGGGACGGCAGCATGCACCAGGCGGCCATCCCCCTGGGCCAGGCATCCCCGGCCACCCTCGCCTGGCTGAACCAACAAGGAGGCAAACCATGATTGCTGTACCCACCGCCCGCCTGCGCCTGCTCGGTGCCGGCGCGATTCTGCTCGCCAGCGCTGTGTTCAGCGGCGGCGCCCTGGCCCACAACCCGATGTGCGAGTGCAAGCAGATCGACGGCGAGCAGATCCGCTGCACCGGCGGCTTCTCCGATGGCAGCGGCGCCCCGGGGGTGACCCTGGACGTGATCGGCTACGACGAAACCATCCTGGTGCCCGGCAAGCTGGGCGCCGACTCCACCCTGACCTTCAAGAAACCCGACGCCGAGTTCTACGTGCTGTTCGACGCCGGCCCCGGCCACGTGGTCGAGATCGACCAAGCCGACATCGAGGCCCCATGAGCACCTCCACCCCCCAAGTCGTGCGCCCGGCCGGCGCCGGCCATGAAACCCTCTACGTCCTGCTGCTGTGCCTGCTGATCCTCGGCGTGGCCGGCTCCGTGGTGCTCTGGCGCGGCGAAACCCGAGAAGTGGCGAGCGTCGACAGCCATCAACTGGACGCCCGCCGCGACCTCACCGCCGGCGAACAGGGCCTGTACGCCGACCTGCGGGTGACCCTCGACGAAATCCGCCTGCTACGCGAAGAAGCCCAGGCCCTGCCGACGCCCGAGCAACTGGCCGAGGAAGGCTTCGCGCCCTTCGCCCAGGACGCCAGCTCGGTGAGCCGTGGCGGGCATGTCTGGCAACTGCGGCAACAGGCCTATGTCGGCCTCAGCCAGGACAACGCAGTGGCCGGTTCATTGCTGATGCGTATCGCTGCCGACCCGAGCGCCGCCCCGGACATCTGGCTCAATCGCGGCCCGTCCCTCGCCGCCCCCGACGACCTCAGCGACGCCGCCCTGGCCAGTGCCGGCTGGCAGCAGGTGGTCGCGCAATTCGATGCCGGAGTGACCCGCCAGCATCGCCACTGAACCCACGCATTCACCCGAGAGAAGACCGCTAGCCCATGCCTATTTCATCTCAACGCCGCCCGTTCCTGCGGGTGCTGCTGGTCAGCCTGTTCGCCCTGTTGCTCAGCCCTCTCGCCACGGCCGACCAGGCCAAGCGCCTGCGTATCGGCATCACCCTGCATCCCTACTACAGCTACGTGGCCAACATCGTCGGCGACAAGGCCGACGTCGTGCCGCTGATTCCCGCCGGCTTCAACCCTCACGCCTATGAACCGCGCGCCGAAGACATCAAGCGCATCGGCACCCTGGACGTGATCGTGCTCAACGGCGTCGGCCACGACGACTTCGCCGACCGCATGATCGAGGCCAGCGAGCGCCCGGACATCCCGGTGATCGAGGCCAACCAGAACGTGCCGCTGCTGGCCGCCACCGGCATCGCCGCGCGCGGCGCCGGCAAGGTGGTCAACCCGCACACCTTCCTGTCCATCAGCGCCTCCATCGCCCAGGTCAACAACATCGCCCGCGAGCTGGGCAAGATGGACCCAGCCAACGCCAAGGCCTACACCCAGAACGCCCGCGCCTACGGCAAGCGCCTGCGGCAGATGCGCGCCGACGCCCTGGCCAAGCTGACCAAGGCGCCCAACGCCGACCTGCGGGTGGCCACGGTGCACGCCGCCTACGATTACCTGCTGCGCGAATTCGGCCTGGAAGTCACCGCCGTGGTCGAACCGGCCCACGGCATCGAGCCCAGCCCGAGCCAGTTGAAAAAGACCATCGACCAGCTGCGTGAACTGGACGTCAAGGTGATCTTCTCCGAGATGGACTTCCCCTCCACCTACGTCGACACCATCCAGCGCGAGTCCGGGGTAAAGCTGTACCCGCTGTCGCACATTTCCTATGGCGACTACAGCGCCGAGAAGTACGAGAAGGAAATGGCCGGCAACCTCGACACCGTGGTCCGGGCGATCCAGGAGGCCGGCGCATGACCGCCCTGCACAGCCTGGCCCGCGGCCCGTCCATCGAGTTCGACCAGGTCAGCCTGACCCTGGGCCGCACCACCATCCTCGACAACGTCAGCTTCAAGGTGCAGCCCGGCACCCTGCATGCCCTGGTCGGCCCCAACGGTGGCGGCAAGAGCTCGCTGATCAAGACCCTGCTCGGGCAGATGCCCCACCAGGGCCAGTTGAGCCTGCAATGGCCGGGCGAACCGGGGGTGATCGGTTACGTGCCGCAAGCCCTGGAATTCGATCGCGGCCTGCCGATGACCGTCGACGACTTCATGGCCGCCATGTGCCAGCGCCGCCCGGCTTTCCTCGGCCTCAGCCGGCATTACGCCAAGGCCATAGGCGAGGCCCTGGAACGGGTCGGCATGCAGGACAAGCGCAAGCGGCGCATGGGCGCCCTGTCCGGTGGCGAACGCCAGCGGGTGCTGCTGGCCCAGGGGTTGATCCCGGCGCCGCAACTGCTGGTGCTGGACGAACCGATGTCGGCCCTCGACGAGGCCGGCATCCAGGTCTTCGAGCGCCTGCTCGGCGACTGGCGCCAGGCCGGCATCACCCTGCTGTGGATCGAACACGACCTGGAAGCGGTCGGCCGCCTGGCGGACCGGGTCACCGGCCTGCATCGCCGGGTTCTGTTCGACGCTCACCCGCAACAGGCGCTGACCCCGGAACGCCTGCTGACGCTGTTTTCCACCCACCCGCGCAGCGCGGACGTCGTCAGCGGGAGTGTTGCCTGATGAGTTACGAAGCCTTTCGTTTGATGATCCAGGGCTGGGCCTCTTCCGGTTACCTGCCGGAAGCCCTGGCCTATGGTTTTGTGGTCAACGCCCTGCTCGCCGGATTGCTGATCGGCCCGGTGCTGGGCGGCCTGGGCACTTTGGTGGTGGTCAAGCGCTTCGCCTTCTTCTCCGAAGCAGTGGGCCACGCGGCGCTGACCGGCGTGGCCATCGGCATCCTGCTCGGCGAGCCCTACACCGGCCCGTATGGCAGCCTGTTCGGCTACTGCCTGCTGTTCGGCATCCTGCTCAACTACCTGCGCAACCGCACCGGCCTGGCGCCGGACACCCTGATCGGCGTGTTCCTGTCGGTGTCCCTGGCCCTGGGCGCCAGCCTGCTGCTGATCCTCGCCGGCAAGATCAACGTGCACATCCTGGAAAACGTGCTGTTCGGTTCGGTGCTCACGGTCAACGGCAACGACCTGCTGGTGCTGCTGATCGTCGGTGCCCTGGTAATGGGCCTGAGCCTGCCGCTGTACAACCGCATCATGCTGGCCAGCTTCAACCCGCAACTGGCGGCGGTGCGCGGCGTCGCGGTGAAGACCCTGGACTACCTGTTCGTGATCCTGGTGACCCTGATCACCGTGGCCGCGGTGAAAGTCATAGGCGCGATCCTGGTGGGCGCCCTTTTGGTGATTCCGGCGGCGGCCGCGCGCCTGTTGAGCCAGTCACTCAAGGGCTTTTTCTGGATATCGGTGCTGATCGCCACGGTCAGCACCCTGTGCGGCATCCTGCTGCCGATCCTCTTCGACCTGCCCGTCCCCTCCGGCGCCGCGATCATCCTGGTGGCCGGTGTCGCCTTCGCCCTGGCCGCCATTGCCCGCGGCATTGTCCCCAGCCTCAAAGGGAATATCGGATAAATGCACAGTTCATTACGTCACCTGACACTACCCTTGACCATCGCCCTGGCCCTCGGCGGGCTGAGCAGCGCTCCGGCCCTGGCCCAGCCGGACCGTTTCGAACCCATGCGCGTCACCGCCAACCAGAGCCTGGGCACCACGGCGCTGCACAGCGCCAGCTCACACAAGCCGCTGACCGTGCTGGCCTCGCTACCGGTGACCTTCGGCCTCGGCCAGTTGCTGCTGCAAGGCACCGATGTGCAGCTCGAACGCGCCGCCCCCGATAACCTGCCGGGCTCGCGCCAGACCGCCTACTTCACCGGCCGCGGCGCCCCGGCGCTGCACAAGCTGGCCCTCGACGCCGACGCGGTGATCGGCCTGCGCTCGATCTGGCCGGACGACCCGCTGTACCCCAACGCGCGGCGCAGCAACATCCGCATCGTCGAAGTCGATGCCGCGCGCCCGGTGGACGGAGCCCTGCCCGGCGTCGCCCTGCAACCCGGCAAGAGCGATGGCCTGAACAGCCAGCCGTGGCTGTCGAGCAACAACCTGGGGCGCATGGCCGATGTGCTGGCCGCCGACCTGGTGCGCCTGGCCCCCGCCGCCAAACCGAAGATCGACGCCAACCTGGCCAGCCTCAAGCAACGCCTGCTCAAGCTCAGCGCCGATACCGAGGGGCAACTGGCCAATGCCGACAACCTCAGCGTGCTCAGCCTCAGCGACCACTTCGGTTACCTGGTCAGCGGGCTCAACTTGGAGCTGCTGGAGATCGACGCCCGCGCCGACAACGAGTGGACGGCCGAAGCCCTGCAGCAACTGCAAGCCCGACTCAAGGACAACGACGTGGCCATCGTCCTGCATCACCGCCAGCCATCCGATGCGCTCAAGGCCGCCATCAGCGCCGCCGGCAGCCAGTTGCTGGTGCTGCAAACCGACAGCGCCGACCCGCTGGTGGAGCTGGAGAGCAATATCGGCCAGATCACCAGTGCCCTCGCCCCGAAAACCTGACCCACCACGCCCCGTAGGAGCGAAGCTTGCTCGCGAAAGAGGCTACGCGGAGTAACTGGATACCGCGTCATCGTTCATCGCGAGCAAGCTTCGCTCCTACAGAAGAAATGCGCGGCTTACAAATTCCCCCAAGAATCGCCCGCCTCACCGGTGCTAGCCTGCTGCTCCCATTGAACGGACAGGAAGCCCCGCCATGAGTGACTACCTCAAGCTCAACCAGGCCAACTGGGACGAGCGCGCACCGCTGCACGCGGCCTCGCCGGACTACCAGGCCCAGATGTTTGTCGACGACCCGCGGCACCTGTCCGAAGTGGTGCGGTTCGACCTGCCGCTGCTGGGGGACATCAGCGGCCTGCGCGGCGTGCATCTGCAATGCCATATCGGCACCGACACCCTGTCGCTGGCCCGCCTCGGCGCGCGGATGAGCGGGCTGGATTTCTCCCCCGCCTCCCTGGCCGAAGCCCGTAGCCTGATGGCGCGCACGGGTACGACTATCGAGTTCGTCGAGTCCGACGTCTACAAGGCCTCCGAAGTACTGCCCAAGGGAGCCTTCGATCTGGTCTACACCGGTATCGGCGCCCTGTGCTGGCTGCCCAGCGTCGACACCTGGGCGCGTAATGTCAGCGAACTGCTCAAGCCCGGCGGCCGGCTGTTTATCCGCGAAGGCCACCCGATGCTCTGGGCCCTGGACGAAAGGCGCGAGGATGCGCTGCTGGTGGAGCTGCCCTACTTCGAGCACAACGAACCGCTGGTGTGGGACGACGACAGCACCTACGTCAGCACCGACCGGCCGCTCAAGGCCACGGTGACCCACTCGTGGAACCACGGCCTGGGGGAAATCGTCAGCGCGCTGCTCAAGCACGGCCTGCAGATCAGCGGCCTGGTGGAACACCAGAGCATCCCCTGGGACGCCCTGCCCGGGCAGATGCGTTGTGACGAGCAAGGCGAATGGCACCTCAAGGAAGCGCCCTTGCGCCTGCCACTGAGCTACACCTTGCAAGCGGTCAAACGCCCGATCTGACACCCACAAAAAAGCCCGCCGGACCTGAAGATCCAGCGGGCTTTTTACATCACCTACATCCCCTGTAGCCGCTGCCGAGCCTGCGAGGCTGCGATCGACTGCGCAGCAGGCGCAAAACCTGAGAATGCGTAAAGTCTGACTAACCGCGCTGGCCCCGTTACGGCCGCTTCGCGTCCGAGCGCAGCCTCGCAGGCTCGGCAGCGGCTACAGGTCAGTCAGTTGGCGGCGGCCTGGGCGTCCATCTTCTGCCGCAGGCTCAGCGGGCGCATGTCGGTCCACACCTCTTCGATGTAGGCCAGGCACTCCTTCTTCAAGCCGCTCTTGCCCACGGTGCGCCAGCCTTGTGGCACGGCCTTGTAGTCCGGCCAGATCGAATACTGCTCCTCATGGTTGACCACTACCTGAAAGAGGATGTCCT
Organism: Pseudomonas chlororaphis subsp. piscium; assembly: GCF_003850345.1. Classification (NCBI taxonomy): domain Bacteria; kingdom Pseudomonadati; phylum Pseudomonadota; class Gammaproteobacteria; order Pseudomonadales; family Pseudomonadaceae; genus Pseudomonas; species Pseudomonas chlororaphis. The sequence continues at coordinate 4,997,935 of NZ_CP027707.1, forward strand.
CGCGGTCAAATACTGAAGTCATTACGTGTCTCCATCGCTGTAAGGCTCGCTGCGCTGAACGCGCAGCGGTTGTGAATAAGGAACGTTCAAGGCCTGCGGAAAATTAGAGGCTGGCGACCGCCGCCGCCAAAGCCCGGCTGAAAATATCCGCCACCTGATCGATTTCCGCCGCGGTGATCACCAGCGGCGGCAGGAAACGCACCACGCTGCCATGGCGTCCGCCCATTTCCAGGATCAACCCGCGTTTGAGGCATTCACGCTGCACCAGCGGCGCCAGGCGGCTGAACTGCGGCGGATGGCCCAGGGCGTCTTTCTCGCCGGCCGGGTCCACCAGCTCGATCCCCAGCATCAGGCCACGCCCGCGAATGTCGCCCATCTGCGGGAAGTCGCGCTGCAGGATCCGCAGGTGCTCGCGCAAACGCTCGCCCATGGCGGCGGCATGCTCGGCCACCTTGTGCTCCTTGAGGTAGCGCATTACCGCGGAACCGGTGGCCATGGCCATCTGATTGCCACGGAAGGTGCCGGCATGGGCGCCCGGCAGCCAGGTGTCGAGCCAGTCGCGGTAGACCACCACCGCCATCGGCAGGCTGCCGCCGATGGCCTTGGACATCACCACCACATCCGGGATGATCCCGGCGTGCTCGAAGGCGAACATCTTGCCGGTACGACCGAAGCCGCTCTGGATCTCATCGACGATCAAGGCCACGCCGGCCTTTTCAGTAATGCGGCGCACGCCGCGCAGCCAGTCGAGGTCGGCGGGAATCACCCCGCCCTCGCCCTGCACCGCCTCGACGATGATTGCCGCCGGCAGTTGCACGCCGGCTTCCGGATCGCTCAGCAGGTTTTCCAGATAGCTCAGGTTGGCCTTCACCCCCGCTTCGCCACCCAGGCCGAACGGGCAGCGGTAGTCGTAAGGGAACGGCAGGATCTGCACGCCGTTGGTCAGCAGCGCACCCAACGGCCGCTTCGGCCCCAGGCTGCCCATCAGGCTCAAGGCGCCCAGGGTCATGCCGTGGTAGGCGCCCTGGAACGACAGCACGGTGCTGCGGCCGGTGGCGGTACGGGTCAGCTTCAATGCCGCTTCCACGGCGTCGGTGCCGGTGGGGCCGCAGAACTGGATTTTCGCCTCGGCGGCCAGGGCGGGCGGCAGCAGGCCGAACAGGTCCTGGACGAACTGGTCCTTGACCGGGGTGGTCAGGTCCAGAGTCAGCAGCGGCAGCTCATCGGCCAGCACCTGCTGGATCGCCTCGATCACCACCGGGTGGTTGTGGCCCAGAGCCAGGGTGCCGGCACCGGCCAGGCAGTCGATGAAACGCCGGCCTTCGACGTCCTCGACATGAATCCCACGCGCCCGCTTGAGCGCCAGGGGAATGCGCCGCGGGTAGCTGCGGGCATTGGATTCCTGCTGGTTCTGCCGGGCCAGCAACGGCGATTCGGTGAACTGGTAAAGCGTCTCGGCCGGCGCGGCACTGGTCCGCGCGGGCTGATCGTCGACAAGGCTGGTAGCAACTGACATCTCTCGAATCCTCACGCTGATGAGTTGAGCGAAACCGCACACCACACAGGTACGCAGCCGGTTCAGCGCGCACTCGCAGGTTTTCCTGTTCTGGAAACGCATCAGCGACGAGAGGATTTACACCTGGGAGAGGTTTATTGCGTATCAACCATAAAGGTTGTGGCGAACATGAGAATGCCATCGCGGGCAAGCCTCGCTCCTACAGAAGAAGATCGTGAGTTTCTGTAGGAGCGAGCGGGCGGCGATCCGACTTGCCCGCGATAAAGGCGTCAGGCCGATTGCAGCGGCATGGTCAACTCGACCCGCAAGCCATCGGGCCGGCTGTCGAAATGCAGCACGCAGCCGCAGCGCTGGACAATCGCCTGGACGATGGCCAGGCCCAGGCCGCAACCGGTGCTCTGGCCGTTGCGCCAGAAGCGTTGGGTCAGGTGCTGCAAGTCATCCTCGGGAATGCCGCTGCCATGGTCGCGCACCTGGAAGCGCACGCGGTTGCCGAGGGTTTCCAGGTTCAGCTCCACCGGCGCATCGCTCGGGGTATGGCGCAGGGCGTTGTCCAGCAGGTTGCGCAACGCGGCGATGGCCAGCACCGAGGGCATTTCCAGCGGCGCCGCCGACACCCGCTCGTCGATATGCAGCCGGACCCGCTGCCGGGCACCGCTGGCGGCGTCCTGGATCGCGGTTTTCGCCACCTGTTCGGCATTGCACTGCACGCCGTCCTCGAACGACAGGCTGCCCTCGACCCGGGCCAGCAACAGCAGTTGCTCCAGGGTCCGGTGCAGACGGTCGGCGCCTTCTTCGGCGCGCGCCAGGGATTGATCGCGGGCCGCGCCGTCGGTCATGCGCGCCACTTGCAGGTGGGTCTTGATCGCCGTCAGCGGGCTGCGCAGTTCGTGGGCGGCGTCACCGGTCAGGCGGCGCTCGCGCTCGATGGTCTTGCCGATGCGCTGGAACAGCTGGTTCTGGGTTTCCAGCAACGGCCTCAGCTCGCTGGGCAACGGATGAATCTGCAAGGGTTCCAGGGAGTCGGCGCTGCGGCGCATCAAGGCGTCGCGCATGCGGTTCAGCGGCGCCAGGCCCTGGCCGATCCCCAGCCACAACAACCACAGGCAAGCCAGCAATGCCACGCCGACCGGCACCGAAGCGGCCAGCAGCACCGACAGGTTCAGCGCTTCGCGCTCGACCTGCCGATCGGCGGTGGTGATGCGCAGGTCGCCCCGGGCCAGCGTGAAGCTGCGCCAGCGCACGCCATCGATCATCTGGTCGTGAAAGCCCAGGCGTTCGGCTTCGAGTTTTTCGTCGGGGTGGTTATGGCTACGGGCGAGGATCTCGCCGCGCAGGGAGCTGACCTGGCAGGCCATGCCCCCGGGAATGTTCAGCTGTTCGGCACTGAAATGGGTGCCCTCGCCCTTGCTCGGCAAGGTCGGCAATTGTTCCAGCAGGCCAGCGACCATGCGCGCCGAAGCCACCAGGCGCTGGTCGAGGGAAAACATCATCTGGTTGCGCAAGTCGCTGAACATCCAGGCCGCGGCCAGTGCCCAAATCAGCACGAAGGCCGCGCCGATGGTCAGACTCAGGCGCAAACGCAGGCTCATCACTTACGACTCCTCCCCACCATCCGCCGGCCCCAGGCGATAACCCAGGCCGCGCACGGTCTCGACGATGCCGTTGCCGAGTTTGCGCCGCAGGTGGTGGATGTGCACGTTGAGGGCATTGCTTTCCAGTTCGTCGTTGAAGCCGTAGACGCTGTCCTTGAGCTGCTCGCTGGACAGCACCCGGCCGCGGTTGTGCAGCAGCGCCTGGAGCAGCGATTGTTCGCGCCGCGACAGGTCCACCGGTTGGCCGCCGAGCAGGGTTTCGCGGGTGCTCGGGTCGTAGGTCAGGCGGCCGTGTTCGATCAGGTTGACGCTGCGCCCCGCCACCCGGCGCAACAGGGTATGCAGGCGCGCCGCCAGTTCCCGCAGGTCGAAAGGCTTGAGCAGGTAATCGTCGGCGCCAGCCTGCAGGCCGTCGACCCGGTCGGTGACCGAATCCCGCGCGGTGAGGATCAGCACGGGGATTTCCAGGCCGTTGTGGCGCAGTTGCTTGAGCAGCTTCAGGCCGTCTTCGTCGGGCAGGCCGAGGTCGAGCACCATCACGTCGAATTCCGCCACGCCGAGCATGGCCCGCGCCGCCGAGGCCGTGGCCACGTGCTCGACCGTCAGGCCCTGGGCCGTGAGGCCGGCCATGATCCCGCTGGCAATCAGTTCATCATCTTCACAGACCAGTACGTGCATGGTGAAACCTGTAGAAAAGGGGTGCATTAAAACTATTGCCGATTAAGCCGACATTATGCCCGCACCGCCAGTGTCACAAGGCGTGCAGGGTTAATCATCGGTTAATCGCCGTCGGCCATTGTGCCCGTCACTTGCACCGGTTTAAGGCTTTTCCATGCGTCGTCTGTTCATCCTGTTGTTCATGCTGCTGTCGGGCCTGGCTCAGGCGGGTAACAACCCGTTCGAGGTCAAACCCGACTTTCTCCCGGTCGGCAAAGCCTTCGTCTTCACCTCCGAACGCCTGGCGTCGGGGGAAACCCAGCTGTTCTGGCAGATCGCCGACGGCTATTACCTGTATCAGCAACGGCTGAGATTCGACGGCCTGGCGGACGCGCACAAACCGGCCCTGCCCGAGGGCGAGGCCCATAGCGACGAATTCTTCGGCGCGCAGCAGGTGTATCGCCAGGGCCTGGAACTGAAAATCCCCGCCGGCGCCACCGGCAAGGTCAAGCTCGGCTGGCAAGGCTGCGCCGACGCCGGCCTGTGCTATCCGCCGCAATCCTTGGAAGTGGACCTGGGCGGCAGCCCGGCCACCGCTACCGGAGCCAGCACCGAGGCCAGCGACCAGGCCCTGGCCAGCGGCCTGCAGCAGCGAGCCCTGGGCTGGAGCCTGCTGGTGTTCTTCGGCCTCGGCCTGTTGCTGGCCTTCGCCCCCTGCTCGCTGCCGATGCTGCCGATCCTCGCCGGCCTGGTGGTGGGCAGCGGCGCCAGCCCGCGTCGCGGCTTCGCCCTGGCGGGCAGCTATGTGGTGTGCATGGCGTTGGTCTATGCCGCCATGGGCGTGCTCGCCGCACTGCTCGGCGCCAACCTGCAAGCCTTGCTGCAACAGCCCTGGCTGCTGGGCAGCTTTGCCGCGGTGTTCGTGATCCTGGCGCTGCCGATGTTCGGCTTCTTCGAGCTGCAACTGCCGGCGGCCCTGCGCGACCGCCTGGAAAACGCCAGCCGTTCGCGCCGTGGCGGCAGCCTGGTCGGCGCCGGGGTGCTCGGCGCCCTGTCCGGCCTGCTAGTGGGCCCGTGCATGACCGCGCCGCTGGCCGGCGCCCTGCTGTACATCGCCCAGAGCGGCAATGCCTTGCACGGCGGGCTGATCCTGTTCGTCATGGGCCTGGGCATCGGCCTGCCGCTGTTGCTGCTAGTGACGGTGGGCAACCGCTTCCTGCCCAAGCCGGGGCCGTGGATGAACCTGCTCAAGGGCGTGTTCGGCTTCCTGTTCCTCGGCACCGCCATCGTGCTGCTGCGCCCGGTGCTCGACGAGTCGCTGTGGATCGGTTTATGGGGCGCGCTGGCGCTGGTCCTGGCCTACACCGCCTGGCAGCAGATGCGCGCGGCCGGCCGTGCCGGTCACCTGTTCGGCGCAGGCTCGGTGGTGTTCGGCCTGTGGGGCAGCCTGCTGCTGGTGGGCGCCGCCGGTGGCAGCGACGACCTGTGGCGACCGCTGAAGGTCTACAGCGGCGGCAATGCCGTGGCGGCGGTCAGCGCCCACGACGCCTTCACCACCGTCAAGGACCCGGCCGCCCTGCAAGGCGCCCTCGACACCGCCAAGGCCCAGGGCCAGTGGGTGCTGCTGGACTACTACGCTGACTGGTGCGTGTCCTGCAAGATCATGGAGAAACAGGTGTTCGGCCAACCCCAGGTCCTCGAGGCCCTGAAGGACGTGCGCCTGCTGCGCCTGGACGTGACGGCCGACAACGCCGCCAGCCGCGAACTGCTCAACCGGTATAAAGTGCCGGGGCCGCCGAGCCTGCTGTGGATCGGCCCGGACGGCGAAGAACGACGCAGCCAGCGGATTACCGGCGAGGTAGACGCCGCCGGCTTCCTGCAACGCTGGACCGCTACCCGAGAAACCCGTTGATGCTGACCTTTACCATCGGCACCTTTGCCATCGCGCTCAACCACCTGCTGCTGATCAGTGCCCTGGCGCTGGCCACCTTTGTCGGCTGGCGAGTCGCCAAGCGCGGTGGCGAGAACCCGGAGTCGGTGCTGTTCGGCCTGTTCCTGCTGGGCATGCTGGCGGCGCGCATCGGCTTCGTGGTCGCCTACTGGAAGCATTACCGCCACGACCTGTGGCTGATCATCGACCTGCGCGATGGCGGTTTTCTGCCTTGGCCGGGAGCCATCGTCCTGCTGCTGGCCGCCCTCGCCTGGGGCTGGCGCCGCCCGGCCCTGCGCAAACCGCTGGGCGCCGGGGTCGGCAGCGGCCTGGCCTTCTGGCTGCTCGCCAGCCTGTCCCTGAGCATCTTCGAACAAGGCACGCGGCTGCCGGAAATCGCCTTGCGCAACGCCGACGGCGACACCGTGCAGCTGACCAGCTACCAGGGCAAACCCCTGGTGATCAACCTGTGGGCCACCTGGTGCCCGCCCTGCCGCCGGGAAATGCCGGTGCTGGAAAGAGCCCAGCAGCAGCGCCCGGACCTGACCTTCCTGTTCGTCAACCAGGCCGAAAGCATGCAGAGCGTCAGCACCTTCCTGGCCACACAGGAGCTGAACCTGAACAACGTGCTGTTCGACGGCAGCGGCCGCCTGGGCCAGGCCGTGGGCTCCATGGCGCTACCGACTACGCTGTTCTATAGCGCTGACGGGCGCATGCTCGGCAGCCACCTCGGCGAGCTGTCCGAGGCCAGCCTGGCCCGCGCCCTGGAACATTTCGACCGACCGCATTCGACCACGGCCACGCAGGCCGCCCCTTCAAGGAAACTGCCATGCCCTTCATCCGCCACCTGCTGAGCCTGTCCCTGGGCGCGGCTCTGCTCCAGGTACCGCTGCTGCACGCCGAAGAACTGCCCCTGGCAATCAAGAACATCGAAGCCAAAGGCGCCAAGATCGTCGGCAGCTTCGACGCCCCGGACGGCCTCAAGGGTTATGCCGCGCAGTACCAGAACCGTGGCATGGCCCTGTACCTGACCCCGGATGGCAAGCATGTGCTGCTGGGCAACCTGTACGACGCCGACGGCAAGGACCTGAGCGCCGAACCGCTGCAGAAACTGGTGTATGCGCCGATGGCCAAGGCAGTCTGGGCCAAGATGGAAAAGAGCAACTGGATCGCCGACGGCAAGGCCGACGCACCGCGCGTGGTCTACCTGTTCAGCGACCCCAACTGCCCCTACTGCAACATGTTCTGGGAACAGGCGCGGCCCTGGGTGAACGCCGGCAAGGTCCAACTGCGGCACATCATGGTCGGCATCATCCGCGAAGACAGCCCGGGCAAATCCGCCGCCCTGCTGGCCGCCAAAGACCCGCAGAAAGCCCTGCAAGACCACGAAAAAGCCGGCAAGGGCAGCAGCCTCAAACCCCTGGACAAGATCCCCGCCGAAGTCCAGGCCAAGCTCGACGCCAACATGGCGCTGATGGACGAACTGGAGCTGTCCGCCACCCCGGCGATCTTCTACATGGACGACCAGGGCGAACTGCAACAGCAACAAGGCGCGCCGGCGCCGGGCAAGCTGGTGAAGATTCTCGGGCCTAAATAAGGCGCAGATGCGGCGGCGTTTTCCAGGCCGCCATCGCGGGCAAGCCTCGCTCCTACAGTTGACTGCGTTCCTCTGACTGATCGCATTCTTCTGTAGGAGCGAGGCTTGCCCGCGATAGGGCCCTCAAAAACACCAAAAATCAACGGGCCTGACGCCCATCCAACAACGCATCCACCACCGCCCTGGCCATTTCCACGGAATGGACCATCGACCAGATCAACCCACGCTCCAGGCCACTGCCGCGTTCGGTGATTTCATCGCTGACTTCTTCAGCGCATTTGAGCAGCAGCGACACATGCACCAGGGCTTCTTCGGCGCTGATGCCTTCACGTACGTGGAACAAGGAATCCGGGGTGACACGCACCGCCGCGGTGGTGGCCAAGGGCGCGAACGGCAGCGCCTCGACAGGTTGCTCGGCCAGGGATTGGCACAGGGCCTGATTGGCGAGTTTCAGTTCGGGATAGCGGTAGGTGTTGGGGGAATCAATGGGTGGATCGGGAACAAGCTTTTTCATGGTTGAGCTCCTACAGAAGAAAGGAGCTGACACCGTTCGCTTGCACGCGAATCAGGGTAGCAGCCGCACGCGGAGTGCAAGACCGGGCCTGTTAGGACACCCAGCAGATCCGAGGATCTCCCGCGCACGGCCGCCATAACACAGCGGACATAAAAACGCTCAAGCATGGCTAAGCGTTTATGCGCCTTAACAGGAACTGGACTTGCACGTCCAAGCCATCGATTTGGCGATGACCCAGGCAGCCTAGCCCCGCATACAGGCGCACTCAAGCGCGTGGGAGTTTCTCGGAAAAGCCTTACAAAAGAAAGCGAAATGCCTCACCGTAGCCGCTGCCGCAGGCTGCGATCGACTGCGTAGCAGGCGCCAAACCTGCCCATGCGGTGTGTCAGGCAAAACCCCATCGCCTGGTTTACGGTCGCTTCGCGCCCGATCGCAGCCTACGGCAGCGGCTACAGGGGCGTGTCAGAATTCGGCGCCTGTGTGTAAGGCTCTAGCGAACTCGTCCGGTGCTTCGCGGGCGAGGATGTTCTCCAGTTCGCCCGTGTCTCCCCGTTCGTTGAGAAGGCCGCTGACCTGATCGATCCACCCCTTTTCCGAAGCAATCCCGGCCCACGACTGGCTGCCGAAGCCGTGATACGGACGGTCATCGAAGGTGCTGATCAGCAGTTGATTGAAGCGCACCGTCTCCAGGTTCTTGCGCTGGATCTGCATCTGCAGCGCCCCCAGTACCTTCTGCTGCTCTTGCGGGTTCGGGCGATAGCTGAAGAGCCGCGGCGAGCTAAGCACCAGGAACTCCGGTGGAAGGTTTTCATCGATGGCCGCCTGCAAGCGGTAATGGCCATCGAGAATCAGGTGGCAGCTCAGGCCGCTGACGTACCACAGCAGGATGGGCGGCAAGCTGCCTTCGCGGGCTTTCTTGCGCCACCATTTGAGGCGCCCGGAATGCGGGTCCACTGCATGCAGGCCAACCACTGCGCCGCCACTCTCGCCCAACTCGACCCAGCGCGCCGCGCCGGGTTGCTGGTTGTCGAGGATGTTGCGGCCGTAGATCGCCCACTGCGGCATATGGCTCAGGGCGTCTTCGCCGCCCTTGAAGTACCAGGCCTCGGTGCCGCTCAGCAACGGCCGCATCGGCTTGGGGGATTCCGGGCGCAGGGCCCGTACCAGCCAGTAACCGGAGTAAAGAAAGTCCGGCTGGTGCTGCATCAATTGCTGGACGAAGAAGCGGCTCCAGGCCTTGAGGCGCAGGGCCGGGTCGAGGCGTACCTGTTGCTCCACCTGGGGCGAATCGATGGGCCCCACCAGAGTTTGCGGCAATTGCTCCAGCAGGTGATTGCGTACCAGCCACACGCCGTAAAGGCAGCGGGACATGGTGCCCCAGAGCAGAGTCTGGTCACCCAGCACCAGTTGCATGCGTCGGTTGTTGCCACTGAGCAGGCGCAGATTCGGCTTGCCGCTGGCCAGGCGCTTGACGTCCACCCCGAGGCCGTTCCAATTGCCAGCCAGATCCTCGATATCCCGCCAATGAATGTGTTCCGTCATGGCCCCTGTCCCTGAATGAAAACGCCCGGCGCAGGTGCTAGGACCTGCGCCGGGCGCGACTATAACAGAGGGCTGGGTGGTGGCCGTGGGATCGCATCGCGAGCAAGCTTCGCTCCTACAGAGGAACGTGATCCGCCAGGGGAAATGCGGCTTCTGTAGGAGCGAGGCTTGCCCGCGATGACGTCAGCCCGGGCGCCGCCGAGGCATCAGCAAGAATGCCGCTCAGCCAAAAACTTCAACAACGCCTCGGTGACAAACGCCGGGTTCTCCAGGTTGGAGATATGCCCCGCCTCGGGCACCAGTTGGTAAGGGCAACCAATCAGCTCAGCCATTTCCTTGGTTTCCGAAGGCGGGCGCGGTTTGTCCTGGTCGCCGCACAGCAGCAAGGTGGTCTTGGGGTCCAGCTGGTTCAGGCGCGACAGCAGGTCTGCACGGCTGAAAGTGATGCGGCCCATGGGCACCACGCTTTCGCGCAGGTGTTCGCTGGGCAGTGCCGCGAGGACGGCGCGGAAGTCCTGGTACAACGCCGACTGCGGGTCGATACCAGGACGGAAGAAAATCGGCACCACGATGTCCAGCAGCGGTGATGGGATGGTCCCCGCTTCTTCGATCTGCTTGAACAACGAGAAGTAGTACTGGCGGGTCGGCTCCGGCTCGGCCCCGAGGTAGGTGTCCATCAGCACCAGGCCATTGATGCGCTGCGGCGCCGCCAGGGCCAGGCGCGCGCCCCACATGCCGCCCACGGACAGGCCGACCAGGGTGATGCGTTCGATCTGAAGATGATCCAGCAGCGCCAGCACCTGCCGGGCGATGTCATCCAACGAGGCGGTGCCTTGGGGCAACGCGCCGGATTGGCCGTGGCCCCACAGGTCCAAGGCGATCACCCGGTACTGCCGGGACAACGCCTCGATCTGCGGCGCCCACATGTTCAGGTCCCACAGGTAACTGCCGGCCAGCAGCACCGCGGAGCCGCTGCCCTGGTCCAGGTAGTGAAGGGGTTGTCCATCAATAGTCGCGAAGGGCATCAACTGTCTCCTGTCAGGTGGGCTGCGAAAAAGCCTCGGTAGACTGTGCCGGTGAAGGGTTGCCGTCAATCGGACAAGTCCTAAGGGCCGTGCAAGCCTGGAGGTTTTACGCGAGCAAACTTGCACCCACAGAAGATGATGGAATCCATCTAGGCTGCTGAACGCCTGAACGATGTGTATACCCTCGACACCCTTGAATGAAATATCGAGGAGCGGCACAGCCGGTCCCTTCAACTCCCCTCCAGAAGGGGTGAATAGACGCAAAGCTCATATCAGAAAGTGCAAGTTGTTCAGAGTCCTTTCATCTTCAACGAGACTCACACTTTGAGCTATATCGGGGTTGCCGCAATAATGATCATCTCATCCTGGGAAAAACTGTTGGTTACAACTTGCGGACAGCGGAAACAGGCATCGGGTCCCTGTTCATTCCACCAGCGACAGGAGGCTCTTATCGAGCAACGGGGAAGTTTGTCTGTTACCGTTTTTAATTTATCTACGGTGCGCGATACAAGCTGGCAGCCTCCTTCCTTGTAGTGCTGGCATCGCATTTCCGCACAGGGTGCGGAAATGCGAAATACCTCTGCCGGACTGACAGGGACTGTCGATTCAGCCAGCTCTTTGGTCATGGGTATTGCTTGTGAAAGGTAAGCTACTTCAGGAGCTGCCACCGTGCCATTCACCACCCCGAATATTTTCGCTCCTTCCCAGTCCGGCTGAGCACTTGGGCACAGAAGCTCTTTATTTCGACCGGTTTCAATCAATCGGCGGGATTTTTCCAACGATTTGGGTGGCATTTTATTCCCTCCACCAGCATTCCTTCTGTCCCTATCGGCTTGACGAAAAAATGCCGAAAAACCTAGACCTTGCCAATATTGGCAACTTCCTTGAGCTCGCCTACCGCGCTTTGGGGGAGTACCTGAATGTTGAAGTCAATCCTTCCGCCATAAATAAGAATTTTATCGCGCAACGCTTCTCCACGAGCATCAAGCGCTCTTTGCAAACCAGAAGCTATTGCAGTGCTTATATCGGCAACAGACAGATTCGCTGCTACGCGGTCAAACTTTTCATTGGACATTTTAATTCTCCGAAACATAGCCGTTGAAATAACTGGAGGCGTGCAAGCAGAACATCAATGGCGTTTTGGTGTCTCGGGGGCTTGGTAATGGCTCGCGTCAAACAGCTCCATGTCCATAAAAACTCCAAAATAACGATCTGCCATTATTGCTGGCGTGGCAATGACGTTGATAGTCAACCCACTGTAAGAGCATAGCAACTAAAGTTAGCGTCAAAAGTCAAATTTGGAAGATGGATTAACTCGAATCACTCTAAGTGAAAGACTGAATCGCCCTGATCGCGAAGATGAATAATTCAACCCGGAGGACCACGTTTTTTTTAAAACTGCGAAGATGGGCAGCGGATAGCCGTAGAGGTGGCGATGGCACTCGGGCCAGCCGGGAGTGAGCAGGACCTCGGTGGTGAGGCCCTGCCAGGTGAAGGTTCAGATTTGGGCGCCATCATGGCGCCCGATTGGGGTATCCAGCTTGCCCACGATAGGGCTAGAGCTGACGACGCTGATTAAAGCCCCTCCAGCTCCGCCATCAGATCGCTCAGGCGATCGACCTTCTCCTCGTTGATTTCACTGCTCGCCAGGCTGTCGATGTACTGCGCCAGTTCCTCCACCGTGCTGCACTCGAACATCGCCCGCAGCGGCACGTTGTGTTGCAGGGTTTTCTGCACCCGCGAGGCGATCTGCGTGGCCAGCAGCGAATGCCCGCCCAGTTCGAAGAAGTTGTCCCGGACCCCGACCCGCTCGACCTTGAGCACCTCGGCCCAGATAGCGGCCAGGGTTTGCTCCAGCTCGCTGCGCGGTGCCAGGTAGTCCTGGCTGTGCAGCTGGCCGATCTCCAGGGCCGGCAGGGCCTTGCGGTCGAGCTTGCCGTTGGCGTTGAGCGGCATGCGCTCCAGCCACAGCCAGTGCAGCGGCACCATGTATTCCGGCAGCTCGGCGCGCAGGCGTTGCTTGATGCGCTCCAGGCGTTCGTTTGGGTTCAGCGCCAAATCACTCGCCACCAGGTAGCCCACCAGGTGCTTGCCGTTGACGCCTTCCTGCACGCCGACCGCCGCGTCGCGGACTTCCGGTTGTTCGTGCAGGCGGGCTTCGATTTCCCCCAGCTCGATGCGGTAGCCACGGATCTTCACCTGGTGATCGATGCGCCCGACGTATTCCAGCACGCCATCGGCACGGCGGCGGGCCAGGTCGCCGGTGCGGTACAGGCGTTCGCCCGGGGCACCGAACGGATGGGGCACGAACACCTGGGCGGTGCGCAGCGGATCGCTGACGTAACCACGGCCGACCCCGGTACCGGCGACGCACAGCTCGCCCACCGCGCCCAGCGGCACAAGGTCCAGCGCGCCATCCATCAGGTACAGGCGGTTATTGTCGGTCGGCGTACCGATCGGCAGGTAGCTGCCACGGGTCGAGGCCATGTCGACGCGGTAGAAGGCCACGTCATCCGAGCACTCGGCCGGACCGTAGGCGTTGACCAGGCCGATCCGGGGATAACGCAACAGCCACTGGTGCGCCAGCTCCGGCGGCATCGCCTCGCCGGTCGGCAGCATCCAGCGCAGGCCATCGAGGTGGATGGACTCCTGGGCGAGCATGCCCTGGATCAGCGACGGCACGCTTTCCAGCACCGTGATGCCCTGGGCCTGCACATGAGCCAACAAGCCTTGCGGGTCATGGGCGATGGCGTTCGGCACTATGTCCACCCGCGCGCCGAACAATGGCGCGGCAAGGAACTGCCAGACCGAAATATCGAAGCTCTGCGACGCGGTCTGGGCGATCACATCGGCTTCGCTCAATTGCAGGTACGGCACCTTGCTCAGCTGGTTGTTGAGCATGCCGCGCTGCTCGACCATCACGCCCTTGGGCAGGCCAGTGGAACCCGAGGTGTAGATCACATAGGCCAGGTTGTCCGGGCCGCTGTAAATGCCTGGGTTGTCCAGCGAATGATCGGCCGCTTGCACCTCTTCCCACACCAACAAGCGTGGTCGGTTGGCGCAGGCGAATTCGTCGAGCAAGGCTTGCGCCTGTGCCTGGCAGGCCGCGGTGCAGACCAGCAACGGCGTGCGGCTCAGCTCGATGATCCGCCCCAGGCGCTGGCCCGGCAGGCCCGGGTCCAGCGGCAGGTAGCCGGCGCCGGCCTTGAAGCTGCCGATGATCATGCCCAGCAGGTCCAGGCTACGCTCGGCCAACAGGGCCACCGGCTGGTCCAGGCCCACGCCGTTGGCGATCAGGGCGTGGCCCAGGCGGTTACTGCGCTGGTTCAGTTCGGCATAGCTGTATTGCAGGTCCTGGCAACTGGCGGCGATGCGTTGCGGATGGGCCGCCACCTGCGCCTCGAACAGTTCGACGTAGCTGCGCTCCAGCGGGTAGTCATGCTCGCTCTGGTTGCAGCCGGCGAGCAGGAAGTCCTGCTCTGCTTCGCCCAGCAGCGGCAGCTCGGCCATGTCGCCATGGAAGCCCTGCACCAGCGCCAGCAGCAGGCGCTTGAACTCGCCGAGCATGCGCTCGATGGTCGCTTGCTCGAAGTAACGCTGGTCGTAGGACAGGTGCAGCCCCAGGTCATCCCCCGGGTAGCACACCGCGGTCAGCGGGAAGTTGGTGTGGGTGCGGCCGGAATCCGAGGTGGCGTTCAGGCTTTGCGCACGGTCCAGCACCGAGACTTCCACCGGCGCGTTCTCGAACACGAACAGGCTGTCGAACAGCGGCTGGCCCTTGGGCAGTTCGCTGTTTTCCTGGATCGCCACCAGCGGCAGGTATTCGTACTCACGCAGCTCCATGTTGCTTTCCAACAGGCCGCCCAGCCATTGGCGCACGCTCAGCCGCTGGCCGTCTTCCGGCAGTTTCACCCGCAGCGCGATGCTGTTGATGAACAGGCCGACGGTGCGCTGCATCTCCGGCATCTCCACCGGGCGCCCGGCCACGGTGACGCCGAACAGCACGTCACGCTCGCCGCTCAGGCGCCGCAGGACCAGGGCCCAGGCCGCCTGGGCGAAGGTGTTGACGGTCAGCTGATGCTGCTGCGCCAACTCACGCAGTTGCGCACCGTCGCGGGCATCGAGACGGGTGTAGCAGTCCCCGACGACCATGCCGCCGCTGTCGCCGGCGTGCTCACGCAGGAACGGCCGGTCGCTCGGAATAGGCGTGGTGCGCTCGAAGCCTTGCAGGTTGTTTTGCCACCACTGGCGCGCTTGCGCCAGGCTCTGGCGTTGCAGCCAGCCGATGTAGTCGCGGTAGCGCGGCGGCACGCTGAGCTGGGCTTCGCGACCTTCGCCCAGGGCGGTGTAGATCTCGAAGAAGTCGTTCATCAACAGCGAACGGCACCAGGCATCGATCAGGATGTGGTGGTTGCTCATCATGAACCAGTAGCGCGCGGCGCCCACGCGGATCAGCCGCAGGTGGAACGGCGCCTGCTCGAGCAGATCGAAACCGGCTTCGCGCTCGCTTTTCAGCAGCGCTTGCAACTTCGGCTCCTGCTCGTCTTGCGCGACGGCACTCCAGTCCAGGAACTCGATCGGCGTGCTGCCCGGCTTGTGGATAACCTGCAGCATGTCTTCGCCGACGTTCCAGCAGAAGGACGCGCGCAAGGCTTCGTGACGGGCCACCACCGCCTGCCAGGCCTGGGCGAAACGCGCCGGGTCCAGCTCGCTGTTGATGCGGTAGCGATCCTGCATGTAGTACAGGCCGGTGCCCGGTTCCAGCAGGGTGTGCAGCAGCATGCCCTCCTGCATCGGGGTCAGCGGGTAGACGTCCTCGATGGCGCTGGCCGCTACCGGCAGCGCGTCCAGCTGCGCCTGGGTCAGGCGCGCCAGGGGGAAGTCCGACGGCGTCAGGCCACCGGCATCGTCCTGCAGGCAATGGGCGATCAGGCTGTGCAGTTCGCCGAGGTAGGCCTGGGCCAGCGCGTCGATGGTCTGCGGGTCGAAACGCTCGTCGCTGAAGGTCCAGCGCAACACCAGCTCACCGGCGTAGACCTGGCTGTCGACGCTCAGCTCGTTGGGCAGCGGCGCCTCCGGCGAATGGGCAGCGCCCACCGGCTCGTCCAGCGGACGGAACAGCGCGTCGCTGGCAAAGCTCTGGTCGAACTGGCCCAGGTAGTTGAAGGTGATCGGCGCCTGCGGCAAGGCCGCCATGCCCTGCTGGATCGCCGCGTCGGCCAGGTAGCGCAGCACGCCATACCCCAGGCCTTTATGCGGTACGGCGCGCAGCTGTTCCTTGATCGCCTTGATCGAGGCGCCCTGCCCGGCCGCTTCCTCTATAGCCAGCGGGGTCAGGCGCAGCGGGTAAGCGCTGGTGAACCAGCCGACCGTGCGGGTCAGGTCGATCTCGTCGAACAGGGTTTCGCGGCCGTGGCCTTCGAGCTGGATCAGCGCCGAAGCCTCGCCGGTCCAGCGGCAGAGTACGCGGGCCAGGGCCGTCAGCAGCAGGTCGTTGACCTGGGTGCGGTAAGCGCTCGGCGCCTGTTGCAGCAGTTGCCGGGTGCGCTCGGCATCCAGTTTCACGCTGAGGGTCCGGGCATGCTTGTTCTGCCGCCCGCCCTGGGTGTGCTGCACCGGCAGCGTCGCCGCCGGGCCAGCCAGTTGGTCCTGCCACCAGCTCAACTCTTCGCGCAGCGACTCGCTGCCGGCATAGGCCTGCAGGCGTGACGCCCAATCGCGCAAGGCGCTGGTTTTCGCCGGCAGGCGCGGCGTCTGCTGAGCTTCGAGCTGGCGGTAGAGGTTTTGCAGATCCTCCAGCAGCACCCGCCAGGACACGCCGTCGACCACCAGGTGGTGGATGGCGATGAACAGGCGTTGCTGCTCCTGCGGACCGTCCACCAGCAGCGCGCGCAACAGCGGTCCGTTGCTCAGGTCGAGGCTGCGCTGAGCCTCGGCGAACAGCGCCGGGCATTGCTCCATCGAAGCCACGCGCACCGGCATCAGCAGTGGCGCCTCGGACAACCCCTGGTGCGTGGCCTGCCATTGGCCGTCGACCTGGGTAAAGCGCAGGCGCAGAGCGTCATGCTGGGCCAGCACCGCGTGCAGCGCTTGCTCCAACAACTGCCCATCGAGCGTCTGGGTCGGCGCCAGCAGCAGGGCCTGGTTCCAGTGTTGACGCTCGGGGATCTCGCTGTCGAAGAACCAGTGCTGGATCGGCGTCAGGCCCGACCCGCCGCTGAGCAAGCCTTGCTCGGCAACAATCTGCTCGCTGCGGCTGGCCACCGCGGCCAGGGTCTGCACGGTCTGATGCTGGAACAGGTCCCGCGGGCTGAAATGAATGCCCAGCTGACGGGCGCGGCTGACCACCTGGATCGACAGGATCGAATCGCCGCCCAGTTCGAAGAAGTTGTCGTGCAGGCCGACCTGCCGCAGGTTCAGCACGTCGCACCAGACCTGGGCCAGGGTCTGCTCCAACTCGTTGCTCGGCGCCACGTACTGCTGGCGGTTGAGCTCCAGGTCCGGCACCGGCAAGGCACGGCGGTCGAGCTTGCCGTTGGCGGTCAGCGGCATGCTCGCCAGCAGGACCAGGTGGGTGGGCACCATGTAATCCGGCAGATGGATTTTCAGCTGCGCCTTGATCGCCTCGCGCAAGGCAGCTTGCTGCTCGTCACTCTGCTCGGCGACATCGGTCACCAGATAGCCGGCCAGCTGTTTGCCGCCCGGCATGTCCAGGGCCAGCACCACGGCTTCACGCACGGCCTCATGTTCCAGCAGGCGGTTTTCGATTTCCCCCAGCTCGATACGGAAGCCGCGAATCTTCACCTGATGGTCGACCCGACCGATGTATTCCACCTGGCCGTCGGCGCACTGGCGCACCAGGTCGCCGGTGCGATACAGGCGGCCGCCAGTGGTGCTGAACGGGTCGGCCACGAAACGTTCGGCGCTCATGCCCGGACGCTGGTGGTAACCCTGGGCCAGGCCGGCCCCGCCGACATACAACTCACCGGTGGCGCCTTGCGGCAGCAGGGCCAGATCGGCGTCGAGGATGTAGGCCACGCGCTCACCGACCACCGTGCCGATCGGCACGCTGCCGGCGCCCTCCTCCAGTTGTTCCGGCGCCAGGCTGGCCAAAGGCATGACCACGGTTTCGGTGGGGCCGTAGGCGTTGAAGAACAGGCTCGGCTTGAATGCCGCGCGAATGCGGCTCAGGTGCTCGCCGGTCAGCGCTTCGCCGCCGGTGATGCACATGCGCACCGGCAGGGTTTCGCCCTGGGTCGCCAGCCACTGCGCCAGCTGGCTGCCGTAGCTCGGGGTGAAACCGAGGATGTTGATGCGGTGCTGGCGGATCAGCTGGCAGATTTCTTCGGTGTCCCACTGCCCTTGCGCCCGCAGCACCACCTGGGCACCGCTGAGCAGCGGCACCAGCAAACGCTCGGTGGCGGCGTCGAAGTTGATGGAATAGAAGTGCAGTTCACAGTCGTCGGGGCGCATGCCAAAGCGCTCGATCACCGCGCGGCAATGCATGGCGATCTCGCCATGGGACACCACCACGCCCTTGGGCTTGCCGGTGGAACCCGAGGTGTAGATCAGGTACGCCTGGTGCTGCGGCAGGCTGATAAAGGGCAGCTCACCGGCCGGGTAGTTGGCCAGTTGCGCGCCGTCCTCTTCCAGGCACCAGCGCGCCACGCTCGGCGGCAGCTGGCCCAGGGCCTGGAACATCGCCGCGTCGCTGAGCAGCAAGCCGATGCCACTGTCTTCGATCATGTAGTGCAGGCGGTCCAGCGGGTATTCCGGGTCCAGCGGCACGTAGGCGCCGCCGGCCTTGAGGATCGCCAACAGGCCGATGACCATTTCCAGCGAGCGCTCCAGGGCCAGGCCGACCCGCACCTGCGGGCCGACGTCACGCTCACGGAGCATCCAGGCCAGGCGGTTGGCGCGGCTGTCGAGCTCGGCGTAGCTCAGGGTCTGCCCGGCGAAAGTCAGGGCAGGCGCGTCCGGGCGCAGCAGCGCCTGTTCGCTGAACAGGTGATGGATGCACTGGTCCAGGCGGTGTTCGCCGGGCTCGACGCCCAGGCTGTCCAGCAGCTGCTGTTGCTCGGCGCGGTCGAGCAGCGGCAATTCGCTCAGGCGCTGCTCGGGGCTCTCGATCAAGGCCTCCAGCAGGTTGCGCCAGTGCGCCGCCATGCGCGCGATGCGCGGTTCGTCGAACAGGTCGGTGCTGTAGGTCAGGCAGCAACCCAGGCGATGGTCGAGGTCGGTGACTTCCAGGTTGAGGTCGAACTTGGTGGCCCGCGCATCGTTGGCCAGGTACTCGACCGTCATGCCGGCCAGGCTGCGGCTCTGCTGGAACTCCCAGCGCTGGACGTTGCACATCACCTGGAACAGCGGGTTGTAGGCGGCGCTGCGCGGCGGTTGCAGGGCTTCCACCAGGTGGTCGAACGGCAGGTCCTGATGGGACTGGCCTTCGATCACGGTGTGCCGCACCTGCTCGAACAGTTCACCGACGCTCATCTGCCCGTCGAGCTGGCAACGCAGTACCTGGGTGTTGAGGAAGGCGCCGATCAGCCCTTCGCTTTCCGGGCGGATGCGGTTGGCCACCGGCGCGCCGATGCGCAGGTCGGTCTGGCCGCTGTAGCGATAGAGCAGCACGGCCAACGTGGCGGTCATGGTCATGAACAGGGTCAGGCCGTGTTCCGCGTTGAAGCGACGCACCCTTGCCGCCAGTTCGTCACTGAGGTCGAAGCGGTACAACTCGCCCTGGTGGCTTTGCACCGGCGGCCGCGGACGGTCGCCCGGCAGTTCCAGCAGTGGGTGTTCGTTGCCCAGTTGCGCGGTCCAGTAATCCAGCTGGCGCTGACGCTCGCCGGACTCCAGCCACTGGCGCTGCCAGACGCTGTAATCCAAGTACTGCACCGGCAGCAGTTCCAGCGGCGAGTCGCGGTCGTCGATAAAGGCTTCGTACAACGCGCTCAATTCACGGGCGAAGATGTCCATCGCCCAGCCTTCGGTGACGATGTGGTGCAGGGTCAGCACGAAGTAGTGCTCATGCTCCGCCGCCTTGACCAGGCAGGCGCGCAGCAGCGGGCCGGTTTCCAGGTCGAACGGCTGGTGCGCCTCGCTGTCGGCCAGCTGTTGCAGGCGTTGCTCGCGGGCCGCTGCATCCAGCTTGGAGAAATCCTTCCAGGCCATGCGCACGCCGGTTTCCTCGTGCACCCGTTGCTGGGCCACGCCGTCGACGCTAGGGAACGTGGTGCGCAGGGTTTCGTGACGCAGGATCAGCGCCTGCAGCGCCGCCTCGAAACGCCCGACATCCAGCACGCCCTTGAAGCGCGCCATGCCGCCGACGTTGTAGGCCGGGCTATCCGGCTCCATCTGCCAGAGGAACCACATACGCTGCTGGGAATAGGACAGCGGCACAGGCGCGCTGCGGTCGACCTTGGCAATCGGCGGCTGCTTGTTACGCTTGCCGGATTCCTGGATCAACCGCACCTGCTCGGCGAAGTCGCCCAGCTCGCTGGCTTCGAACAAGGCTCGCAGCGGCAACTCGACGTCGCAGGCCTGGCGGGTGCGGGAAATGATCTGCGTGGCCAGCAGCGAGTGGCCGCCCAGGGCAAAGAAGTCATCGCGCAAGCCAATGCGCTGCTGCCCCAGCACCTCGCGCCAGATCGCCGCGATCTGCCGTTGCAGATCGGTGGCCGGCTCGACGTGTTCACGCACCTGCCATTGCGGCTCCGGCAAGGCACGGCGGTCGAGCTTGCCGCTCGGGCTCAGGGGCATGGCCGAAAGAAGCATCAGTTGCGCCGGCACCATGTACTCCGGCAGCTCACTGGCCAGGGCGGTTTTCAGGCGCTCGGTCTGCGTCTCTTCCTCCTCCACATCAGAGGTAGCGGTGTAATAACCGATCAGCTGTGCACCGGCCGCGGTCTCGCGCACCAGCACCGCGGCCTGGGCCACGCCCTCCTGGGCCAGCAGGCGCGCTTCGATTTCCTGGGGTTCGACGCGAAAGCCGCGCAGCTTGACCTGCTGATCGAGGCGCCCGAGGTATTCCAGGGCGCCATCGGCTGCCCAGCGCACACGGTCGCCGGTGCGGTACAGGCGCGCGCCCTCGGTGCTCAGCGGGTCGACGACGAAACGTTCGGCGCTCAGCCCCGGGCGACCGAGGTAACCACGGGCCAGGCCGATCCCGGCAATGCACAATTCGCCCGGCACACCGGCCGGCACCGGGTTGAGGTTGGCGTCCAGCACTCGGCAGATCACATTGCCCAGCGGACGACCGATGGGCGAACGCTCGCCATCGACGCCGCGGCAATGCCAGTGGGTAACGTTGATCGCGGTTTCAGTCGGACCGTAGCGGTTGTGCAGTTGGGCGTTCGGTAGTTGTTCCAGTACCCGGTCGCGCAATTCGGCCGGCAAGGCTTCGCCACCGGAGAACAGCCGGCGCAGGCTGCTGCACTCGGCGCTCAGCGGCTCATCGACGAACAGCTGCAACAGCGGCGGCACGAAGTGCAGCGTGGTCACGCCGTATTGCTGCACCAACTGGGCGATGCGATGCGGGTCGCGGTGTTCGCCCGGGGCGGCCAGCAGCAGGCGACAGCCGGTGATCAGCGGCCAGAAACACTCCCACACCGACACGTCGAAGCTGATCGGCGCCTTTTGCATCAGCACATCGCTGGCGTCCAGGCGGTAGGTATTCTGCATCCACTGCAAGCGTTCGCTGAGGGCCGCGTGGGTGTTGCCCACGCCCTTGGGCTGGCCGGTGGAACCGGAGGTGTAGATCACATACGCCAGGTTGTCGCCGTGCAGGTGCAGGCCCGGCGCATGGCTGGGCCAGCTGTCGAGCTTGAGGCTGTCGATGGCGATGGCGCTGACGCCCTCGGCCTGGGGCAGACGCTCGAGCAGCTGGGTCTGGGTCAGCAGCAGCTCGACGCCACTGTCGGCCAGCATGTAGGCCAGGCGCTCGGCCGGGTAGTCCGGGTCCAGCGGCACATAGGCGCCGCCGGCCTTGACGATCGCCAGCAGGCCGATCAACAGCTGCGGCGAACGCTCGGCGGCGATGGCCACGCAGACATCCGGGCCGACCCCTTTGTCGCGCAGGTAATGGGCCAGGCGGTTGGCCTGGGCGTGCAGCTCGGCGAAGCTCAGCTCGCCGCCCTCCCACACCAGCGCGGTGCGTTCCGGGGTCTGCTGCAGTTGTGCGTCGAGCAGTTCGGGCAGCCATTGGCTGGCCGCCGCGCAAGGGGCTTCGCTCCACTGTTGCTGCTGTGCCTGCTCGCAGGGGTTGAGCAGCGGCAGGTCGGCGATGGCGGTCCGCGGACGCTCGCAGGCCTCGCGCAACAGGCTGACGAAATGCTCGGCCAGGCGCTCGATGGTCGCGGCCTCGAACAGCTCGTCGGCGTAGTCGAACGACAGGCTCAGGCGGCCATTGCGGTCTTCTTCAGTGTGCAGTTGCAGGTCGAACTTGGCCTCGCGGCTGTGCCACGGCAGCTCTTCGGCCAGCAGCCCGGGCAACCGGCGCAGGGCGCCGAGGTCGCGCTGCTGGTGGTTGAACATGACCTGGAACAGCCCCTGTTCGCGGGCCTGGGGGAAGGCTTCGAGCAGTTGCTCGAACGGCAGGTCCTGATGGGCCTGGGCTTCCAGCGCGGCCTGGCGGGTCTGCGCCAGCAACGCGCTAAATGGCAGGCGGCCATCGACCTCGGCGCGCAGCACCAGGGTGTTGATGAAGAAGCCGATCAGGCCCTGGGTTTCCAGGCGCGGACGGTTGGCGTTGGGCACGCCGATACGGATGTCGCGCTGGCCGCTGTAGCGATGCAGCAGGCTCTGGAACGCCGTGAGCAACAGCATGAACGGCGTGGATTCATGGGCCTGGGCGGTCTGGCGGATGGCTTCGCTCAGGCTCGCTCCCAGGCGCAGGCTGTGACGCGCGGCGCTGTGTTGCCGCTGCGCCGAACGCGGATGATCGGTGGCCAGGCTCAGGCTCGGGTGCTCGTCGCCCAACTGTTGTTTCCAGTAGGCCAGTTGCCGCTCGCCTTCGCCCTGGGCCAGCCACTGGCGCTGCCAGCTGCCGTAGTCGGCGTATTGCAGCGGCAGCGGTGCCAGGCTCGCCGCCTGGCCTTGCACGGCGGCGGCATACAGGCGCGAGAACTCGTCGATCAGCACATTCAGCGACCAGCCGTCGGCGATGATGTGGTGCAGGGTCACCAGCAACTGGTGCTCTTCGTCGTCGAGGCGCACCAGGGTCACCCAGAGCAGCGGGCCTTGTTCCAGGTCGAACTGGGTACGGGCTTCATCCTCACGGATCTGTTGCGCCCGCGCCTCGCGCTCGGCCAGCGGCAGGTCGCTGAGGTCGACCACTTGCAGGTTGAATTCGCTAGCGGCTTCGACCTGTTGCAGCGCCTGGCCGTCGCGCTCGAAAAAGCGCGTGCGCAGGGATTCGTGGCGTTCGATCAGTTGCTGGAAGCTGGCGCGCAGGGCGTCTTCGTCCAGCTCGCCGCGCAGGCGCAGGCCACCAGGAATGTTGTAGGCGCTGCTGTGCGGGTCGAGCTGCCAGGTGATCCACAGGCGGTTCTGCGCCAGGGACTGGGGCAGCGCCTCGGCGCGCGACAAGGCATTGATCGCGCCCTGGGCCAGGCCACCATCCTGTTGCAGTTGCGCGACCTGGGCGGCGAAGGCGCCGAGGGTCGGTGCCTCGAACAGCAGGCGCAGGTTCAGCTCCAGGCCGAGCTCTTCACGCAGGCGCGCAACGACCTGGGTCGCGGCGATGGAGTTGCCGCCCAGCAGGAAGAAGTGATCGTCGCTCACCACCTGCTCCACCTGCAGCTGCTCGCGCCAGATGCGGCCGATCAGCTCTTGCAGTTCGCTGGTCGCTTCTCCGCTGGCCTCGCCGGCCACAGCCTGGCGACTAGGGAACTGGGCATAGCTATCAAGGCTGCCATCGGTCAGGCGGTTGCGGCAGGCCGAACGTTGCAGCTTGCCGCTGGAAGTCTTCGGCAGCGCGCCAGGGTTGAGCAACACCACCACGCTCGGCGCTTCCTGGTAGGCCTCGGCCACGGTCTGGCGGATCAGCTTGATCAGCGCCTCGGGCGCGAGGATCTTCTGCACGCTGCGGCTGATTTCCGCGGCGATGCCGATGCCTTCCTGGCCCTGCTCGGTGACGGCGAACGCCGCGACCCGGCCCTTGCGCACCACCTCGACCTCACGCTCGATGGTCTGCTCGATGTCCTGTGGATAAAGGTTGTGCCCACGCACGATCAGCATGTCTTTCAAGCGGCCGGTGATGAACAGCTCGCCGCCGCGCATGAAACCCAGGTCGCCGGTGCGCAGCCAGGTCCGGCCGGCGTGCTCGACGAAGGTCTTGGCCGTGGCCTCGGGGTTGCGCCAGTAGCCGTGGGCGATGCTCGGGCCGGTGGCCCAGACCTCGCCGACCTGGTTGTCTTCCAGCTCGGCCAGGGTGTTCGGCTCGACGATCAGCACGGCGTGCTCGGGCTGGCTGGTGCCGCAGCTCATCATGGCGTTGCCGGTGCCCGGCTCGGCGCGGTTCTGCGCCAGGGCCTGCTCGTCCAGGCGCAGGGCCGGGATGCCCTGGCCACGGGTGCCGCCGGCGACGAACAAAGTCGCTTCGGCCAGGCCATAGGAAGCGAAGAAATGGTTCGGGGTGAAACCGCAGGTGGCGAACTTCTCGGCGAAGCGCTCCAGGGTGTCCAGGCGGATCGGCTCGGACCCGGAATAAGCCACGCGCCAGCGGCTGAGGTCCAGGCGCTCCAGGGCCGACTCGCTGACCCGCTCGCTGCACAGGCGGTAGGCGAAGTCCGGACCGCCGCTGATGGTGCCGCCGTATTCGCTGATCGCTTCCAGCCAGCGCAACGGCCGGCCGAGGAAGTAGGCCGGCGACATCAATACGCAGGGCACGCCGCTGAAGATCGGTTGCAGCAGGCCGCCGATCAGGCCCATGTCGTGGTACAGCGGCAGCCAGCTGACGATCACGTCGTCGGGGTTGAGGTCGATGCCGAAGCCGCGGCGGATCAGCAGCTCGTTGGCCACCAGGTTGCCGTGGCTGACTTGCACGCCCTTGGGCAAGGCGGTGGAGCCCGAGGTGTATTGCAGGAAGGCGATGTCGTCGCCGCGCACTTCGGTGGCGGTCCAGCCCTCGGCCAGGCTCGCCTTCAGGCTATCCACGCAGAGCAGCTGCGGCGCGTCGACGCCTTGCAGCTCGTCCATCTGCGCCAGGGAATCGCGCAGCCCGCTGCTGGTCAGCAGCAGCCGCGGCTCGGCGTCGGCAATGATCGAGATCAGCCGCTCCTGGTGATGGCGTCGGCTCGACTCCGGCGGATAGGCCGGCACCGCGATGACCCCGGCGTACAGGCAGGCGAAAAAGGCCGCGACATAGTCCGGGCCGCTGGGGAACAGCAGCACCGCGCGATCGCCCAACCCGGCATTGGCCTGCAGCGCCGCGGCGATAGTCCGGGCACGCAGATCCAGGTCGCGATAACTGAGGACCACGCTCTGATCCTGCTCTTCGGCAAGAAAGCGCAAGGCCACTTGATCGGGGGTCTGAGCCGCCCGGCGTTGAAGGGCTTGAGCCAGAGTGCTGGGGAGTTCGAACGCGTCCATCATGGGGTTTCCTGCGCGGATTGTGCTTGCACGTAGAGCCGCGAACCAAGGCCGCGACCGTTACATAAACCTTTGAAAAATAAAGACCCCTGCCCTCGGAACAGGGCATCTGGAGACTGCTGTGGCGGGATTTTTCACCCGCAATCTTTCTCCAATGAGAACGGATGACGTCTTGAAATAATTAGTCCGCACTCTCCCCTCTGACACCTTCACCCAGTGCGACAACGAGCCGCAGTTCTCACTCTGCACCAAAGAGGATCATTAATTCTCTTTCTCAATTGACAATCATTATCATTCAACATAATTTGTCGCTCGATGTGTAAGACGAATCTGAAATTTCTGTCGTCCTACTAACCCTTTTGCAGCAAGGTGATTTCCATGACGGAACAAGTATCCACAAGCAGGTGCGATTCACCGCTACTCCAGGCCTTTGTCGACAACCGCCTGATCCTGGTCAAAATCGCGGCGCGCATTACCGGCTGCCGCTCCCGCGCCGAAGACGTGGTGCAGGACGCTTTCTTCCGGCTGCAATCGGCGCCGCAGATCACGTCGTCGTTCAAGGCGCAGTTGAGCTATCTGTTCCAGATCGTGCGCAACCTGGCGATCGACCACTATCGCAAGCAGGCGCTGGAGCAGAAGTATTCGGGCACTGAAGAAGAGGGCCTGAATGTGGTCGTGCAGGGAGCTTCGCCGGAAACCTCACACATCAACTTCTCGACCCTGGAACACATTGCCGATGCGCTGACGGAACTGCCGAGCCGCACCCGTTATGCGTTCGAGATGTATCGCCTGCATGGCGTGCCGCAAAAGGACATCGCCAAGGAACTCGGGGTCTCGCCGACACTGGTGAATTTCATGATTCGCGATGCGCTGGTGCACTGCCGCAAAGTCTCGGGCAACCGCGCCGACACCTACGCCCGTCACTGATCCGCGCCTCTGCTCGCGATAGCCACCCGTGCGCCACGGCGCTACCGCGAACACGCTCCTCCCCGCCCGACTTCCCCGATGGCCCGACGATGCTCGACGCCAGGCCCCTGCGCCAGAATCAGCAAGGCCGCGCGCTTGTGGGAAAAATCGAAGGGTCTCTGGCAATGCAGGCAACGCTCCCGCTGATCGGGCTCATGGCCAGCGACCTCGGCAAACGCCGGCTCGTTCGGCCCGTGGTCGAGGCATAACGAATGCACCAGGGCCGATAACCAGCCGGCCATCCACTCGTCCCGCCGCCCCTCTTGCCCACGCAAGGCTTGCAGCACCTCGCTGCCCGCAGGCGGCGGCGTGCCAGGCGCGCGATTGGCACTGGTGGTTTCAAGGCCGGCGAGCCGCACCGCTTGCAGGCCACCGGTATCGGCGACGCAACGGCAGGTATCGGCAACAGCCACAACGGACAGCGTATCGAGAGAGGACATGGCACGGGCTCAGCGTCATCGGTGTTCAACCAAGTGACGTGAGCCGCAGAGAGAAATTTAGGCGGGCCGGCTTCACTTGGCCGGTGGCATGACCACGATGCGGTAGGGATCGAAGATCTTCAGCAATTCACCACTGTCGCGCAGGCGCCCCAGCAACTTGGCGAAGTCTTCGCCGCTGATCGGCGCCATGGGGCGAATCAGCGCGTAGTGGTGGTAGACCTGATCGATCCGCTCCGAGGCGAACAACTGCTGCGCCGTGTCGGTATTGTGCGAGAGGAAATCACTGAGGTAGGAACGGGTTACCAGCGCAATGTCGGCACGACCACGCAACACCATCAGCAGGTTGCTGTCGTGGGAATAGGTCAGGGTCGCGTTGTAGGTGTCGGCCAGGTACTTGGGGTCGGCATTGAAGTTGGCGAACGCGTAGTGGTAACCGCTGAACAGGGCCAGGCGCTTGCCCTTGAGGTCGGCGAAATATTCCTGGCCACGGCCGGGTTCGCGCTGGGCGGTGAAGATCTCGGCATCTTCCAGGCCCATGTCGACGCTGGTGTGGGGAATGTTCTGCCAGCCCCAGGCCGGGTTCTCGAAAATCGCCATGTCGACGCGGCTTTGCTCGAAATCGCGAAAACGCCGGGGAATCGAGGTCGGCACCAGTACGAATTGGTAGTCGCTCTGCAGCGCGTTCAGGGCCTCTACCAGTTGCGGCAGCAGCCCGGTGTCGGCGCCCTGCTCGGGGCGCACGGTATAAGGGGGAAAATGCGCCGCGCCGACTCGCACCAACTGCGCGGCGCAGACCGGAAAAACCGTCAGGGTGGCCAGGACCCACATCAGCACTCGCAAAGCCGTCCGCATTGGCGAAGACATCAGGCAACTTACCTCAAGAAAGGAAACAGGGCAGTGCCATTAAAGCTAGGCGGTTTCCTTCGCTTCGACAACTTTCCACTGAGTAATTAATTACTTGCGCCTAGGGCTCGTTGAGCACCAGGGTCAGCGCTTCTTCGGCCAGTTGTTCGAGGGTCAGGCTGCCGTCGGCGCGGAACCAGGTGGTGGTCCAGGACAGGGCCCCGGTGAGAAAACGCCGGGTAATGAACACATCACCCTTGATCAAGCCGGCATCCTTGGCCTCGCCCAGCACCTGCGACCAGATCTGCTCATAAATGTCGCGCAGCGCCAGCACGTCGGCCTGGCCCTGGGCCGACAACGAGCGCCATTCGTAGACCAGCACCGCCATGGCCTCGCCGCTGCCGCCCATGATCGACTGCAACTCGCAGCGGATCAGCGCCAGCACCCGCTCGCGCACGCTGCTGGCTTCGGCCAGTTCGGCGCGCATCAGGGCGGTGTTGTAGTGGATGGTTTCCTCCATCACCGCGCGCAGGATGTCGTCCTTGCTCTTGAAGTGATGAAAGATGCTGCCGGACTGGATGCCCACCGCGCCGGCCAGGTCGCGCACCGTGGTGCGCTCGTAACCTTTATTGCGAAACAGGTGGGCCGCGGTTTGCAGCAGCTTGCCGCGGGCGCTGTCCGGATCGGTCAGTTGCCCGTTGGCGACCAGCTGGCGCATCACCAGCAAGGCTTTTTGCTCGTCCACGGCCTTTCTCCTACATTCGCTCGATCGTTATGCGGCGCAGCCCGCTGAAACAGGGAGCTTGCGCGCGCAATTTAAGCTCGTGGGGACGACCAAGCAAGCGCTTGGGAATAAGATATTTCCGACGTTTACAAACCAAGCGCTTGCTTGGTAGTCTCGATCCCGTTCTGTCATCGCGCCTTTCATCGAGTCTTTTATCGAGAGCACCCCTGCCATGACCAAGACCCTTCGCATCGGCTGTGCCAGCGCCTTCTGGGGCGACACCTCGAGCGCCGCCGCGCAACTGGTGCAGGGCGGCCGCCTGGATTACCTGGTGTTCGACTACCTGGCCGAGATCACCCTGTCGATCATGGCCGGCGCCCGGATGAAGGACCCCACTGCCGGATACGCCACGGATTTCGTCGAGGTCTTGAGCCCGCTGCTGGGCGAGATCGCCCGGCAAAACATCCGGGTCATCAGCAACGCCGGCGGGGTCAACCCGCAAGCCTGCGCCGCGGCCCTGCAAGCGGCCTGCGACCAGGCCGGCATTGCCCTGAAAATCGCCGTGCTGCTGGGCGACGACCTGCAACCCCAATTCAAGCAACTGAGCGGCAGCGGCATTCATGAAATGTTCAGCGGCGCGCCGTTGCCCCCCATATGCGTGTCCACCAACGCCTACCTCGGCGCCCCCGGGATAGTCGAAGCCTTGAAGCTGGGTGCCGATATCGTCATCACCGGTCGCGGGGTCGACAGCGCAGTGGTCAGCGCCGCGCTGGTGCATGAGTTCGGCTGGTCCTGGCACGACTACGACAAACTGGCCCAGGCCGCCCTCGCCGGGCACATCATCGAATGTGGCGCGCAGTGCACCGGCGGCAACTTCACTGACTGGCGCGACGTACCGGACTACGAACACATCGGTTTCCCCATAGTCGAGGTCGGCGCCGACGGCCAATTCGTGGTCAGCAAGCCCGAAGGTTCTGGCGGCCTGGTCACGCCGCTGACTGTCGGCGAACAGCTGTTATATGAGATCGGCGACCCGCGGGCCTATCTGCTGCCCGACGTGGTCTGCGACTTCACCCAGGTCAAGCTGCGCCAACAGGGCAAGAATGCGGTCAGCGTGCACGGCGCCAAGGGCCTGCCGCCAACCGGCCAGTACAAGGTCAGCGCCACCTACCCGGACGGTTTCCGCTGCACCGCCAGTTGCCTGATCGCCGGCATCGACGCAGTGGCCAAGGCGCGCCGGGTCAGCCAGGCGATCATCGACAAGACCGCGGAAATGTTCGGCCAGCGCGGCTGGGCGCCCTACAGCGAGGTCAATATCGAACTGCTCGGCAGCGAAGCCACCTATGGTCCCCACGGCCAGCGCCAGGACAGCCGCGAAGTGGTGATCAAGCTCGCCGTGCGCCATCCGGACAAGCGTGCGCTGGTGCTGTTTTCCCGGGAGATCGCCCAGGCCGCCACGGGCATGGCCCCGGGCCTGACCGGCATCGTCGGCGGCCGACCCACGGTCTATCCGCTGATCCGCCTGTTCTCGTTCCTGATCGACAAGAGCGCCTGCACCCTGGAGGTCGAGATGGCCGGCCAGCGCCACCGGGTCGAGCTGTCCGAGCTCGACAGCCTCGACTCCAGTGCCCTGCCCGCGCCCCATGCCGTGGCCAGCCCCCTGGGCCGTGCCGATGCCAGCGTGGCGCTGGTCAAGCTGGCGGTGGCGCGCTCCGGAGACAAGGGCAACCACAGCAATATCGGGGTCATGGCCCGCGCGCCCGAATACCTGCCGTGGATCGCCGAAGCCTTGACCCCCGCAGTCGTAGTGGACTGGATGAGCCATGTGCTGGACCCGATCCACGGCCGGGTCCAGCGCTGGTACCTGCCAGGCAGCCACAGCCTGAACTTCCTGCTGGAGAACGCCCTCGGTGGCGGCGGTGTCGCCAGCCTGCGCATCGACCCGCAAGGCAAGGCCTTCGCCCAGCAGTTGCTGGAAATCCAGATCCCGGTGCCGCAGAGCATCGCTGACGCCGTCAACTAGAGGATGCCTGCCGTGACTTACGACTCGATTTTCAAACCCGACCTGTTCGCCGGCCAGACCATAGTCGTCACCGGCGGCGGCAGCGGCATCGGGCGCTGCACCGCCCACGAACTGGCGGCCCTTGGCGCCCGTGTGCTGCTGGTGGGGCGCAAGGCGGACAAGCTGCACCAGGTCGCCGCGGAGATTGCCGAAGACGGCGGCCAGGCCAGCGGCCATGCCTGCGACATTCGCGACGAAGAAGCGGTCAAGGCCCTGGTCAGTGAACTGATCCGTAAACACGGGCCGCTGCATGGCCTGGTCAACAATGCCGGCGGGCAGTACCCCTCGCCCCTGGCCTCGATCAATCAGAAAGGTTTTGAAACCGTGCTGCGCACCAACCTGGTGGGCGGTTTTCTCATGGCCCGGGAAGTCTTCAACCAGTCCATGAGCAAGCACGGCGGCAGCATCGTCAACATGCTCGCCGACATGTGGGGCGGCATGCCCGGCATGGGCCATTCCGGCGCCGCCCGTTCGGGGATGGACAACTTCACCAAGACCGCCGCGTTCGAATGGGGCCATGCCGGAGTGCGGGTCAACGCCGTGGCGCCGGGCTGGATCGCCTCCAGCGGCATGGACACCTACGAAGGCGCGTTCAAGGCGGTGATCCCGACCCTGCGCGAACACGTACCGCTCAAGCGCATCGGTACCGAGTCGGAAGTCAGCGCCGCCATCGTCTTCCTGCTCAGCCCGGCGGCGGCCTTCATCAGCGGCAGCACCTTGCGCATCGACGGCGCCGCCAGCCTCGGCAGCCGCGCCTGGCCGTTGCACAAGGCCTCCCATAGCCAGTCCTACAACGGCTTTCACCGCGCTTATCTGCCCGACGTGCTCAAGGATCAGGAGTAAGCCATGCCGGTTATTCAGTCCCAACTCGCCCCCCACAGCCCGCAGTTCCTGCAGAACCGCGAAGCGATGCTGGCCAGCCTGGCGCAGATCCGCCAACTGGAACAGAACCTGCTGGCCAAGGCTGCCGAGGCCAAGGCGAAATTCGAAAAGCGCGGGCAACTGCTGCCCCGCGAACGCCTCAACCTGCTGCTGGACCCCGGCGCGCCCTTTCTCGAACTGGCGAGCCTGGCCGGCTACAAGCTGCACGACGACAAGGACGGTAGCCAGGCCGGTGGCGGGCTGATCGCCGGCATCGGTTACGTCAGCGGCGTGCGGGTGCTGGTGGTGGCCAACAACAGTGCGATCAAGGGCGGCACCATCTCCCCCAGCGGCCTGAAAAAATCCCTGCGCCTGCAACAGATCGCCATGGAAAACAAACTGCCGGTGGTGACCCTGGCCGAAAGCGGCGGCGCCAACCTCAATTACGCGGCGGAGATCTTCGTCGAAGGCGCGCGCAGTTTCGCCAATCAGGCGCGCATGTCGGCCATGGGCCTGCCGCAGATCACCGTGGTGCACGGCTCGGCCACCGCTGGCGGGGCCTACCAGCCCGGGCTGTCGGATTACGTGGTGGTGGTGCGCGGCAAGGCCAAGCTATTTCTCGCCGGCCCGCCCCTGCTCAAGGCCGCCACCGGCGAGGTGGCCACCGATGAAGAACTGGGTGGCGCCGAGATGCATGCGCAGGTGGCCGGCACCGCCGAGTACCTGGCGGAAAACGACGGCGACGGCGTGCGCATCGTGCGGGAAATTCTCGACGCCCTGCCGTGGAATGCCCGGCTGCCGCTGCAGCCTCAGCGCGCCTACGCGGAACCGCTGTACCCGATCGACGAGCTGCTGGGGCTGATTCCCGACGACCCGAAAAAGCCTTACGACGCCCGGGAAATCATCGCGCGCATCGCCGACGGTTCGAACTTCCTCGAGTTCAAGGGCGAGTTCGACCAGCAGACCCTCTGCGGCCATTTGCAGATCCAGGGGCGCCCTTGCGGCTTTATCGGCAATAACGGGCCGATCACCCCGAAAGGCGCGAGCAAGGCCGCGCAGTTCATTCAGTTGTGCGACCAGAGTGGCACCCCGCTGCTGTTTTTCCACAACACCACCGGTTTCATGGTCGGCACCGAGTCGGAGCAGCAAGGCGTGATCAAGCACGGTTCCAAGCTGATCCAGGCGGTGGCCAATGCCCGGGTGCCGAAGCTGACGATCGTGGTCGGCGGCTCCTACGGCGCCGGCAACTACGCCATGTGCGGCCGCGGCCTGGACCCGCGTTTCATCTTCGCCTGGCCCAACAGCCGCACCGCGGTGATGGGTGGCGCCCAGGCCGGCAAGGTGCTGCGCATCGTCACCGAGGCCAAGCATGCCAAGCAGGGCCAGGCGGCCGATCCGCAGATGCTGGATATGCTGGAACAGGTCACCGCGCAGAAACTCGACAGCCAGTCCACCGCCTTGTATGGCAGTGCCAACCTGTGGGACGACGGGCTGATCGACCCACGGGATACCCGCACCCTGCTGGGTTATCTGCTGGATATCTGCCACGAGGCCGAGGTGCGTCAGCTACAACCCAACAGCTTCGGCGTCGCACGGTTCTGATGTAGCCGCTGCCGCAGGCTGCGATCGGCCCGAAGGGGACGTGCTCTTGAGGCCCTCGAAGGCCCTTCGGGCCTTATCGCAGCCTTCGGCAGCGGCTACAGGGGTCACCAGGTTCGGCAATTGCGTCACTCAACTTGAGGAGAACAATAAAAATGATCTTCACCCAGGAACATGAAGAACTGCGGCGCACGGTGCGCAACTTTGTCGAGCGCGAGATCAACCCGTATGTCGAGGAATGGGAAAAGGCCGGGCGCTTTCCGATCCACGAGATTTTCCGCAAGGCCGGCGAGTTGGGCCTGCTGGGCATCTCCAAGCCGGAGAAGTTCGGCGGCATGGGCCTGGACTACAGCTATTCGATAGTCGCCGCCGAAGAGTTCGGCACCATTCATTGCGGCGGCATCCCAATGTCCATCGGCGTGCAGACCGACATGTGCACTCCGGCCCTGGCGCGCTTCGGCTCCGACGAGCTGCGCGAGGAGTTCCTGCGCCCGGCCATCACCGGAGAAATGGTCGGCTGCATCGGCGTCTCCGAAGTCGGTGCCGGCTCCGACGTGGCCGGGCTCAAGACCACCGCGCGCAAGGATGGCGACGACTATGTGATCAACGGCAGCAAGATGTGGATCACCAACTCCCCCAGCGCCGACTTCATCTGCCTGCTGGCCAACACCTCGGACGACAAGCCCCACGTCAACAAATCGCTGATCATGGTGCCGATGAACAGCCCCGGCATCAGCCTCAGCCCGCACCTGGACAAGCTCGGCATGCGCAGTTCGGAAACCGCCCAGGTGTTTTTCGACAACGTGCGCGTGCCCCAGCGTTATCGCATCGGCCACGAAGGTGCCGGCTTCATGATGCAGATGCTGCAGTTCCAGGAAGAACGGCTGTTCGGCGCGGCCAACATGATCAAGGGCCTGGAGTACTGCGTCGACAGCACCATCGAGTACTGCAAGGAACGCAAGACCTTCGGCAGCGCGCTGATCGACAACCAGGTGATCCACTTCCGCCTGGCCGAGCTGTCCACCGAAATCGAATGCCTGCGGGCCCTGGTGTACCAGGCCACCGAGCAATACGTGCGGGGCCAGGATGTCACCCGCCTGGCGTCCATGGCCAAGCTCAAGGCCGGGCGCCTGGGCCGCGAAGTCAGCGACAGCTGCCTGCAATACTGGGGCGGCATGGGCTTCATGTGGGACAACCCGGTGGCCCGCGCCTACCGCGATGTGCGCCTGGTCTCGATCGGCGGCGGCGCCGACGAAATCATGCTGGGCATCATCTGCAAACTCATGGGCATCCTGCCGGGGAAAAGAAAATGAGCCGCCTGCCCGCCTGCGAAACCCTGCTGCTGGCGCCCCGCGGCGGCGTCTTGCACATCACTCTCGATCGCCCGGACAGCCGCAACGCCATGAGCCTGCAAATGGTCGCCGAACTGCGCGCGGTGCTGGCGGCGGTACGCGATGACCGCGGCATTCGCGCCCTGGTCCTGAGGGGCGCCGGCGGGCACTTCTGCGCGGGTGGCGACCTGAAAGACATGACCAGTGCCCGCGCCCAGGGCGCCAGCGCCTATCAGGAACTGAACCGGGCGTTCGGCACGCTGCTCGAAGAAGCCCAGCACAACCCGCAGGTGCTGATTGTATTGCTGCAAGGCGCGGTGCTGGGTGGCGGCTTCGGCCTGGCCTGTGTCAGCGATATCGCCATCGCCGATCATCAGGCGCAGTTCGGCATGCCGGAAACCAGCCTCGGCCTGTTGCCGGCGCAAATCGCTCCGTTCGTGGTCAAGCGCATCGGCCTGACCCAGGCCCGCCGGCTGGCGCTGACTGCCGCGCGCTTTGACGGCCACGAGGCCAAGCGGTTGGGCCTGGTGCATTTTGTCGAAAACAGCCCGCAGGCCCTGGCCGAACGCCTCGATGAGGTGCTGGCCCATGTGCTGTGCTGCGCGCCCGAAGCCAATGCCGCGACCAAGGCCCTGTTGCTGGCCAGCGATGAAGAGCCGCTGGCGCCCCTGCTCGATCGCGCGGCGGAACAGTTCGCCGCCGCCGTCACCGGTGCCGAAGGCATCGAGGGGACCATGGCCTTTGTGCAAAAACGCAAACCGGCGTGGGCGTCCGAACCCCATCGCGAGCAGACACCACCGACTTCAGGAACCTGACCCATGTCCGCCTTCAGCAAAATCCTGATCGCCAACCGTGGCGAAATCGCCTGCCGCATCCAGCGCACCGCCCAAGCCCTGGGTTATCGCACCGTGGCGGTGTTCAGCGACGCCGACGCCGATGCGCTGCATGTGCGGATGGCCGACGAGGCGGTGCACATCGGCCCGGCGGCGGTCCAGCAGTCCTACCTGAACAGCCAGGCAATCCTCGACGCGGCCCGGCGCACCGGCGCCGATGCGCTGCATCCCGGCTACGGCTTTCTTTCGGAGAACGCCGAATTCGCCAGCGCCTGCGAGGCAGCCGGCATCACCTTTATCGGCCCCAGCGCCGAGGCCATCGAACTGATGGGCAGCAAGCGCCTGTCCAAGCTGGCGATGCTCGCGGCGGGGGTGCCCTGCATCGCTGGTTATCAGGGCGCGGAACAGGACGATACGACCCTGCAACAGGAAGCCGAACGCATCGGCTACCCGCTGATGATCAAGGCCAGCGCCGGTGGCGGCGGGCGCGGCATGCGCCTGGTGCAACGGGCCGATGAGTTGCTGGCACAGGTGCGCACCGCTCGTTCTGAGGCGCTGCACGCCTTTGGCAGCGACGAGCTGATTCTGGAACAGGCGCTGATTGAGCCGCGGCATGTGGAAATCCAGGTGTTCGGCGACCGCCACGGCCAGTTGATCTACCTCGGCGAGCGCGATTGCTCGATCCAGCGTCGTCATCAGAAAGTCGTCGAGGAAGCGCCCTGCCCGGTGATGACCGCCGAGCTGCGCCAGGCCATGGGTGAAGCCGCCCTCAAGGCGGGCCGTGCGGTGAACTATGTCGGCGCCGGCACCGTGGAGTTTCTCCTCGATGCGCGGGGGCAGTTCTTTTTTCTGGAAATGAACACCCGGCTGCAGGTCGAACACCCGGTCACTGAAATGATCACCGGCCTGGACCTGGTGGCCCTGCAACTGCAGGTGGCGGCCGGTCAACCGCTGCCGCTGCGCCAGGAGCAGGTCGAACTCAAGGGCCATGCCATCGAAGTGCGGCTGTATACCGAGGACCCGGCGCAGGATTTCCTGCCGCAAACCGGGCAGGTGCGGCGCTGGGAACCGGCGCTGGGCGCCGATGTGCGTATCGACCACGGCCTGCTGGAAGGCCAGAGCGTCAGCCCCTTCTATGACCCGATGCTGGGCAAGCTCATCGCCCACGGCGCCACCCGCGAAGAGGCGCGCCGCAAGCTGTTGCGCGCGGTCGAAGACACAGTGCTGACGGGCGTGGCGAGCAACCAGAAACTGCTGGCGAACCTGCTTCGCCATCCCGGCTTTGCCAGCGGCGAATTCAGCACCGCCTTTATCGCCGAACATTTCGCCGACGATCCAAGCCTGCGGCCCCAGCCGCCGAGCGGCGCCGAACTGGCCCTGGCCGCGGCGTTGTTTTTTCAGCACGCGGCCCGGCGCCACGGCGCGGCGCTGGCCGGCTGGCGCAACAACGCCAGCGTGCCTCTGCACTATCGCCTGGGCTCGGGTGAAGCTGTGTGGAACCTTGAACTGAATAACCAGGAGCCCGGAACTCTGCTGATTCAACAGGCCGACGAAGGCTTCGAGGTACAGCTGCTGGAAGCGGATGGCCGTTGGGCCTGGGCGACCATCGACGGTATCCGCCGCCGCTACGCCTACACCCTGGAAGCCGGGCAGCTCTGGCTGTTTACCCGCCCTGGCAGCCTGCACCTTCAAGACCTAAGCCACGCACCGGTGGCCAGCCAGGCCGGCGTCCACAGCGGCATGCTCAAGGCGCCCATGGACGGCGCCATAGTCGACGTACTGGTCAGCGAGGGCGCGACCGTCAGCAAGGGCCAGCTGCTGCTGGTGCTGGAGGCGATGAAGATGGAGCACCCGCTGAAAGCCGGGATCGATGGCGTGATCACGCGGCTGCAGGTCAACCTCGGCGACCAGGTGAAAAACCGCCAGGTTCTGCTGGAGGTGGAATAAGCCGCTAGGCGCAGACGTCGGGTTTGGCTACGCTCAAGCCTCATCGGGATGTTGAAGCTGGAGCCTGTGATGCCCCACTGGTTGGTAATTGATCTGGAAGCCACCACGGACGAAGGAGGCTGGCCGGTGACCGACATGGAAATCATCGAGATCGGCGCCACCCTGGTGAACCGCGAAGGGCGTGAACTGGACCATTTCCAGCGCTTCGTGCGCCCGCTGCGGCGGCCGATGCTGACGCCGTTCTGCCGTGAACTGACCCACATCAGCCAGGCCCAGATCGACGGCGCCCAGCCGTTGAGCGAAGTCTGGCCGCTGTTCGAACGCTGGCTGGGCCAGCACCATGGGCGCCTGGAAGGCTGGGCCAGCTGGGGCGACTACGATCGCAAGCAGCTGCTGCAGGAATGGCAACGCTCGCAACTGCACAGCGCCCTCGCCCAACTGCCGCACATGAATCTCAAGCAACGCTTCGCCAAGGCGCGCCGCCTCGAACGACCGCTGGGCCTGAACGGCGCGCTGCAGCTCGCCGGGCTGCAGTTCACCGGCCAGCAGCATCGCGCCCTGGAAGATGCCCGCAATACGGCGCGTTTATTGCCTCTGATTCTTCCCGGCTGATCCGTCAGCGCAACAGGTGACGCATCTGAAGGCCTTGTGCATACTGGCCGGCCTTTTTGACCCCTTTTTGAGGAATCGCCCATGTTTAAAGTCAACGAGTACTTCGACGGCACTGTCAAGTCGATTGCCTTCGGCACGGCCGAAGGTCCAGCCACCATCGGCGTCATGGCTCCGGGCGAATACGAGTTCGGCACGGCTCAACGGGAAATCATGCACGTGGTTTCTGGCGCCCTGACCGTCAAGCTGCCTGACAGCAACGACTGGGAAACCTTCGCCGCCGGCAGCCAGTTCAACGTCCCGGCCAACAGCAAGTTCCAGCTGAAGGTGGCCGTCGACACCGCCTACCTGTGCGAATACCGCGGCTGATCCCTCCCTCGGGGACTGATTGTCGGTCATAAAAAATGCCCGTATCTCGCGATACGGGCATTTTTCGTTGCAGCGCTGCCGACGCTTTATTCCAGCACGGTGACCGGCATGCCGACTTCCAGGCGGCCGATGCCGTCGTTCACCAGGTTCTGCCCGAACATCGCCCCACCTTCTTGCGCCCGGTACTGCTGCAGCGTGGCCAGCGGTTCACGGTCGGCGCTGCGCTCACCGGTCTGCGGATCGATGGTGGTGAGGATGCAACGCGCACAAGGCTTGACCACCCGAAACTCGATATCGCCGATGCGGATGCGCTTCCAGCCGTCCTCGGCGAATGCCGGGAAGCCTTCGATCACCAGGTTGGGACGAAAGCGCAGCATCTCTAGGGGACGACCGACGCGACTGGACAGATCCTCCCGGGAAGACTCGCCAATCAGCAACAGCGGAAAACCGTCGGCAAAGGCCACCTGATCGTCATCCTTGCCGTAACCGGCCTGAGTGGTGCGCGCTCGGTCCAGGGGCACCTGTACCAGGCGGGTCGGCTTGCCGATGAACTCGCTCAGCCAGGCATGGGCCTCGTCGCCGGCATCCGGCACGCGCAGGGTATCGCGCCAGATGGTCACGCCACGCAACGGGGCATCCGCACCAGGCAGTGGCACATCGAGGGCTGGGTAGCCGGGAGCACTGAGGGTCAGCCCACCCTCGGCGTTCCACAGCGCCGAAAGCTGGCTCATGTGCGGGACCGCGCGTTGGGTCAGGAAGCGTCCGCTGGGTTCATCGACCAGCATCCAGCGTCGATCTCCCTCCAGCCCCAGCCTGTCCAACGCGACCTGTTGCAGGGACTCGCCCTTGCCGGACTTCAGAGGGTATCGATAAAGCGCGCTGAGACGCATGGCCAGCTCCCGGGTGGCAAAAAAAGCAACCTTATACGAGCCGGCCCACGAATCAAAGAAGCACCTGCCGCGCAGGCGTCGCTCCGGCCACTGCTCCCGTCAGGCGGGAACTTCGTCCAGCATCAGGCGCTGGCGCACCACGTCGACCAGTTTGTCCGGCTGGAACTTGGACAGGAAGTTGTCGCAACCGACCTTCTTCACCATCGACTCGTTGAAGCTGCCGGACAGGGAGGTATGCAGCACCACGTAAAGGCCGCGCAGGCGCGGATCGTTGCGGATCTCGGTGGTCAGGCGATAGCCGTCCATTTCCGGCATTTCGGCGTCGGTGAACACCATCAGCAGCTTGTCGGTCATGTCGACCCCGGTATCGGCCCAGGCCTTGAGCATCTTCAGAGCCTTCAGGCCGTCGCTGGCAATGTGCATCTTCACCCCCAGCTGGCCCAGGGTGTCGCGCAATTGCGACAGCGCCACGTTGGAGTCGTCCACCAGCAGCACTTCACGACCACGGGCACGTTCGAGCACCGGGTCGTCGAGCTTGTCGCGCGAGACCTTGGCGTTGTACGGAACGATTTCGGCCAGGACCTTTTCCACGTCGATGATCTCGACCAGTTGATCGTCGACCTTGCTGATCGCCGTCAGGTAATGCTGGCGCCCGGCACTGGTCGGCGGTGGCAGGATGGCTTCCCAGTTCATGTTGACGATGCGGTCGACGCCTCCCACCAGGAAGGCCTGCACCGAGCGGTTGTACTCGGTGACGATGATGGTGCTGTTGGGTCCCGGCACCAGCGGCCGCATGCCGATCGCCTGAGACAGGTCGATGACCGGCAGCGTCTGCCCCCGCAGGTTGACCACGCCACAGACGAACGGATGGCGCTGGGGCATCAGCGTCAGCTTCGGCAATTGCAGGACTTCCTGCACCTTGAACACGTTGATCGCGAACAACTGTCGCCCGGCCAGACGGAACATGAGGATTTCCAGGCGATTCTCACCCACCAGTTGCGTGCGTTGATCTACCGTGTCGAGAATGCCGGCCATGTAATGACTCCTGGGCTTGTTCTGATGAATTCACTAACGAGGGTTATCGGCGCAATTCGCCGAATCTTGACCCGCGTACAAAATGCCACGCAAAGGCATTGATGTCACATTAACATCATGCTTTACTGGCTTCGCGATTTCACCCGAACAATCTCCCCGCCGCGACCTCTATTTCAGCGCTTGGTTCCCCTCTATAAGGGAATCCCCTATCGGCAATCAGGACCAACCTGATATTCGCAATATCCAATAGCCATTAATGTGACGCCATTCTCATTGCATGAATGGAGTCAGGCTTTTGTTTGTGATCGCAGGAAGATGGGCTGGTGCCCTTTCGAGCCCCCCCGCCTCCGCTGTCCAAGCGTGGTCGATAGACCGTGCCCGACGGTCTGCCACCTGCCGACTAAACATCAGCACTGCGCCTTCGTCCATTAAGAACCAATCAGAATCGTCTTATATCCCACGGCATAACCGGCGTAATACCTTACAGCCGCTCACAAAACGGACCATTCCATCATCTGACGTGGCGTCGTGGAGACAAGCATGCTGATCGACGATAAAGAGTGGCACCAGTCACCCGACTTTCTGCTTGAGGCAGAAGCACTATTGGCCAAGTCGGTTGAGTGCCTGAACCATCTCAACCTGATCAAGAACGATCGGGACGCCATCGATTGCATGCTGTCCACTCTGCTCAAACTTGCCGAGAAAACCGACGCGCTGGCGCTGCGCAGCACCGCCGAGTTCTCGCGCCAGGTCCATGCGTTGCTGGATCATCCCCACCCTCATCCGGACATGAACGAGCAGATCCTCGACACCCTCGGGGAGTGCTTCAGCCTGATGGCCTGGCAGCTTGAACTCGTCGATCCGGTGACCGGGCAGTTGAACCTCGACGGCAACGAACAGGCCACCCTCATCGAATCCCTCGCCGTGCAAGTCGACCCTCTGCCCGCGTCCCTGTCCTGCCAACAAAATTCGTTTAACGTTTTTTCGATCGCCAAGAGAAACGCATAACCTGTCGTTAATCCCTAACTTCAGCTGTTAGATATGTTGTGACATTGACCCGCATCATGTCGTTATTCAATATTTCATGCCTGTTAGCGACAAAACAACTAACGCAACTAATAAAACCATTACTCAGAATCCCAGTGTCCTGAATCCCGCCTGCCCGTATGCGCAAGGCGGGATACAGCCACTGTTTCAGCGTGATCAGTTAAAAATCGGCAAATCGGAACATGCGTCCCAGAAGGCAATATTCCTGACCCTCTGGACATATATAGGGACGCGACCAACGGTAGCTAAAGCTGGTACTATGCCAACCACTAGACGATGTACTTAATGGCACTGTGACTTCAGATTGATCTTGTTACACGCCAGATCAGTGCAAGGCTTGCTCCCAACGAATAGATCGCGTTAATTGAAGCCGCATACTCAAACAATACCGTTTTCCAAACCGGGGCTCGTCAGTTGCCTTGACCGGTCTCCCCGCAGCGAACATTCATTGGCTCCATCCGCTATGTACGCCAGCCTCAAGTCAACTGCCACCAGGCTTCTCTCTCGAATAAACCTGCGCTGGCTCAACCTGTTGCTGTGCTCATGCTCGGCACTTGGAAGTCTGGCCATCTATTGCCTGTCGACTACCTTTCCCCTCAGCCTGCTGATCCTGAATCTGGCGGCCCTGGCCAGTGTCTGGGCCTATTACGGTGATTCGCGCAAATCGATCAAGTTCCAGCCTCAGGAGCTGGCGGACCGCTTGCTGGAAGTCCAGGAAAACGAGCGCCATCGCCTCAGTCGTGAATTGCATGATGATATTGGTCAGTTGCTGACTGCCGCCAAGCTGCAAAGCGAATGGCTCAAGCGCCGCCTGCCCGAAGATCTGCAACAGCATTGCACAACGCTTCAAAGCACATTGGAAGAAACCCTGGCCAAGGTGCGCGATGTATCGGCCATTCTCAATCCTCGACAATTGGCCAGCCTGGGCCTGGAAGCCAGCCTGCGGGCCCACTTGCTCAAGACCCTGGAAAACACTTCCGTGCACTGGAGCCTGGAATGCAAGCAACGCCTGGCAGGCATCCCCGAGGAGATGGCGGTGGCCGCCTTTCGCATCACCCAGGAAGCCGTCACCAACATACTGCGCCACGCCCAGGCGGATAACCTGCTGGTGCGCCTGCAACGCCTGCCCGAGGGGCTTTCGCTGTTTATCAGCGACGATGGCCGTGGTTTTTCCCCGGCGGCCAATCCTGGCGCACAAGGACAACGCGGCATGGCGGGCATGGCGGAAAGGATCGCGCAACTGGGTGGCACCCTGAAGGTTTCCAGCCAGCCCGACCAGGGTACACAAATCGAAGCACTCTTCCCCTGGGCGCCTCGCGCACTCGAACGGGCCAGTACGAATAAGGTTTTACATTGACCTGCAACTTACTTCTGGTGGATGACCACTCGCTCATCAGGGCTGGCGTGCGTGCCCTGGTCATGGACATTCCTGGCTATGCCGTGATCGGCGAAGCCAACGATGGCGCACAAGTACTGGAAATGGTCGAAAGGCTGTCGCCAGACATTATCCTGCTGGATATTTCCATGAAGGATGTCAGCGGCCTTGAAGCCCTGAAGAAACTCAAGGTGGTGCACCCGCAGAGCAAGGTACTGATTCTCTCGATGCACACCGATCCGGCGCTGATCATGCAGGCCCTGGAGTCAGGGGCTCATGGCTATCTGCTCAAGGACACCACCGCCAACGAACTCGAGCACGCGCTCGAGGCCTTGCGCAACAACGAACGTTATCTCAGCCCGGCCATTGCCCATACGGTGATCAACCAGGCACTGATCCGCGTGCAGAAACCTCATCCAGAACCCGTTGAAACCCATAACCTGACCGCACGCCAGCTGGAGATCCTGCGCCTGATCGTTCGCGGCAAATCGACCCGCGAAATCGCTCACGGGCTGGGCCTGAGCATCAAGACCGTGGAAACCCATCGCTCGCAGATCATGAAACGCCTGCAGATCTATGACGTGGCCGGCCTGGTCCTGTTTGCCGTCCGCGAACAGATCATCAGCCTCGACGATTAAGGCGCCGAAGCCCCCAACAGCGGGGAGTCTTCCGGCAAATGCACCCGCAATGCCCCTGGGAGCGCGCGAAAACGCAGGCTTTCGCCTTGCAGGGGCTCACCGTCGAGATTGATATCCAGCCCCTCGGACACCTTGATTTCCACCCAGGGCAGGCGCGTACGCACAAACAGGTTGTCGATCCCCCAGCCACCGGCCAGCAGGTCCTTTAAGGTGCCTACCAGCTCCTGGGGGGCCGGCAGGATACTGACATCCAGTAACCCATCATCGGCCATCGCCTCAGGGCACAGCAGATGACCACCACCGGCCTGGCGCCCGTTGCCGATCCCCAGGGCCAGCAGGTCACCGCGCCAATGGAAATCCGGCCCCTGCAGCTCGCCGTAGGCCGCATGCAGTTCGTTGAAACGGGACAAACCGGTGAACAGATAAGCGGCGCCGCCCAGAATCTTTTTCAGGTCCTCAGAGGTATTGGCCGTCACCTGGCTGCCGAACCCACCCGTGGCCATATTGAGAAATACCTGGCCACCGACCTCGCCGAGATCGATCGTCCGTGCCGGCACGTCGAGCAGGTTCAGTGCCTCATGGGGCAGCAACGACACGCCGGCCGCCCGCGCAAAATCATTGGCCGTCCCCAGCGGCAGCAACACCAGACTGGCATCGTTGGCCTGCGCCGCCATGGCCTCGGCGATATCCCGCAAGGTGCCGTCACCGCCTCCCGCGATCAGACGCGTATAACCGACCGCGAGGGCTTCATCCACCAGGCGCTGGGCATCGCCCGCTTCCCAGGTCAGGCGGACCGCCAGCTCCCAACCCTCTTCACGCTTGCGCTCGACAGCGGCGCGGACTTCTTCGTTGAGGGCCTGCTTGCCGTGCAGTATCAGCATCGCCTTGCGCTCGCTCATCGCTCATCACTCCTGTCATTCGAGGACCATTGAAGGATGTTGACCCCCGGTCCATGAGAAAAAGTTCGACCGAGTTGTAATCAATTTGTCCCCATCAGGCCGCCTGCCCACTGACCGGTAACTTTTCTGACCGCAGATTGAGAATCACCTGAATTGACCCGAAACAGACAATCGGAGAATGTTCATGGCAGGCGAACGACGCCTCAAACAGGGAAGCGAAACACATGGATGACAAGAAATGCTTTGAACGCTCGAGCTCCGCGCTCAACCGGCTGGAAGGGAGCATCCTGCTCGGCACAGGCAAACACCCGGAACTGAGTGTCCATCAGGTGCATAGCCGTGACCGTGAGCCTAAGCCCGACAGCAAGCTTCACGCCTTGCTCAAAAAACTCGCGTGGGTATTGGCCTATGCCGGGTTTCTATCGGCACTGCTGTCCTGGGGACTGAACAGCCGCTTTGGCTTGCTGATCCTTTTACTGCTGCGGTGATGGGCAGGGCTCTGGAGGATGGACCCGGCCCTGCCGACCAGGTCCGCCTCCCCTGGAGTCAACCCAAGACTTCACTCAATGGAATGAAGTTGACCCAATCGCCCTCAACCAGCGTTCGCTCTTCCAGCACTTCGACCAGCCCCTCGGCCCAGGCGGCACTGCGCAGGACCCCGGAACTCTGGTTCCGGTAGATGACAGCCCTACCCTGCTCCAGACGTCCCCGCAGATACTCTCGGCGGTTCCCCGGCTTCGGCCAGGCAAATCCAGCCGGAACCTGGAACTGCAAGGGTTGCAGCTCCTTCACTCCCTGGCGCCGCAAAATATAAGGGCGGGCCAGCAAGGCAAAGGTCACCAGCGTCGAGGCCGGATTACCAGGCAGGCCGATTACCGGCACACCGCGAAAATGCCCGAAGGTCAACGGCTTGCCCGGCTTGATCGCCAGTTTCCAGAGGGCCAGTTCACCCTCTTCTCTTAAGGCAATGCCCAGGAAATCCGCCTCGCCCACCGATACACCGCCGGTGGACAGAATCAGATCCACATCCGCCAGCTCGGCAAGGCGACGCCGGGTCGTGGGCAGATCGTCGGGCAGGATTCCGCCGTCGACCACCTCGCAGCCCAGACGCTGCAACCAACTGCACAGCAGGACACGGTTGCTGTTGTAGATCTGCCCCGGACCGAGCGCCTGCCCGGGTTCTACCAATTCGTCGCCAGTGGAGAGCACAGCGACCCGCACGCGGCGCACCACATCCAGCTCCGCACAGCCCAGGGAAGCAGCGAGCCCCAGTTCGA
Organism: Pseudomonas chlororaphis subsp. piscium; assembly: GCF_003850345.1. NCBI lineage: Bacteria > Pseudomonadati > Pseudomonadota > Gammaproteobacteria > Pseudomonadales > Pseudomonadaceae > Pseudomonas > Pseudomonas chlororaphis. The sequence continues at coordinate 5,042,645 of NZ_CP027707.1, forward strand.
TCGGCCCCAGCTGCGTCCCGGCCACCAGCACACACTCGCCGACCGTGGTTTCCTGGCCTTGTGGACGAATGTTCTGCCCGGCGCCGAGAGGCTCGGTAAAAGCCACCCGCCCATCGTCCTGGACCTGGGCGTTTTCCTGCATTTCCACGCAGTCGGCGCCCGCCGGAACCGGCGCACCGGTAAAGATGCGCGCACAGGTGCCAGGCGCCAAAGGCTCGGGGGCCTGACCAGCAAAGATGCGCTGGCTGACGACAAGGGGCTCGCCGTTCCAATCTGCGGCACGCAAGGCGTAACCGTCCATGGCGCTATTGGGCCAGGGCGGAAGGTCCAGGGTGGAAACCAGATCGTCGGCCAATACCCGGCCTTGAGCCGCCGCCAGCGGCAGCCGCTCGCGCTCGAGAATGGGAGTAGCCTCGGCCATCTCCAGCAAACGGGCCAGTGCGACCTCGACCGGCATCAAGGCACCGGTCTTGCCCGGCTTACCCACGGGATTCACAAGGCGCGGCCTGTTTCAGGTGCGTGACGAAATTGCACGGCCGGTGCCGCGAATCCAGCTGTTCGGCGAGGATGCCGTCCCAACCGGTACGCACCGCGTTGGTCGAGCCCGGCAGGCAGCACACCAACGTGCCGTTGGCCAGGCCGGCCAGGGCTCGGGACTGCACGGTGGAAGTGCCGATGTCGGCAACCGAGATCTGGCGGAACAACTCGCCAAATCCGTCGACCTGTTTGTCGAGCAGGCAAGACACGGCTTCCGGGGTGCTGTCGCGGCCGGTGAAACCGGTGCCGCCGGTGATCAGCACCACCTGGACCAGATCGTCGGCGATCCAGGTCGCCACTTGTGCGCGAATCTTGTAGAGATCGTCCTTGAGCAGGACGCGCGCGGCCAGGTTATGGCCAGCAGCGCCCAGACGATCGACGAAGACCTGGCCGGATGTATCGGTCTCCAGGGTCCGGGTATCACTGACAGTCAGCACCGCGATATTCAGAGGTGCAAAAGGTACATCAGCCTTGGCTTTCATAGGCTCGATCCAGTTGTAGGAGAAACAGCCCGGTGTTATATCACAGCGCTCTCTTTGACCGCCCCTGTGGAGACGAGCCATGACCCAGCGCGCAGATTTGCCACCCTGCTCCATTCTGCTCCTGGCCGGTGGGCGCGGCCAACGCATGGGCGGAAGGGACAAGGGGCTGATCGAGTGGCAGGGCCGGCCATTGATCGCCCACCTGCATCGACTGACCCGCGGCCTGAGCGATGACCTGATCATTTCCTGCAACCGCAACCGGCAGCAGTACGCGCCTTTTGCCGATCAACTGGTGCAGGACGAAAGCAATGATTTCCCGGGGCCGCTGGCAGGTATTCGTGCCGGATTGGCCGTCGCCCGGCATGCCCATCTGCTGGTGCTGCCCTGCGACGTACCGCGCATCGACGCACACCTGATCGACGCCATGCGACAAAGCGCCGCCCAGCACCCGGCCAGACCACTGATGCTGCGCCATGGCGAGCACTGGGAACCCTTGCTGTGTATCATTCCGCGCGCACTGCTCGGCACCTTCGAGGGCGCCTGGCAGAAGGGTGAACGCAGCCCCGGACGTATCATGCGCGGGCTGGATGCTCAGGCCCTGCAATGTCCGGCAAACGATCCACGATTGGCTAATCTGAATACACCAGAGCTGTTAAGCCAGCAGCACGGCGTGTCAGAATGCCCTTAACTCAAGGAACTTGCAGGCGTTGTATACGTCTCAAGCACAGCAACTAAAAGTATTCATCTCGGAGACACATAATGATTCAGCGGACTCTCGCCACTCTCATGCTTGCACTGGGCCTTGCCACTCTCGCCGGTTGCGCATCGCCTACTGTGATCACCCTGAATGACGGTCGCGAAATCCAGGCCGTCGACACGCCGAAATACGATCAGGACTCCGGCTTCTACGAGTTCGAACAACTGGACGGCAAACAAACCCGCATCAACAAAGATCAGGTTCGTACGGTAAAAGAGCTGTAATCCATACCGTTACAGCCTTGAATGCATAAAGCCCGCTTTCGCGGGCTTTATCGTTTCTGGATGCAGCAAGCAGTTGCCGGGATTACCACTGCAAGGTGATCCGGCTCTCGAACTCACGCTCCTCACCGGTCAGCGGGTCGGTAAAGCGCAGCCCCTGGGCCAGCAGCTTGAGCGGCTTGGCGTAATCGTCCTCCACATCCTTGAGCGCATCGGGATAGAACGGGTCGTTGCAGATCGCCGCCCCCAGCGCACTCATGTGCACCCGCAACTGGTGCTTTTTGCCGGTCACCGGATACAGCCCATAACGCCAGAGATCACCGTTCTCTTCCCGGACCTCCAGCGCCGTTTCCGTATTAGGGGTGCCAGGCCCTTCCTGCATGCGAAAAAAAGGCTCGCCATCGACCAAACGGCTTTTATGCACCCGCGGGAACTCAAGACCAGGCAAGGCCGGTGCGATGGCCTCGTAGCGCTTGTCGATCCTGCGCGTCGGAAACAGCGACTGATAGGCCGAGCGGCTTTGCGGATTGGCCGAAAACAACACCAGGCCCGCCGTATGCCGATCGATGCGATGCAAAGGCACCAGGTGGGGATTGTCCAGGCTGCGGATCAGGCGGCGCAGCAAGGTTTGCTCGACATATTCCCCCGCCGGGGTGACCGGCAGGAAATGCGGCTTGTCCGCCACCACCAGGTGTTCATCGACGTAGAGGATCGATTCCTGCACCGGGATGACCTTTTCGTCGAGCACTTCACGGAAATAATGGATGCGCAGGCCTTCGCGGTACGCCAGGTCAATGCCGATCGGCAGCCCCTGCCCATCGAGCACCCGGCCGCGGGCGATCCGGCTCAGCCACTGTTCGCGGCTGATGGTGCTGAAGTGATCACACAGGCAGTCCAGTACGGTTGGCCATGACCCGGGGGGTAGGTACAGGGTGCTGGCCTGATGCTGTGCGGCGGAAAAAGCTACGGAGGACATACAAAAGCTCGAGCGGACAATGCAGAGCGGCATTATCCAGCATGGGTCCCGGGGAGCCTAGGAGAGTTTCCCCCTTCGGGACCAACGACTAGGCGCGGGCCACGCCGACTTGCGCGGCGGCATCGGTAAACTCCTTCAGCCAGCGCAACACATCGACCGCTTCCCAACGGGCCGGGTCATACAGTGCATACAACAAGCCTTGATACCCCACCACGTCCAGTTGCCGGTGATAACCCGCACGCTGGAACAGGGCTTCGATTTCGGCAAAGCAGGTATTGAAATGCAGCTTGTTGAACGGCGTCTTGCCTTCCGTGACCAGGCCGTCCAGGCGCAGTTCGAGTACCGCTTCGCGCACCACATCGGCGGACATGCGGTTCACACTGCTCTTCAATTGTTCGACATTGACCATCATCAGTCCTTCTACCCTCTCATTTCATCCACTGAGCACACGCCCCGCACATCGGTATCAGCCACGGCCGACATAACTGACCACCCACAACACCACGCCCCAGATTTGCGCCGAGTCCCGATCGTCCAGGGGGATAGGTGCAATCGAAGGTCGCGCCGCCTTGAGCAGCATCCCGCCCTTGGGGTCGGGAGCCAGCAGGCGCACGCCATAGGCTTCTTCGCCATCAAGATGGGCCACCACATACTGATCCACCGCCGGGGCCGCCGAACGATCGACGATCAGCCGGTCGCCGGGATAGATCCCGAAGCCCAGCAGGCTGTCGTCATCCACCAGCACCGCACGGATCTGCGGCGCTCCGAGACCCACGGTGCGATCCAGCGAAAAACCGCCTTCGAACTTGAGCCCGGCAGCAAACCCATCATGCCCCGCATGCTCGGGCGACAGGTGTTGCAAACGCTCGGCGCGGGCGAGGATTGTGAGAGACATGGCGAACCATCCCGATAACTGTACGCATATACAGTAACCGAATAATCGGGATCCCGCCAAGGGATTGCAGCGAAGGCGACAAACGGAAAGTGTCGTGCCAGCGACAGCCGGCTCAGCGCAGGAAGGCCACCACCTGCTCGGCATCGAACGGCCAGCCCAGCTCGGCGCCACTGTCTACCCGGCGCAGGACCGGGATACGCAGGCCATACGCCTCGAACAGGGTTTCGTCTTCCGCGATATCCACCAGCTCGACCAACAGCCCGTGCTCCACCAGCGGCATCAACTCCGCCTCGGCGAGTTCGCACAGGTGGCAGCCCAGGGTGCCGAACAGCTGACATTCAGGAGGCATGACATACAGACCGAAAAGAGACAGGCGCTTATTCTAGGCCCGCGGGAAAAAGCCGTCGACCGATGAACACGGCAGCGTGCGCTCATCGTCGGGCATTCTGCCAAATAGCTGATGCAGGTCAGCGTCGCCAACTTGCGGTTGAGCGACCCTCGCGGCTTTTTTTGCCTCTACGCTCTGTATTTCAACCCGCCGCCGGAGATGCCTGTGTTTGCCAATCTGTTGATCATCCTTGCTTCATCCCTGGTGGTGATCGCCCTGTTCCGGCACCTGCACCTGCCGCCCGTGCTGGGCTACCTGTGCGTGGGCCTGCTGGTGGGGCCGACCGCCTTCGGCTGGGTCAACGACAACGAAAACCTGCCTGACCTGGCGGAGTTGGGGGTGGTGTTCCTGCTGTTTTCCCTGGGGCTGGAGTTTTCCGTATCGAAAATGCTGGCCCTGCGCCGGGTGGTCTTCGGCCTGGGCAGCTTGCAAGTGCTGTGCAGCGGCGCCGTCCTCGGCGGCCTGCTGATCCTCGCCGGCGGGCCGCTGACCCCGGCGCTGCTGCTCGGCGCGGGCCTGGCGTTGTCCTCCACCGCCATCGTCAGCAAGGAGCTGGGCAGCCTCGGGGAGATCTTCAGCAGCCACGGGCAGAATGCGATCGGCGTGTTGCTGTTCCAGGACGTGGTGGCGGTGCTATTGCTGACCCTGGTGCCGGTATTCGCCGGCAACACCGAACAGGCCTGGTACTGGGCCCTGCCCCTGACCCTGGGCAAGACCGCCCTGCTGTTTATCGGCCTGGCGCTGGCCAGCCGCTGGCTGCTGCCACGGCTGTTCCACGAGGTGGCCGCCTCCCATTCCGCCGAGCTGTTCGTGCTGCTGGCCCTGGTCATCGTCCTGCTGACCGCCTGGCTGACCCACCTGCTTGGCCTGTCCCCCGCCCTTGGTGCGTTCCTTGCCGGCATGCTGCTGGGGGAAAGCCGCTACCGGCACCAGATCGAGGCCGATATCCGGCCGTTCCGCGACATTCTGCTGGGGCTGTTTTTCGTCAGCATCGGCATGCTGATCGACCTGCAACTGTTCGCCAGCCATGCCCTGTTGATCCTCGGCCTGACCCTGGCCCTGATGCTGATCAAGGGCGCAGTGGTGGCGCTGTTGCTGAAGCTGCGCGGCAGCGACGGCGAGACGGCCTGGCGCAGTGGCCTGGCCCTGGCCCAGGGTGGCGAGTTCTGTTTTGCGCTGATGGCGCAGATGCAGCAGAGCCAGTTGATGCCGGCTGAACTGAGCGGCCTGCTGCTGGCCGCGACCTTCTGTTCGATGCTGCTGACCCCCTTGCTGCTGCGCGCCGCCCCGGGCCTTGCTGCGCGCCTGCACCGCAAGCCGAACCAGGAGGCCCACCTGGAAGAAATCAGCGCCCTCAACGCCGGATTGCAGGCGCACGTGGTGATCTGTGGATATGGCCGCGTCGGCCAGTCGATCGGCCGCTTCCTGCGCCGCGAACAGCAGCGCTTCATTGCCCTGGACGACGACCCGGTGCGGGTCCAGGAAGCCGCGGCCGGCGAAAGCTGCGTGCATTACGGCGACTCCCGCCGCGCCGAGCTGCTGGCGGCGGTCGGCCTCGAACGCGCGCGGCTGCTGGTGATTGCCGTGGACAAGACCGACATCGCCCTGAACGTGCTGAAAAGCGCGCGCCGGATCAACAGCGAAGTGCCAATCCTGGTGCGCACCCGGGATGACAGCCAACTGGCCGAACTGAAGGCCGCCGGCGCCAGCGAAGTGGTGCCGGAGCTGCTGGAGTCGAGCCTGATGCTGGCGTCCCATGCGCTGGTGATGCTCGGGCTGCCGGAACACCAGGTACAGGCCAAGGTCGATGAAGTCCGCCACAGCCGCTATCGCCTGCTGCATGGTTTCTACCATGGCGCGCAGACCGACCTGCTGGACAATCGCGGCCAGCCGCGGGTGCTGATGCATGCGGTCAATCTCGGCAGCGCGGCCCACGCCTGCGACCTGGCCCTGGGCGAGCTGGCGCTGGAACAATTGGGCGTGGATGTGCAAGGCGTGCAGCGCGATGGCCACGACCTGGAGTTGGCCGCCAGCACCCTGCTACAAGCCGGCGATACGGTGTTGATGTCCGGCCCGCTGGCGGCCATCGAGGCGTCGGAGGCGCGCCTGCTCGGCGGCCAATGATCAGCGGCAAACGGCCCTGGCAGGGGATTCCGGCCAGGGCCACAAGGCCTCAGTCCTGGCTGACCGCGCCGATCTTGTGCAGCGACAGGTCGGCGCCGTAATACTCCTGCTCCTGGGTCAGGCGCAGGCCGCAGAGCACCTTGATCGCGCCATACACCAGGAAGCCGCCGACCAGCGCTACCAGCACGCCCAGGCCAGTACCGATCAACTGGCTGATCAGGCTGACACCGCCCAGGCCACCCAAAGCGCTCTGGCCGAAGATGCCGCAGGCGATACCGCCCCACACGCCACACAAACCGTGCAGCGGCCAGACACCTAGCACATCGTCGATCTTCCAGCGCGTCTGGGTGGCGATAAAGCACCAGACGAACAGCGCGCCGGCAATCGCCCCGGTAATCAGCGCCCCCACCGGATGCATCAGATCGGAGCCGGCGCAGATCGCCACCAGCCCGGCCAGCGGGCCGTTGTGCAGGAAGCCCGGGTCGTTGCGCCCGACGATCAGCGCCGCCACCGTGCCGCCCACCATGGCCATCAGCGAATTCACCGCCACCAACCCGCTGACCGCTTGCAGGGTCTGCGCGCTCATCACGTTGAAGCCAAACCAGCCGACAATCAGGATCCAAGAACCCAAGGCCAGGAATGGAATGCTCGACGGCGCGAACGCCACCAGCTTGCCGTCGCGGTAGCGGCCATTGCGCGGCCCGAGCAACAGCACCGCGGCCAGCGCCAGCCAGCCGCCCATGGCATGCACTACCACGGAACCGGCAAAATCATGGAAGCCCGCGCCGAAGTGCTCCTGCAGCCAGGCTTGCAGGCCGTAGTTGCCGTTCCACACCAGGCCTTCGAAGAAGGGATAGATAAAGGCCACGATCAACGCCGTGGCGCAGAGCTGCGGGACGAACCGCGCACGCTCGGCGATACCGCCGGAAATGATCGCCGGGATGGCCGCGGCGAACGTCAGCAGGAAGAAGAACTTCACCAGCCCGTAGCCGTGATCGGCACTGATCACCGCCGCCGGCTGCAGGAAGCTGACGCCGTAGGAGATCCAATAGCCTATAAAGAAATAGGCCAGGGTCGAGACCGCGAAGTCGCTGAGGATCTTCGACAAGGCGTTGACCTGGTTTTTCTGGCGCACCGTGCCCACCTCGAGAAAGGCGAAGCCGGCATGCATGGCCAGGACCATGACCGCGCCGATGAGGATGAACAGGGTATTGGAACCATGGACCAGAGTGTCCACAGCGCTTTGCAGATTTTCCATGGAATGGGCAGACCTGATATTCAGGAAAAAGCCGCGAGCCGCTCGAAGGTTTTTTGCACCAACTTGGCACCCAGGGTCCTATCGACCCACGGATTACGACCCATTTTGGCGCGACGCTTTTTCGAGTGGGATGTATCGCTCGGGGTGTTTCCATAAGTGTTGATTTTTTAGGGTAAGGTTTTACCTGCCATGCACCGCATCCTGCGCGCTTTCGGCGCAACCACCCGTGTTTACGCACCAGGACAAAGCAAAAGCTGTACCAGACAATTGCACTGAACCTTCGCGCAAGCCTCATACTCGAACCCTTCAGAACGCCACTACGGAGATAACCATGGCCAGCAAAACCACCAAGACAGCTCAAGAAACACTGATGGCGGACTTTCAGGCACTGGTCAGTGACACGGAACGTCTGCTGGAACACACCGCCACCCTGGCCGGCGACCAGGCGGACGAATTGCGCACGCAGATTCACGACAGCCTGTTGCGCGCCCGCGAGACCCTGCAACTGACCGAGCAATCGCTACGCGAACGCGGCCAGGCAGCGGTCACCGCCACCGAAGACTATGTGCAGAGCAACCCCTGGCAAGCAGTGGGCATCGCGGCGGGCGTGGGCTTTCTGATCGGCCTGCTGGCGACCCGGCGCTGATATGGCTATCGATGAATCCGGCTCCGCAGCGGGTCAAGGCTCTTCAACGCGGCGCCTGGGCGCGGCTTTCCTCGGTTTGTTGCACAGTCACGTCGAACTGTTCGGCATCGAGTTGCAGGAACAGAAGGCCAGGACCGTCAGCCTGCTGCTGTTCGCCGGGCTGGCCCTGGTGTTCGCCCTGCTGCTGTTGATAGGCCTGTCGGCGCTGGTGCTGATCCTGTTCTGGGACACCTATCGCCTGCCCGCCATCATCGGGCTGTGCGCCTTCTATACGCTGGCGGCGCTGTTCTGCGCCATGCGCCTGAAGGCGGCGATTTTCGACGAGTCCTCGCCCTTCCATGCCACCCTTGAAGAGCTGGCCAACGACAGGGAGCGCCTGCTGCCATGAGCCTGCCCGACATCCCGCAAACCAATTCCCGGCGCGAGATGCGCAAGGCTCTGATCCGCCTGCGCATGGAAATGCATCGCCAGGAAATCCGCCACGAATCCCAGCAGTTGCTGCAACCCTTGCAGCGGGTCCGTGGCCTTGGCCAGAGCTGGCAACAGGGCTTCGGCATCAAGCACGCGCCGTTGTGGGGCGTGGCCGCCGTGACCCTGTTGGGGTTTCTCACCGGCAAAGGCGCCAAGAGCGGCAGCGTCAGAAGCTTCGCCCGGCTGGTGCGGCTCAGCGCCGGCCTGTTGCCGCTGATCAAACTGATCATGCAAGGTTCTTCGAGCAAGCATTGAGCCGGCGCTATCTGGCTGCATTCTTGCAATCATTGCCGCAATAGCTGCGCTCCCGACCTCTCTCACGAGAGGTCGGGTTATGCCTGCCTGTTGCGTCGGCGCAGCGCCAAGATCAACAAGATCAACCAAGGAGGCCCCGTGATCGACGGGCAACCGCTTGCCTGCTTTCAACCCTTCATCGACACCGCCACCGGCCGCATTGCCGGTGTCGAAGCCCTGGGCCGCCTGCGTCAATCGAACGGCCAACTGTTGTCGGTCGGCCCATTGTTCAACGATTCCCGGACCTCCTCCACCGCCCTGCGGCGGCTCGACCGGCTGATTCGCGCCGACGCCCTGAGCCGCCTGCATGAAGCGCCCCCGGACTGGTTCCTGAGCATCAATATCTCGCCCCGCTGGATCAGCCGCCTGCGCGCCGGCCAGCCGTTGCCAAGCCTCAGGCAATTGCAGCAACAGGGCGTCGATCCGCGGCGCGTGGTCTTCGAAATCACCGAGCTGAGCGGCAACAGCCAACGCCTGAGCGAAGTGGTGGCGCGCTACCGCGAAGCCGGCGCGCGGATCGCCATCGACGACTTCGGCGCCGGCTACTCCCAGCTCGACCGGGTGCTGGCCCTGCAACCGGACATTCTCAAGCTCGACATGCGCCTGTTCCAGGCCGCGGCCCGTGGCGGGCCCAGCAGCGATGTGGTCAAGGCCCTGGCGCAGATGGCCGAGAAAACCGGCTGCTGGATCATCGCCGAGGGGGTCGAGAGCGAACCCGAACTCAACTTCGCCCTGGAATGCGGCTCGCGGTATGTCCAGGGTTTCCTGTTTGCCCGGGCCGAGCAGGCGTTCTTCGCCAGCGATGCTTTCGTCGCGCCTTTTGCCCGGGTGCGCCAGCGCTATGTACAGCAGAAACTGGCCGAGCGCGGACGCCTGATGCAGATGCGCCAGCAACTCGCGGAACTGATGACCCTGCTGCAGGAGTGGGCCCAGGCCCGGGCCCCGATCGAGCGGTTGCCCCAGCTGGATGCCTTTCCCTGGCTGCTGCGCTTCTATCAATGCGATCGTCACGGCACCCAGCTGACGCCGAACCTGGAATGGCGCCACAACCGCTGGCAGGCCGACCACAGCTATGTCGGCCACAACTGGTCGTGGCGTCCGTACTTCTATCACCTGCTGGCCGAAGGCTGGGACGAGCGGCGGCTGACCCTGTCCAACACCTACCGCGATGCCACCAGCAACCAGTACTGCCTGACCGCCGGGCAGTTCTTCGACAATGGCCAGCGCCTGCTGCTGATCGATATCGATGCCGCGGGGCTTTAGTTCCACTTGCAGGCTTGGGCGCGAACCGGGAAGCTAGCTCATCAGTCATTCGACGGAGAGACCCCGCCTTGGATTGGCATACCCTGCTTACCCGCGAACGCCTTGGAAAACCGCTGCACAGCTCTGAAGAGCTGGGCCGCAGCCCCTTCCACAAGGACCACGACCGCATCATTTTCTCCGGGGCCTTCCGCCGCCTGGGTCGCAAGACCCAGGTGCACCCGGTGTCCAGCAACGACCATATCCACACGCGCCTGACCCACTCCCTGGAAGTCAGTTGTGTCGGTCGCTCCCTGGGCATGCGGGTTGGCGAGACCATTCGCGACGCCCTGCCCGACTGGTGCGAACCCAGCGACCTGGGGATGGTGGTGCAATCGGCCTGCCTGGCCCACGACATCGGCAACCCGCCGTTCGGCCACTCCGGCGAAGACGCGATCCGGCACTGGTTCCAGCAGGCCGCCGGGCGCGGCTGGCTGGACGCCATGAGCGAAAACGAGCGCAACGACTTCCTCAACTTCGAAGGCAATGCCCAGGGTTTCCGGGTGCTGACCCAGCTGGAATACCACCAGTTCGACGGCGGTACGCGGCTGACCTACGCCACCCTCGGCACCTACCTGAAGTACCCCTGGACCGCGCGCCATGCCGACTCCCTGGGCTACAAGAAGCACAAGTTCGGCTGCTACCAGAGCGAACTGCCGTTGCTCGAACAGATCGCCAACAAGCTCGGTCTGCCGCAACTCGAGGAACAACGCTGGGCCCGCCATCCGCTGGTGTACCTGATGGAAGCCGCCGATGACATCTGCTACGCCCTGATCGACCTCGAGGACGGGCTGGAAATGGAGCTGCTCGACTATGCCGAAGTCGAGTCGCTGCTACTCGGGCTGGTAGGCGACGACCTGCCGGAAACCTATCGCCAGCTCGGCCCGCGGGACTCGCGCCGGCGCAAGCTGGCGATCCTGCGCGGCAAGGCCATCGAGCACCTGACCAACGCCGCCGCCCGGGCCTTCGTCGAACAGCAGGACGCCCTGCTCAGCGGCACCCTGCCTGGCGACCTGGTGGAGCACATGCACGGCCCGGCCAAGCGTTGCGTGCTCAACGCCAAGGACATCGCACGCAAGAAGATCTTCCAGGACAAGCGCAAGACCCTGCACGAGATCGGCGCCTACACCACCCTGGAAATCCTCCTCAACTCGTTCTGCGGCGCCGCGCTGGAACAGCATGGCGGACGCACTCCGTCATTCAAGAACCGGCGGATTCTCGACCTGCTGGGCAATAACGCGCCGGATCCGAACGGCTCGCTGCACGCCTCCTTCCTGCGCATGATCGACTTCATCGCCGGCATGACCGACAGCTACGCCAGCGAGATGGCCCGGGAAATGACCGGGCGTTCCAGCCCGCAATGACCCGCCGTTGAACGGCTGCCTCGCGTTATCGAGGTGGCCGTTCGAGCGGTTTTTCGTGAGCCGGCAACTAAGGGATTCCCCTAGTCCCTTATCAGGCAATATCCTGACGCGGTCGTTACTTCAACTTTGATCACCTGCCTGTTTCACACGGCTCGACAGTGCCGCTCACTTCCACCCAGTTCGCCAGATATCATCCGCTAGGTACTATTCCAGACAGCTTTCTGGCATCTAGAGCACTTGCTCTATAACTAGCGATATCGACCGACATATGTAGCTGAACAATCAATCCAACTAGCCTGAATTAAACAGACCGTTAACGATACAACCAAACATCCTACCTTTACCTTTCGATACATCTGCCCCTCCCTCAGGCCGAAACCCTTGCAATACAAGGGCCCTGCAGGGTTCCGTGCGATTACAAATTCCGTACAAATCGACTTTATCGTTTCCGCTAGTCTCGACCCCTAATGAGCTAACAAAGATTAATTTCGCTCTTCGACAGCTCGTTCCCCTTGCATGACCCTAGGCCGGATGATCGGCAGCAAAACAAATAGCAAGCAAACTAAGTACTCTCATTCAAACTCCAGCCAATCTGTTAGTTCAGTAGATATTTTCAAAATAATTTCATCCCTCGCTGTAACAAAGAGCGCGCCCAGGACTCAAGCGTCAAAATGGAAGTGAGTACACGGAATGAATCCGTGTCGATAAGTTGTTCCCGCACTTCCTCGTCCGATTTTCACTATTAAGGATGTCGAGTGCCCTATACGTCCTCACGTCACCCAAGCTGTCACACCGGCCTGCGCCGCTGGTTGCTGCTCTCGCTGCTGACCGGGGCCCTGCCGGTGGCCGCCGCCGATATGCCACAACCGGGTCAGGAAGCCCTGCGCCTGCAGCAACAGCAACAGCGCGACCTGCAACAACTGCAACTGGAACAGCGCCAGCGCCAGTTGCAGCGCGGCAGCTTCGGTACCCCGGCAGTCACTCCCGCCGAAACCGCCCAAGGTGGCGAGGATGAACACTGCTGGGCCCTGAGCGGCACGCGGATCGCCGGCGTCACGCTGTTCAAGAAAGACCGGCTGAACCGCCAGCTCGAACCCTATATCGCACCCTGCATGGGGGTGAACGGGATCAACCGCCTGCTGGCGCAGATCACCCGGATCTATGTCGAGGCCGGCTACATCGCCAGCCGCCCTTACCTGAGCAGTGCCCCAGCCGCCGGCCACTCCCTGGATATCGTGGTCGACGAAGGTTATGTCGAGGCCGTCGAACTGGCCGATCAGAGCCTGCCGGTTTCGCTGGCCGGGGCCTTTCCCGGCATGCTCGGCGAACCGCTGAACCTGCGCGACCTGGAACAGGGCCTGGACCAGCTCAATCGCCTGCGCTCCCTGGACCTGACCGCCGATATCGCCCCCGGCAGCCAGCCCGGCGCCTCGCGGATCATCCTGCGCCCGCGCAGCAGCGGTGCCTCGCGCTGGGCCCTGGGGCTGGGTGTGGATAACCTCGGCAGCGCCAGCACCGGGCGCGACCGCAACGCCATCAACCTGAGCCTCGACAGCCCGCTGCAACTCAACGACGCGCTCAACCTGAACTTCAGCGACACCCTCAACCACGGTCCGCGCTACAGCCGCAGCACCAGCGTCTTCTACTCGATCCCCTACGGCTACTGGACCTACAGCCTGTTCGCCAGCCATGCCGAGTACCGGGCACCGTTCAAGCTCAGCAGCGTGACCTTCTACAACAGCGGACGCACCGACCTGCTCAGCCTGCGCGCCGACCGCGTGCTGTGGCGCGACCAGGGCCACCAGTTGAGCGCCAACCTGCAACTGGCCCACAAGGACGTCGACAGCTACCTGCAAAAAGCCCGCATAGGCATCCAGAGCCCGACCCTGACCGTGGCCGAAGCCGGGCTCAACCTGTTCTGGCTCAACAGCGCGGTGTGGAACCTGGACTTCAACTACGCCCAGGGCCTGACCTGGTTCGGCGCCGACCGCGACTCGCAACAGGTGCAGAAAAACCTGCCGCAGGCGCAGTTCCACAAGTACCGCGCCAGCCTCAGCCAGTGGCGCAATGGCCGCTTCGGCAGCCAGCCCTGGCAGTGGCAGAGCCAGCTGTCGCTGCAATACAGCCCCGACCCGCTGCCGGCCATCGAACAACTGCTGGGCACCGATGACTCCGCCGTGCGCGGCTATCGCGAGAACAGCGCCTCGGGCGCCATCGGCGGCATCTGGCGCAACACCCTGCGCCTGCCGTTGCAGAACGATCTGCCCGTCAAGCTGACCCCGCGCCTGGCCTTCGACCACGGCCGGATCAAGGCGCAAGAGGGAGCCAGCAGCGAGCGCCTGAGCGGCGCCAGCATCGGCCTGAACCTGAGCTGGAAGAACCTGCAAGTCGATGTCGACTACCAGCACAGCCTGGAAACACCCCAACGCTTTCACCATGAATCGCCCACCTGGCTGACCCGCCTGAGTGTGCAGATCTGAGGTCCCGCGAACCGTGCACCAGCCTGAAGAAAACAGCCGAGCCTGAACACCACAGCAGCGTTGCAACGAACAACGCGCATTGCCACTCGGCCCACACATAGAGAGCTTCTTATGCCCGACAACACATCAGTGTTTCACCTCTCCCCCAGGGGCAAACTGCGCCTGGCCATCGCCAGCCTGCTGCTGGTCTCCCACCTGCCGCAGGCGCTGGCCGGCGGTATCACCGTGGTCGAAGGCCCGGGCGGTATCCCGCAGCTGCAAAACCAGAACGGCGTGCCTATCGTCAACATCGTCGCGCCCAACGGCGCCGGGCTCTCCCATAACCAGTTCCTCGATTACAACGTCGATCGCCAGGGCGTGGTGCTGAACAACGCCCTGCAATCCGGAGCCTCGCAACTGGCCGGGCAATTGGCCGCCAACCCGCAGTTCCACGGCCAGGACGCCAGCGTGATTCTCAACGAGGTGATCAGCCGCAACACCTCGGCGCTCAACGGTCCCCAGGAGATCTTCGGCCGCGCCGCCGACTATGTGCTGGCCAACCCCAACGGCATCTCGGTCAACGGCGGCAGCTTCATCAATACGCCGAACGCCAGCCTGCTGGTCGGTCGCCCAGAGCTCAACGACGGCAAGCTGCAAGCCCTGAGCACCCGTGACGCCAAGGGCCAGTTGACGGTCGAGGGCAAAGGCCTGAGCAACGACAAGGGCAGCATCAACCTGATCGCCCCGCGCATCGACAGCCAGGGTGCCCTCACTGCCGGCAACCAGCTCAACCTCACCGTCGGGCGCAACCGCGTGGACCCGGCCAGCGGCAAGGTGCTCAGCACCGACCCGGCCGGTAACACCAAGGAGCAGCGCATCGACGCCAGCCTGTTCGGCGCCATGCAGGCCGGACGCATCAACATTGTCAGCACCGCCGAAGGCGCCGGCGTGCGTGTCGGCGCGGTGCAGGTCAAAGGTCGCGACGGTGTGGATATCGCCTCCGCCGGCGACCTGCATATCAGCGGCCAGGCCAAGCCTGACAGCCTCGATGCCATCCGTGCCGGCGTGCACAGCAGCCAGGGCGACGTGCAGTTGCGCAGCGGCCAGGACCTGACCCTCGCCGCCACCGATGTCAGCGCCCGCGACGTCAAGCTCGACGCCGGACGCAACCTCACCCTGAGCGCCATCGAAAGCCGCAAGCTCCAGGAAAAACGCGAGCAGTGGAGCAACAGCACCATCGGCATCACCTGGGAAACCTACGACCGGACCCTGACCGACAGCGACAGCCGTCAACACGGCAACCAGCTGACCGCCAGCCGCGATGCCGAGCTCAAAGCCCGCGCCAACACCGAACTCAAGGCCAGCCAGGTCAAGGCCGGCAACAACCTGAAGGTCGAGAGCGGCGCCGACCTGCGCCTGACCGCCGCCACCGAAACCCACGAACAACGCGACCAGGGCCACCACCGCAAACACCTGTGGAAAGCCGACTGGGACAAGTCCAGCAGCGAGCAACGCAGCATCACCAGCCAGCTTGAGGCCGGCAACGACCTGCAACTGACCAGCAGCAAGCAGCTGCAACTGCAGGGCGCCGAACTGGCCAGCAACAATATCCAGCTGACCGGGCGCCAGGTGGACATCACCAGCGCCAGCCGCACCCAGAGCAACAGCGACAAGTCCTACTCCGGCGACCTGGTCGGCGGCAGCTTCTTCGGCAAGAACGGCGACGGCGACAAGGGCAAGACCCTGAACAAGGGCAGCAAGGTCAACGCCAAGGGCGACCTGATCGTCAAGGCCGACGAAGTCCGCATCAGCGGCAGCCAGGCCCGTGGCGGCAAGCAGGCCAGCGTGATCAGCGAAAAAGGCTCGCTGACCATCGACGGCGTGCAGGACCGCTCCCACGACAACAGCTACAGCAAGGACAGCAAGTTCTTCGGCATCACCAAGGACGAAAGCCGGCAGAACCGCAAGGACAGCACCACGGTCACCAGCGACCTGCGCTCGGACAGCAACCTCGAACTCAAAAGCGCCAAGGACATCGCCCTCAGCGGCGCGCAAGTAACCGCGACCGGCAAGCTCGAAGCCAAGGCTGACGGCGACATCAAGATCGACTCGGCGCAGGACACTACGCAGAGCGAAAAAACGACCCACACCCGTGGCTTCGACGCCTATGCCAAGGAAAATGCCCCAGGCACCCGGCAATACCGCGCCGGCGTACGTTACGAAGACCAGCAGGAAACGGTCAAGACCAACGACACCCAACAACAGGGTTCGAGCCTCAGCGGCGGCAGCCTGGAAGTCGCTGCGGGCGGCGACCTGAGCATCAAGGGCAGTGACCTGAAAGCCACCCACGGCGATGCCAGTCTCAGCGGCAAGCAGGTCGAGTTGCTGGCCGATCACGACCAAAAGAGCAGCAGCACCGACACCCGCACCACCGGCGGCGGTTTCTACTACACCGGCGGCCTGGACCGCGCGGGCAACGGTGTGGAGTTCGCCCACAGCAGCACCCAGGACACCCGCGACACCAGCACCGCTAACACCACCGGCATCACCGCCAGCGGCAACCTGACCATCAAGGCCGGCAACACCCTGGTGACCGAGGGCGCCCAGGTCAAGGCCGACGGCAAGTTGCAGGTGAACGCCGAACAGGTCGACAACCGCGCGGCGCACAACACCGAGTCCACCAGCCACAAGGAAAACACCTGGACCGCCGATGTCGGTGCCAACGTCGAATACAAGGGCCTGACCCGTCCGGTGGAAAAAGCCATCGAAGGCGTGGCCCAGCGCAAGTTCCATCAGCCGGGCCTGCTCGATGCCCTGGAACAACCCAACGTCGGCCTGGACGTGGAAGTCGGCCACCAGAACAAACAGCGCACCGAGCAAGGCAGCACCGCCGTGGTCAGCCAGTTCAAGGGTGGCCAGGTGGAGGTCAAGGTAGCCGGCCAGTTGCAGGATGAAGGCAGCCGCTACGAGGCCACCCAAGGCGCGCTGAAGATCGACGCCGGCAGCCAGGTGGCCAAGGCCGCCAGCGATACCCACAGCAGCAGCGAGCAGGCGCTGGACGCCAAGGCCGGCGTGCGGGTCTACACCACCACCGGTGAGGACCTGAACCTGCGTGGCAGCGGCGCTGGCGGCAGCAACGACAAGCGCAGCGACAGCAGCAAGGCGGTGGTCGGCAGCTATGTCGGCAAACAGGGCGTGGACATCGCGCTGAGCGGCGATGGCCAGTACGAAGGCAGCCGCTTCGATGGCGGTGAAGCCGGCGTCAAACTGCACAGCGGTGGCGAACTGGCGCTGAACCAGGCCAATGACCGCCAGAACAGCAGCGACTCCAGCCTGCGCGGCGACGCCTCGCTCACCGTCGGCAGCGCCCCGGGCGCCAACGGCAATAACCTCAACCTCGGCGCCGGCGTACAACTGGACCACAAGCGCCTGGACCAGCAGGACAGCCAGGCGCGGGTCGCGACCATCCAGGGCAAGGGCCCGGTCGAGTTGACCAGCGGCGGCGACCTGATCCTGCAAGGCACCACCATCGGCAGCAAAGACGCCAAGACCGGCGACATCAGTCTGAGCGCCGGCGGCAAGCTCGACCTGCAGGCCGCGGTCGACACCCACAGCAGCCAGGGCAGCAACCTCGGCGGCGGCCTGACGGGCGGCGCCAGCAAGACCAGCAGCGAGCAGAGCAGCGGCAAGAGCGCCAACCTGAGCGCCAACTTCAACATCGGCCGGGTCTCGGAGCAGGACCAGAAGCAGACCGGCGGGCAACTGCACAGCAATGGCCAGGTAAAACTCACCAGCGGCTCCGACAGCAACACCGCGCTGCACTTGCAGGGCACCCAGGTCGAGGGCAAAAACGTCATCCTCAGCGCCGATAAGGGCGGGATTTACCAGGAGTCGGCGCAGTCCACCCAGGCCCACAACAACTGGGGCCTGACCCTGGGCGCCGGCGGCAATGGCGGCAAGACCACCCGGGCCGACGCCGGTGAACACGACTCGCCAAAAACCGATCGCGGTATCCACGCCCGGGCCAAGATCGACGTCGAACAGCTGCACAGCAACACCCAGCACAACAGCCTGATCAAGGCCGACCAGGTGACCCTCATCAGCAACGGCGACACCCATCTGGCGGGTGCGCGCATCGACGCCAATCAGGTGGACGGACGGATCGGTGGCGATCTCAAGGTGGAGAGCCGCAAGGACCAGCTCAGCAGCACCACCGTCAACCTCGACGCCCGCCTGGACGCCGAGAAGAACCAGCCAGGCGTGGTCGACAAGCTGACCAAGCAGACCGGCCCGCTCAAGGACAAGCTGCAGGCCAAGGCCGAAGGCGGTTTCGACAAGCACCGCGAGAAGCTGGAAAACGTCGTCGACAAAGGCACCGAGCGCCTGGTCGCGGCCAAGGACAACCTGGTGAACAAGGCCGAAATCGCCAAGGAGCGCCTGGGCGAGAAATTCACCCGCAGCGGCAGCTACGACGTCAACCCGGAACCCAAAGGCGCCTTCGGTCGCGGCGTGGACAAGGCCAAGGGCTACCTCGCCGACAAGACCGAAGCCTTGGGTGATCGCTTCTCCAGCCTCAAGGAACGGGTCTGGCCGAAAACCAGCGACAGCTACGCCGTCAGCGAGAAAACCGGCGCTGGCAGCAAGCTGACCAACACCGCGGAAGGCGTGCTGTTCGGCGACAAGAGCGGCAACACCTCCTACACGCCAACCCTGAACCTGAATGTCAGCCGTCAGAGCAAGGACAGCGTGGCAGAGGCTTCAGGCATCAGCGGGACCCAGGGCGTGAACCTGCAAGTGTCGGGCGAGACTCGCCTGAGCGGCGCGCGGATCGGCGCCAGCGAAGGCAAGGTCGACCTCGGCGGCTCGACCGTCAGCACCACTGCCCTGGCCGGTACGGATTACCGCGCCGACGTCGGGCTGAACCTGTCGAAGTCGCCGGTCAACCTGGCCCTCGGCGCCAAGGATGAGCTGACCCGCAAGCAGGACGAGGCCACCCAGAAGGATCAGGCGTTCAACCTGGGGCCGCTGCGCGTCGGCGGCCATAGCGACAGCCAGCTGCTGCAGGCCGGCATCGATCAGAAAGCGCCCTGAGGCAAGCGCTCCGTGATCGGCTGCCCCTCCATGAACGGGGGGGCAGCCTTGCCCAATGCCCTTCTCTCCTCCCCTTTATTGCCCTGCGAAAAACTGCACTAAAGCTCCAACATCTTCTTACCTTTTACATGGCCGGATACTCATTCCTACTTTCAACTGAAAAACCGCTGTAATCCGAAACCGTCTTTCATGTAAGAACTGCCTTATTGTCCCCAACCCCGCCTTAACCCGCATATATCCACTGTCCTGCCTGCGCTAAGGTCCAACCCTGTATTTATTCCCACGGGTTTGACCATGAGTTCTGTGTTCATCATCGACGACCATCCCGTTATCCGACTGGCCATCCGCATGTTGCTGGAACATGAAGGTTATAAAGTCGTCGGCGAAACCGATAACGGTGTCGATGCCCTGCAAATGGTTCGCGACAGCATGCCGGACCTGATCGTGCTCGATATCAGCATTCCCAAGCTCGACGGTCTGGAGCTGCTGTTGCGTTTCGGCGCCCTGGACAAGTCGTTGCGGGTGCTGGTGCTGACGGCGCAGTCGCCGGCGCTGTTCGCCGCGCGCTGCATGCAGGCCGGGGCCTGCGGCTATGTGTGCAAACAGGAAGACCTGAGCGAAGTGCTCAGCGCCATGAAGGCCGTGCTGTGCGGCTACAACTACTTTCCCAGTCACGCCCTGCAAACCCCACGTCAGGATGAAACGGCAAACAACGAACTGAGCCGCTTGATGTTGCTCAGTGATCGGGAATTGATGGTGTTGCAACTTTTTGCCAAGGGCAGCACCAGTACGCAAATAGCTAACAGCATATTTCTCAGTGGCAAGACCGTCAGTACCTATAAAAAAAGAATCATGCATAAACTTCGCGCGACTTCCATGGCGGAACTTATCGAGTTGGCACAACGTCACGAACTGGTGTGAGGAACAGGATGTTCAAACCCATTCTTTATTATTTAACCCTAATGGCCACGACAGTCTCGGTGGTGCTGTTTCTGGGCTTGGTCGAGGCCGGGCAACGGGAGCCCGGAATAACCTCCGCCCACCCGTGCACCGATACGGCGCCTTGCGCCGAACCAACCGCCGCCCCGCCCCTCGATAACGGCCACCGCGGGCTGCTCCTGCTCGCTGGCCTGGGGCTTGGTGTGCCGCTGCTGGCGTCCCTGGGCTGGAATGCCTGGCTGCACCGGCGCCTGACCCGCCAGCAACAGGCCACCCATGACTTCAGGCACCAGTTCGAACTCATGCAGGCCTGGGTCGACGGCATGCCGCATCCGACTTACGTGCGCGACCGCAAGGGCCTGCTGCAAGGCTGCAATGCCAGCTACCTGGAGAGCTTCGCCGCCCGGCGCGAAGAGCTCATCGGCAAAACCCCGTTGCAGGGCCCCATGGGCGATCCCGAGCAGGCCCGCGAATATCACGCCGACTACCAGCGGGTCATGGCGCAAGACCGCCCGCTGCTGCGTGACCGGCCACTGCGCCTGAATGGACAGGAGCTGACCGTCCAGCACTGGGTTGTGCCCTATCGGGATGCGCGCGGTGAGATCCAGGGCATCCTCGGTGGCTGGATCGATATCAGCGAACGCCATCGGCTCAGCGACAACCTCAGGGCCGCCCGGCAACAGGCCGAAGCGGCCAGCAAGGCGAAAAGCGCTTTCCTGGCCAGCACCAGCCACGAACTGCGCAGCTCCATGAATGCACTGAGCGGTGCGCTGGAACTGGTGCTGCAGCGCTCCGACTGCCAGTCCCGGGATCGTCCGGTCATTGAAATGGCTTATCACTCGGCCCGGGCGATGCAGACCCTGGTCGACGATACCCTCGATATCGCCCGCATCGAATCAGGCAGCCTGGCGCTGAGGCCCGAATGGCTCGACCCGCGCGCCCTTGTCGAGTCCATCGTCAGGGAGTTCGACGGCCAGGCCCGGGAGAAGCACCTCAAGCTGCTGCCGAGCTTCCACTGCAGCGTCGAGCCGGTCGATGTGCGGCTCGACCCGCTGCGTTTCAAACAGGTGCTGGGCAACCTGCTGCACAACGCGATCAAGTTCACCGAACAGGGCCAGGTCAAAATCCATCTCGACGTGCAAGCGGCCACGCAGCCGCAACAGGTGCAGTTGATGCTGCAAGTGACGGACAGCGGCATCGGCATCGATGAGCAGGATCAGCATCGACTGTTCGAGCCCTTCTTCCAGACTCAGGCTCGTACCCTTTCCCGGCCTGACGGCGCAGGGCTGGGCCTGACCCTTTGCCGTCACCTCTGCGAACTCATGCAAGGCAGGCTGCAACTGACCAGCCAGCCGGGCATAGGCACCGAAGCCCGGGTCCTGTTGCCGCTGGCCTGTCAGCCTGCGCGAGAGCCCGCGGCCATCGTCGAGCCACTTATTGCCCATGCCACCCGGGCCTTGAACGTACTGGTGATCGATGACCATTCGGCGGACCGCATGCTGCTGAGCGAACAGCTGCGCTTCCTCGGGCACCGCTGCCGCACCGCCGAAGACGTCGAGCAAGGCTTCGAACTCTGGTGCAAGGGGTTCTTCGACCTGCTCATCGTCGAGTGCAACATGCCGGGCATGAACGGCTACGAGCTGGTCCGCGCCATCCGCGAGCATGAACACCTGGAGTCCCGCGCGGCCTGCCGGGTATTGGGGGTGACCGCCAGCGCCCGGCCGGAAGAAAGACAGCAGTGCAAACAGGCCGGCATCGATGACTGCCTGTTCAAGCCTGTCGGCCTGGCGAGCCTCAGCCATAAACTGGCGGGCCTGCAACCGCGGCCCTGGAATGGCGTGTTCAGCCTGAAGGCGCTGCGCACCCTGTCCCGCGGCAAACCGCAGTTCGCCCTGCGCATCCTTACCGAACTGCTGCATTGCAGCTATCGGGACCGCCAGCAACTGATGGCCCTGCCCTGCGAGAGGCCGCCCCAGGCACTGGCGGAGCTCGCTCACAAGATCAAGGGCTCGGCCTTGATGGTGCAGGCAAAAGACCTTGAAACGCAGTGCGAAGCCCTTGAGCAGGCCGTTCTGCAAGGCGCGGACAGGCAAACCCTGATGCAACACCGAACCGCCCTGGAACAGGCCATGCTCAAGCTCGAACGGGCCCTGCTGTGGCAGATCGATCAACAGCACAGCACGGCCACGACCTGAGCCCATCAGCAACGCAGCACCTTGTATTGCAGCCAGTTGCCAGACAGATATCAAAAAGCCACTATCCTGTCAGTCGGCCCCAAAAGCCTCATGGCGAGCCTCCGCCTGGCTGCAACTCGCAACGTCCCCGGAGCCGCCGCCCCTGAGCACAATGCACCTGCCTTAACTATGCTGAAACGTTGAGTTGCGCATCACGCGCCCCCTGGAGAGAGCTGCAATGCCGAGCACGCTGTCGTTCGATAAACGCCGATTTCCTCTCCATGTGCATATCAGCGTGATGTTCACCTGCCTGCTTCTGCTGACCGGCGTGGTGCTGGGCGTTTTCAATTACCAGCAGACCACCCGCATCATTCTTTCCAGCAGTGAAAAGCTGTTCCAACGCATCGAACAGGACGTGCAGCTGGACCTGAAAGCGACCTACGAACCGATTCGCCATCTGCTCAGCCTGCTGGTGAGCAATCCGGCCGTCCAGGCCAGCGACCTCGGGCAGCGTCTGGCGCTGCTCGGGCCTTTCAGCCAATCGCTCAAGGACAACCCCGAACTGGCCTCCCTCTATGTGGGTTATGCCGACGGTGATTTTTTCATGGTCCGGCCCTTGCGCAGCCAGGCCTTGAAGGAAGCCCGCCAGGCTCCGGACGCCGCGGCCTATGAAATCTGGAGCATCGAGCGCGACCGTCGCACCGGGCAACTGCATTCGCAGTCGCTGTTTTACGACGTCGGCCTCGCCCTGGTCAGCCGCCGGGACAATAGCCAGGAATCCTACGACCCCACCAGTCGCAACTGGTTTGCCAACGCCAAGGACGACACCGACCAGATCACCACCGAGCCGTACATCTTTTTCTCCACCCGCAACGTCGGCACCACCCTCGCCCGTCGCAGCGGTAATAACGCGGTGATGGGCGCCGACCTGACCCTGGAACAACTCTCGGCCACCCTAGCCAAGCATCGGGTCACCCCCAGTACCGAAATCGCCCTGGTGGATGGCAACGGCAACGCCGTGGCTTATCCGGACAGCCGTCGCCTGATCGTCGAAGAACAGAGCGCCCGGCTGATCCGCGCCAACGACCTGAACCCGGCCCTCGATGCGCTGCTGCGGGGCAAGGCCCAGGGTAATCATCTGCGGCTCAAGGATCGCCAGTGGATAGTTGCCAGCCGTCATCTGCAGGAAGGTGGGCCCCAGGGGCTGCAACTGGCGCTGCTGGTGCCCGAAGACGAGTTGCTGGCGGACGCCTATCGCATGCGCTGGCAAGGCGCGCTGATCACCCTGAGCATTCTGCTGCTGTGCCTGCCGCTCGGCTGGCTGACCTCGCGGGTGCTGGTCAGGCCGTTGCGCGCCCTGGTGCAGGAAGCCGACGCCATCCGCAGCTTCGATTTCAACTACCCGCTGACCCGTCGCTCGCCGGTGCTGGAAGTCGACCAGTTGAGCGTGTCGATGGCCCGCATGAAGGAAACCCTGGCCAGCTTTTTTGAAATCACCGCCAGCCTTTCCGCGGAAACCCGCTTCGACCCACTGCTGCAACGGGTGCTGTTTGAAACCATGAAGATCGGCCAGGCCCAGGCCGGGCTGATCTACCTGCGGGAAAACGAAGGCATGAGCCTGGAGCCTCACGGTCTGATCATCGCCGACAATGTCCAGGACCTGCGGGCCTTCGATATACGGAGCCAGGATGTCCAGCACGACGCAAGCCCGGTGTGGCTGCGGCAACTGACGAACAGCGAGAACGTGGTCACGACCCTGGGGTTCGAGCAGGCGGCCGACCTGCAAAGCGTGCTGCTGGCCATGAACTGCCCCAGCGTCCATCTGATCGGTATCCGCCTGCACAATCGTCACAACGAAACCGTTGGCATGCTCATCCTGCTGTTGGCCGACAGCGGCCAGGAAGCCGACCTGGAAAAGCTGCGCCCGGACCGCATCGCTTTCCTGCAGGCGGTTTCCGGCGCCGCGGCGGTCAGCATCGACAGCCAGCGCCTGCAGAACCGGCAAAAGCAGTTGCTCGACTCCTTCATCCAGTTGCTGGCCGGGGCGATCGATGCCAAGAGCCCGTACACCGGCGGGCATTGCCAGCGGGTGCCAGCGCTGACCCTGATGCTGGCCCAGGCCGCCGCGGCCAGCCAGCAACCGGCGTTCAGCGCCTACCAGCCTACCGAGGACGAGTGGGAGGCGCTGCATATCGCGGCCTGGCTGCACGATTGCGGCAAGGTCACGACCCCCGAGTACGTGGTGGACAAGGCCACCAAGCTGGAAACCCTGAACGACCGCATCCACGAGATACGCACCCGCTTCGAGGTGCTCAAGCGCGATCTCTGGATCGACTATTGGCAGGCCTGCGCCCAGGGTGGCGATAAAGCTTCGCTAGCGGCGATCCGCGATGCCGGCCTGGCGGAACTGGACGACGATTTTGCGTTCATCGCCCACTGCAACCTCGGTAGCGAGGCCATGGCCGAGGCCGATCTGCAACGGCTGGAAAGGATTGCCCGACGCACCTGGAGCCGCACCCTGGACGACCGCCTGGGCCTGTCCTGGGAAGAAAACCGCCGCCAGCAACGCACCCCGGCGGCCACCCTGCCGGTCATCGAACAGCTGCTGGCCGACAAGCCCGAGCATCTGATCGAGCGCAACCCAGCCGAACTGATACCCGCGGACAATCCCTGGGGCTTCAAACTCGATGTGCCGCCCTACAAGTACAACCGTGGCGAGCTGTACAACCTGAGCATCGGCAAAGGTACCCTGACCCGTGAAGAGCGCTACGTGATCAATCACCACATGGTGCAAACCATCCTGATGCTCAACCACCTGCCCTTCCCCGACCACCTGAATAACATCCCCGAGATCGCCGGCGGCCATCACGAGAAAATGGACGGCACCGGGTATCCCAAGCAGCTGAAACGGGAGCAGATGAGCCTGCCGGCGCGGATGATAGCCATTGCCGATATCTTCGAAGCCCTGACGGCGGCGGACCGCCCCTACAAGAAGGGCAAGACCCTGAGCGAAGCGCTGGGCATCATGGCGAGCATGTGCCGCAATGCCCATATCGATCCGGAACTGTTCGAGTTGTTCATCCAGGCCAGGATCTACCAGCAGTACGCCGACCGTTTCATGGAACCGCAGCAGATCGACGGGGTAGACCCCGAGGGCCTGCTGGGCACGGCCGGGCTCAGGGTCTGACGCGGGCTCAGCAGTCGGTCAGGCGCAGGAAGATCGCCGCCAGGCGCTCGATGCCGGCCTGATCCTCGAGGGTGAAGCGGGCGATTTTCGGGCTGTCCAGATCCAGCACGCCGATCAGCCGCCCATCCTTGACCAGGGGCACCACCAGTTCACTGTTGGAAGCGCTATCGCAAGCGATATGCCCAGGGAATGCATGCACATCCTCGACCCGCTGGGTCTGCAGGCTCGCCGCAGCCGCACCGCACACACCACGACCGAAGGCAATGCGCACACAGGCGATCTGGCCCTGGAACGGCCCGAGCACCAGTTCCTCGTTGCGGTTGAGGTAGAAACCGGCCCAGTTCAAATCGTCCAGCTGGTTGAACAGAAACGCCGAGAACTGCGCGGCGTTGGCGATGAAATCGCGCTCGTCGGCCAGCAACGACTCCAGCTGGGCGCACAGCAAGGCATAGCCGTCCAGGCCTTTGCCGGTGTTCTGCAGATCGATCATGCTTTTTGCTCCAACAACTTCAAACCTACCCAGTAGCGCGCGAACTGATACGCGCAGCGACCATTGCGATTGCCGCGGCCGGTGGCCCAGCGCACGGCGAGAATATCCAGGGCTTCGTCACGCTGCCATTGCAGGCCGGCCTTGCGCCCTAGCTCGCTGATCCAGTGTTCGACCACGTTCAGGTAATGCTCCTGGGTGAAGGGATAGAACGACAGCCACAGACCGAAACGGTCCGACAGGGCAATCTTGTCTTCCACCGCCTCGCTCGGGTGCAGCTCGCCATCGACGCGCTTCCAGTTCTCGTTGTCGCTTTCCTTCTCCGGCACCAGGTGCCGGCGGTTGGACGTGGCGTACAGCAGCACGTTGTCCGGGGCCTGCTCCAGCGAGCCGTCGAGCACGCTCTTGAGTACCCGGTAATCGCCCTCGCCCGACTCGAACGACAGGTCATCGCAGAACAGCACGAAACGCTGCGGCAGCTTGACCAGTTGCTCCACCACCCGCGGCAAGTCGGCCAGGTGATCGCGCTCGATCTCGATCAGGCGCAGGCCCTGCTGGGCATGCTCGGCCAGCAGCGCGCGGACCAGCGACGATTTGCCGGTGCCACGCGAGCCCCACAGCAAGGCATGGTTGGCCGGCAGGCCGTCGAGGAACTGCCGGGTATTGCGCCCCAGCTGGTCGCGCTGGTTGTCGACCCCGATCAGGTCGGACAAGCGCATGTCCAGGCTGACTTCCAGCGGCAGCAGAAAACCGCTGCGGCCTTCACGCTGCCAGCGCGCGGCCAGGCATTGGGTCCAGTCGATGGCTTGTCGCGGCGCGGGCAACAGCGGCTCGATACGCGCCAGAACCGCATCGGCGCGTTCAAGAAAAGCATTCAATCGAGATTCCACGACTTCTCCTCGGGCAGGTTCCCAGTAATGATGTGGCCCGCAGACGAAACGACCTTCCGCATGCCAGGTCTACCGCAAGCGAACGGCGCCGGGCCCTGCCGGCACACACTGATGATCAGCTATGCTTGCCCAGCGAAGGGAAACGGAAATTGGTTCAACACCCCATGGACATCAAGTTCACCAACCGCCTGTCTTACAAGCAAGCCAGGCTCACTGTGCTGGTCGGGTTTGTCCTGGGGACGGCGCTCAGTCTGCTGCAAATCGGCATCGATTATGCCAGCGAAGATGCCTCCATCAACCGGGAAATCAACGCCCTCCTGGAAATCAGCCACAATCCGGCCTCGCGTATCGCCTACAACATCGACTCCGAGCTCGCCCAGGAGCTGACGCTCGGCCTGCTGCGCTCGCCGGCGATCATCCGCGCCCGGCTGATCGACAACAACGACACCCAGTTGGCCAACGTCACCCGACCGGCCCAGCAAAGCCGCTACCGGATGCTCAGCGACTTCCTGTTCGGCGCCAAGCGTGAGTTCCAGGACCGCTTGTACCTCGATCACCTGCCCTCGGAATCCCTCGGTGTCCTGCACCTGGAAGTCGACACCTACTCGTTCGGCAGCCGCTTCCTGCGCCGCGCGGAAATCACCCTGATCAACGGTTTCATGCGCAGCCTGATCCTCACCGGGCTGCTCCTGGCGCTGTTCTACGTGATGCTGACCAAGCCCCTGGTCGGCGTCATTCGCGAACTCAGCGGGCGCGATCCGCGCAACCCCGACCAGACGCGGCTGGACTTCCCGCCCAGCCACGAACAGGACGAGATCGGCGTGCTGGTCACCGTCGCCAACCAGCAGTTCGACAACATGGCCACCGAGATCCAGCAACGGCGCAACGCCGAAAACCGCCTGACCGACTACCTCGGCCAGTTGGAAAACATCGTCTCGGCGCGCACCACAGAGCTCAAGGCCATCAACGACCGGCTGAGCCAGTCCAACGAGGAGCTGGAAGTCGCCCGTAGCACCGCCCTCGACATGGCCCAGGCCCGTGCCGCCTTCCTGGCCAACATGAGCCATGAAATCCGCACGCCGCTCAATGGCCTGCTGGGCATGATCGCCCTGTCGCTGGACAGCCCGCTGAACGCCGAACAACGCCAGCAACTGTCGATCGCCCACGACTCCGGCAAAGTGCTGGTGGAACTGCTCAACGATATTCTCGACATGTCCAAGTTCGACGCCGGCCAGCTAGAACTGGAGCGCATTCCCTTCGATCTCGGGGTGTTGGTGGAAGACACCGCCAACCTGCTGTCGCAGAACGCGGCGCCAAGCGTCGAGCTGGCCTGCCTGATCGAGCCGGAGTTCCCGGCGCTGGTGCTCGGCGACCCCATGCGCGTGCGGCAGATTGTCAGCAACCTGCTGTCCAATGCCCTCAAGTTCACCCGCTTCGGCCGTGTCGATGTGCGCCTGCGTACGTTCGAAGACGGGGTCAGGATCGAGGTCTGCGACACCGGTATCGGCATCGCCCGCGAGGCCCAGGTGAAAATCTTCCAGCCCTATACCCAGGCCGGCGCCGGGATCACCCGGCAATACGGTGGTACCGGCCTGGGCCTGGCGCTGACCTACAACCTCTGCGAAGCCATGCAGGGGCGCCTGAGCATCAGCTCGGAGGTGGGTTTTGGCAGCCAGTTCTGCGCCGACCTGCCGCTGCCCTGTCACATGCCTGCCAGCCCACCGTCGCCGCTGCACGGCCAGGTCCTGGCCATTACCTCCGAAGGCAGCGGCCTGGCCGAACTGCTGAGCGTGCAGTTGCCGTTCTGGGGCCTGGAGTATCGGCGCTGCGATCTCAATGAATCGCTGCTCGGACAGAAGCCGGACCTGCTGATCACCGACTGTCCGGAATGCCTGTTCGGCCTGCGTCCAAGCATCAGCGCGCCGATTCTGCTGGTCACCGCCTACGGCAGCTTCCTGCCCAGCGAAGAAGCCAGCGCCCTGGCGCCGTTGCAACAACAGGCGCGGCCATTGGCGCGCAACGCCCTGTATCAGACCCTGCGCCGGGCCCTGCTGGCCGAAACCGCGGTGATCAATGAAGCCCAGCTGGAAACCCTGGCGCCCCTGCGCCGGGCCTTCATCCTACTGGTGGAAGACAACCCGGTGAACCAACTGGTGGCCAAGGGCATGCTGAGCAAGCTCGGCTGCGAAGTGACGGTCGCCTCCCAGGGCGCCGAAGCCCTGGACGTGCTGGAACACCAGCATTTCGACCTGGTGCTGATGGACTGCAACATGCCGGTGATGGACGGCTACGAGGCCAGCCGGCAAATCCGCCGCAGCGGCCGCTGGCCGGACCTGCCGATCGTCGCCCTGACCGCCAATGCCATGCCCGAGGAGCGCGAGCGCTGCCGGGCCGCGGGCATGAGCGACTACCTGGCCAAGCCCTTCCGCCGTGAAGAGTTGATCGCCCTGTTGGACCTCTGGGTGCCGACTACGACAGCGCTTTGACCTGGGCCAGCAACCGGTCCAGGCCATTGCGCAATTCGCTCAGGCTGTCGAGGTCGACACCGCTGTCGCATAACAACGCCGCCTTGAGCGGTGGCACCTGATCGCGCAAGACCAGGCCGGCCGCGCTCAGACTCAGGTGCACCTCACGCTCGTCGCGGGACGAACGCTGGCGCTGCACCAGTTGCAGCTGTTCAAGGCGCTTGAGCAAGGGTGTCAGGGTCCCGGAATCCAGCGCCAGGCGTTCCCCTAGCGCCTTGACCGTCGGCAGTTCGGGCGGCGTGGCCTGCCACTCCCAGAGCACCAGCATCACCAGGTACTGCGGGTAGGTCAGCCCCAACTGGTCGAGCATCGGCTTGTAGCCCCGCACCACGGCCCGCGAGGCGGCGTACAGCTTGAAGCACAGCTGGCTGTCGAGTTTCAGCGAATCGGCGGACAGGTCGGTCATTTGAGCAGGGCTTCGATCTCGCGGGTCAGGTCCTGGGGTTTGGTGGCCGGGGCGAAACGCTTGACCAGCGAGCCGTCCTTGCCGATCAGGAACTTGGTGAAGTTCCACTTGATGCCCTGGGAACCCAATACCCCCGGCGCGCGTTTTTTCAGCTGCACGAACAGCGGGTGCGCCTCGGCGCCATTGACGTCGATCTTCTTGAACAGCGGAAAGCTGACGCCGTAGTTCAGCTCGCAGAACTCGGAAATCGCCCCTTCGTTGCCCGGCTCCTGCTTGCCGAACTGGTTGCAGGGAAAGCCCAGTACCACCAGGCCCTGGTCCTTGTAGGTCTGCCACAGTTCTTCCAGGCCCTTGTACTGCGGGGTGAACCCGCACTTGCTCGCGGTATTGACCACCAGCACGGCCTTGCCGGCGAAATCGGCCAGGGTCTTTTGCTCGCCCTTGATGGTGGTGCACGGAATGTTCAGCAATGTGTCACTCATGGCGCGGACTCCAGAAACGAAAGGTACGATAAAAATAGCGTTCAATTAAATTGTGCGCAATTTAATTAACCGAAAAGCGATTTCGAAAAATCGCCTTGGGCACCCACTACGATAAGCGTGGAACCAGGTCCAGGCACACCGAGTTAATGCAGTAGCGCAGGCCGGTCGGCGGTGGGCCATCCGGGAACACATGCCCCAGGTGCGCATCGCATTTGGCGCAGACCACTTCGGTACGGATCATGCCGTGGCTCAGGTCACGGATCTCGACCATGGCACTCTCGCCGATCGGCTCGTAGAAGCTCGGCCAGCCGCAACCGGAGTCGAATTTGGCCCTGGAGTCGAACAACGGTGCATTGCAGCAGATGCAGTGATACACACCGTCGGTCTTGGTGGCGTTGTACTTGCCCGAGAACGGCCGTTCGGTGCCTTTGAGGCGGCAGACGTTGTACTGCTCCGGATCGAGCATGGCACGCCATTCTTCAAGGGTTTTTTCCAGCTTTTCCATGGTCCTTCCTCTGCAACTGAAAAAGCCCGATCTGTATCTTTTCCACGGATCGGGCGGCACGTATGATTGCGCCTCGTTAGACGCCAGTCTGGCAGCCGTGTTACACGGGTTCAAACGGATTTTGCCGCCGCGAACCCAGGCTTCAGGCCTGTGTGCAAACGCAGGATTCCCAGTACGGTAGCTCACTCACCGTCTGGATCGTTCATTTTCGGGAACACATCGCCATGCAGGTCAGCAAATCGAACAAGCTCGCAAACGTCTGTTATGACATTCGCGGCCCAGTGCTCAAGCACGCCAAACGCCTGGAAGAGGAAGGCCATCGCATCCTCAAGCTGAACATCGGCAACCCGGCGCCTTTTGGTTTCGAAGCGCCGGACGAAATCCTCCAGGACGTGATCCGCAACCTGCCGACCGCACAGGGCTACAGCGACTCCAAGGGCCTGTTCAGCGCCCGCAAGGCGGTCATGCAGTACTACCAGCAAAAGCAGGTGGAAGGCGTCGGCATCGAAGACATCTACCTGGGCAACGGCGTTTCCGAACTGATCGTCATGGCCATGCAGGCCCTGCTCAACAACGGTGACGAAGTGCTGGTACCGGCCCCGGACTATCCGCTGTGGACCGCGGCCGTGAGCCTGGCCGGCGGCAACCCGGTGCACTACCTGTGCGACGAGCAAGCCAACTGGTGGCCGGACATCGCCGACATCAAGGCCAAGATCACCCCGAACACCAAGGCCCTGGTGATCATCAACCCGAACAACCCGACCGGCGCGGTGTACCCCAAGGAAGTGTTGCTGGACATGCTCGAACTGGCGCGCCAGCACAACCTGGTGGTGTTCTCCGACGAGATCTACGACAAGATCCTCTACGATGACGCCGTGCATGTCTGCACCGCCTCCCTGGCGCCGGACCTGCTGTGCCTGACCTTCAACGGCCTGTCCAAGTCCTACCGGGTAGCCGGTTTCCGTTCCGGCTGGGTGGCCATTTCCGGTCCGAAGCACCACGCCCAGAGCTACATCGAAGGCATCGACATGCTGGCCAACATGCGCCTGTGCGCCAACGTGCCGAGCCAGCACGCCATTCAAACGGCGCTGGGTGGCTACCAGAGCATCAACGACCTGGTGCTGCCGCCGGGCCGCCTGCTGGAACAGCGCAACCGCACCTGGGAACTGCTCAACGACATCCCCGGCGTCAGCTGCGTCAAGCCCATGGGCGCGCTGTACGCCTTCCCGAAAATCGACCCGAAAGTCTGCCCGATCCACAACGACGAGAAGTTCGTCCTCGACCTGCTGCTCTCGGAAAAACTGCTGGTGGTTCAGGGCACCGCCTTCAACTGGCCATGGCCGGACCACTTCCGTGTCGTGACCCTGCCGCGAGTGGATGACCTGGAACAGGCGATCGGCCGTATCGGCAGCTTCCTCAAGTCGTATCGCCAGTAAGCTTGCAACGCAGTGCGACCGACGCCGGCCGCACTGCGATTAATTCAGCAACACTTCTGTACTCCCTGCTGCGCCTCCCCTTCTGTATCTTTGCCTTGCGCCTTATGCCCAGTGGTAACACGCCTCTGAAGCGCCTTCCCACCTGCGACAGAAAGCTCATGCAAGCGTCTAAAATCAGCCTGCAGGACACAGTTTGAAATAGTCACCCGGTTGAATAGGCCGGTGCCGCACCTTATATACCCCGCAGAACGCTACATCTTTAGCATGAGGAGATTTCTACAACCATGATGCGCATCCTGCTGTTCTTGGCCACTAACCTGGCGGTCGTGCTGATTGCCAGCATCACCCTGAGCCTTTTCGGCTTCAACGGGTTCATGGCGGCCAATGGGGTTGATCTCAACCTCAATCAGCTGCTGGTTTTCTGTGCGGTCTTTGGTTTCGCCGGTTCCCTGTTCTCGCTGTTCATCTCCAAGTGGATGGCGAAAATGAGCACCAGCACCCAGATCATTACCCAGCCTCGCACTCGTCATGAGCAATGGCTGCTGCAAACCGTCGAGCAACTGTCCCGCGAAGCCGGGATCAAGATGCCCGAAGTCGGTATTTTCCCGGCCTACGAGGCCAATGCCTTCGCCACCGGCTGGAACAAGAACGACGCGCTGGTCGCGGTCAGCCAGGGCCTGCTCGAGCGTTTCTCGCCCGATGAAGTGAAAGCTGTGCTGGCCCACGAGATCGGTCACGT
Source organism: Pseudomonas chlororaphis subsp. piscium (assembly GCF_003850345.1). NCBI lineage: Bacteria > Pseudomonadati > Pseudomonadota > Gammaproteobacteria > Pseudomonadales > Pseudomonadaceae > Pseudomonas > Pseudomonas chlororaphis. Next base: position 5,075,677 of record NZ_CP027707.1, read on the forward strand.
GGCCAACGGCGACATGGTCACCCTGGCGCTGGTCCAGGGCGTGGTGAACACCTTCGTGATGTTCTTCGCGCGCATCATCGGCAACTTCGTCGACAAGGTGATTTTCAAGAACGAAGAAGGCCAGGGTATCGCCTACTACATCGCGACCATCTTCGCCGAACTGGTCCTGGGCTTCCTGGCCAGCGCCATCGTCATGTGGTTCTCGCGCAAGCGCGAATTCCGTGCCGACGAAGCCGGTGCGCAACTGGCCGGCACCGCGGCAATGATCGGCGCCCTGCAACGCCTGCGCTCGGAACAGGGCCTGCCGGTGCATATGCCCGACACCCTGAATGCCTTCGGCATCAACGGTGGCCTCAAACAAGGCCTGGCTCGCATGTTCATGAGCCACCCGCCGCTGGAAGAGCGTATCGACGCACTGAGCCGTCGTCGCGGATAACGCTGGCGCAACACAAAAAAGGGCGACCCGAGTCGCCCTTTTTTATGGCCTGTGGAAAACCGGAACTCAGCACGCCAGCAAGCGATAGACCCGCTCTTCGAGGCGGGTCACGCCGCCCTGGAGAAACTTCCAGCTCTCGCCAAGGATGTCCCGCTCCTCCTCGATCCGCAGCTGCCAGCGTTTACCGAGCAAGGCCTTGACCTCGTCATCGAGCACGGCGAAAGGCGGCCCCGCCATCAGCGCCTGCTCGTAATCCAGGGTGATCAGCAGCCCCTGGCAGCCCAGGGGCAGGGCCGACTGCAGATGCGCGGCATACCGCTCGCGCATCTCCGGCGGCAAGGCGATCAATGCCGCACGGTCGTACAACGCCTGGCAGTCGACGACATCCGCGGCCTGCAGGGCAAAAAAGTCGCCGCACCAGAGCTGGATCGGACCGTACTCATAGACCTTGAATCCACCTCGAAGGCTGACCTGCGGCTGCAACTGCTGCTCGCTGAAAAAGTCCTGGATGGCCTTCTCCGACAACTCGATACCCAGCACCTGATGGCCCTGGCTGGCCAGCCAGCTCAGGTCCAGGCTCTTGCCGCACAGCGGCACCAGCACACGCGAACCCGGCGCCAGCCCCAACTGGGGCCAGTAGCGTTGCAGATAAGGATTAACCTCAGACAAATGGAAGCCGATCTGATTCTGTTCCCAGCGTTTGTGCCAAAACTCCGGCTGCATAAATCACCCTGAAATTCGATCAAAAACCACAAAAACTTATATTAGATTTAGATCAATGATCTGATTGAAGATGGTGCATCTTAACGCTCAGGACCTTATTCATGCTCCCTAGCCTGTTCATCTCCCACGGATCACCCATGCTTGCCCTGGAACCCGGCGCCAGCGGCCCGGCCCTCGCCCGCCTGGCCGCCGAGCTGCCACGGCCCAAAGCCATAGTGCTGGTGTCGGCCCACTGGGAAAGCCAGGACCTGCGGGTCAGCAGCAGCCCACAACCGAAAACCTGGCATGACTTCGGTGGTTTCCCCGCAGCGCTGTTCGCCGTGCAATACCCGGCCCCTGGCCAGCCTGAGCTGGCGGAACAAGTAGCGCAGTTGCTCAGGGCCGACGGCCTGCCGGCGCAGCTCGACGACCAGCGCCCGTTCGACCACGGGGTCTGGGTGCCGCTGTCGCTGATGTACCCACAGGCGGATATTCCGGTCGTCCAGGTTTCCCTGCCCAGCCGAATGGGCCCAGCCTTGCAGACTCAGGTCGGGCACGCCCTGTCCAGCCTGCGGCAACAAGGTGTGCTATTGATCGGCTCGGGCAGCATTACCCACAACCTGCGCGAACTGGACTGGCACGCCGGCCCGGAAAGCGTCGAGCCGTGGGCCAAGGCGTTCCGCGACTGGATGATCGAGAAGCTCGCCGCCAACGACGAAGCCGCGCTGCACGACTACCGTCGCCAGGCACCGAACGCCGTGCGCAGCCACCCCAGCGATGAACACCTGCTGCCGCTGTATTTCGCCAGAGGCGCCGGTGGCGACTTCAGCATCGCCCATCAAGGCTTCACCATGGGCGCACTGGGCATGGATATCTATCGCTTCGGCTGATGCCACTGCCGGGCCTGAAGCAGGGCGAGCGCTACCAGGTCAAAAAACCAGGCAAAAAAAATCCCCGCACCAGGCGGGGATTTTTTCGTTCAACCAATCAGCTCAGCGCCGATCAGTCTTCGCGATAACGACGCAGCTTCAGCTGCTTGCCGGCAACGCGAGTGTCCTTCAGTTTGGTCAGCAGACGCTCCAGACCTTCCTCCGGCAGCTCGACCAGGCTGAAGCTGTCACGCACCTGGATGCGACCGATGGCTTCGCGGGCCAGGCCGCCTTCGTTGAGGATGGCGCCCAGCAGGTTCTTGGCCGCGATACCGTCACGCGCGCCCAGCGCGGTACGGCAACGGGCACGACCTTCAGCCAGAGGCATCGGCGCGCGACGCTCACGCTCACCGCGATCAGGACGATCACCGGAACGCTCAGGACGGTCGCCACGTGGCGCGCTGCTCGGCACCAGTGGGCGTTCCTTCTCGATCGCTGCCAGGTTCAGCGCCTGACCGTTGGTGGCCTTGCGCAGCAGGGCCGCGGCCAGGGCACGCGGGCTGCAACCGATATCGGCGGTCAGGCGATCCAGCAGATCACCGTGGGTCGATTCAGCATCAGCGACCAGCGGCGACAGGCTGTTGGTCAGCTTCTTGATGCGCGCGTCGAGAACGGCTTGAGCGTCCGGCAGGCGAACCTCGGCAACCTTCTGACCGGTTACACGCTCGATCACTTGCAGCATGCGGCGCTCGCGTGGAGTCACCAGCAGCAGCGCACGACCTTCGCGACCGGCACGGCCGGTACGGCCGATACGGTGCACGTAGGATTCCGGGTCGTACGGCATGTCCACGTTGAATACGTGGGTGATGCGCGGTACGTCCAGGCCACGGGCGGCAACGTCGGTCGCCACAACGATGTCCAGGCGGCCATCCTTGAGGGAGTCGATTACGCGCTCACGCTGGTTCTGGGCGATATCGCCGTTCAGCGCAGCGGCCTTGTAGCCTTTGGCTTCCAGGGCACTGGCCAGGTCCAGGGTCGCTTGCTTGGTGCGCACGAACATGATCAGGGCGTCGAAATCTTCCACTTCCAGCAGGCTGAGAACGGCAGAAGTCTTCTGGTCAGCGTGAACCAACAGGTGAGCCTGTTCGATCGCGGTAACGGTCTGGGTCTTGCTCTGGATCTTGACGTGTTTCGGGTCCTTCAGGTGACGCTCGGCGATCGCACGGATCGACTGCGGCAGGGTAGCCGAGAACAGTACGGTCTGACGGGTTTCCGGCATGGCCTTGAAGATCACTTCCAAGTCATCCATGAAGCCCAGCTTGAGCATTTCGTCGGCTTCGTCGAGAACCAGGTGGTTCACGGTCGCCAGGACTTTTTCGTCGCGACGCAGGTGGTCGCACAGACGGCCCGGAGTGGCGACAACGATCTGTGCGCCATTACGGATTGCTTTCAGTTGTGGGCCCATCGGCGCGCCGCCGTAGACAGCCACAACAGTTACGCCCGGCATTTGCTTGGCGTAGGTTTCGAAAGCGGTTGCAACTTGCAGCGCCAACTCACGGGTTGGGGCCAGGATCAGAGCTTGCGGCTCGCGCTTGGACGGATCAATGCGGTGCAGGATAGGCAGGGCGAACGCGGCGGTCTTACCGGTACCGGTTTGCGCCTGACCAATCATATCGTGACCGGCGAGGATGATCGGGATCGACTGCTGCTGAATGGCCGAAGGCTCTTCATAGCCGGTAGCGACTACTGCAGCGACAATATTGGGATGAAGTTCAAGAGCGGCGAAGCCGCCGATTTCCTGGGTCATGGGTCTGCCTCTAAGTGCATCCGCAAAGACCCATGCTCCAAAGCTGCGCATGCCGTGTAAGACTCAAGAGTCACCCTGGCAGCTTTGTCGGCGGGGATTTGCGAAAACGATTGAAAGAAATGAACGTCAAGGATAGTCCGCGCAGCGGACAAGCAGCCGAAGCTGACTTCGGGGAATTGCATCACCTAAACGAGGCCCGGTTAAAGGCCGGCGCGCACTATACCGGAATTAGTAAAAAAAGGGAGTTTTTTTTATCGGAAAAACCCGCTGAATACCTAGTTGTCACAGGCTTTGCGGATAATCCGGCAAAGGTCTATTTTGCACAGGCCCACGCCTGTCGGGGGATGACGCTTAAACGGTTCATCTTGCCGGCCGATACCGTCGGTCCGAGACACTCTTTACCGTCCGAGGAAATGCCCCATGAGCCAGCCCAGTTGCAGTCGCGTCAGCCGTGAACAACGTGGTCATCTCTTCCTCATCGGCCTGGACCGGGTCGCCAAGCGCAATGCCTTCGATCTGCAACTGCTCGATCAACTCAGCCTGGCCTATGGCGAGTTCGAGGCCAGCAGCGAGGCCCGGGTCGCCGTGGTGTTCGGCCATGGCGAGCACTTCACCGCCGGGCTGGACCTGGCCAACGTCGGGGCCAAGCTCGCCAAAGGCTGGCAGGCGCCGGCCGGTGGCTGCGATCCCTGGGGTGTCTTCGCTGGGCCACGGGTCAGCAAACCGGTGATAGTCGCGGTGCAGGGCTACTGCCTGACCATAGGCATCGAACTGATGCTGGCGGCGGATATCAACCTGTGCGCCAGCAATACCCGCTTCGCCCAGCTGGAAGTGCAACGTGGCATCTTTCCATTCGGCGGCGCCACTCTGCGTTTGCATCAGATCGCCGGCTGGGGCAACGCCATGCGCTGGTTGCTCACCGGCGACGAATTCGACGCCCATGAAGCCCTGCGCCTGGGGCTGGTGCAGGAGGTGATGGCCAGCGAGGACCTGCTGCCCCGCGCCCTGGCCCTCGCCGAACGGATCGCCTGCCAGGCGCCGCTGGGGGTTCAGGCGACCCTGATGTCGGCCCGGCAAGCCCGGCTCGAAGGGGAAAGCGCGGCGGCGCAGGGGCTGCCGCCGCTGGTGAAGAAACTATTGAACAGCGAGGACGCCAAGGAGGGTGTGCGAGCAATGGTCGAGAAGCGCCCGGGGGTGTTCAAGGGGTGTTGAACGGTCTGAACCCGTGGTGAATGTGAGGTCCTATCGCGGGCAAGCCTCGCTCCTACAGATGCGGACGATCCGCGAAACGGCCAGGCGACTCAGGTCGCCGGCCGGATGCACTTGATCAACGACTGCAACGAATAGCCCAGGCGCGGTGCCAGCGCCTCGGCCCGGGCGCTCAGGCCGTCCATGTCCAGATCCTGATCCAGGTCGGACGGCACGATCAGAATCACGTTGCCCTCCTTCACCGGCAGTTCCCAGTAGTGCCGGTGGTAAAGCCCGCGCAGCAAGGCCGCGCCCAGTGGTTTGCCATCGTCGGTGGCCCATTGGTTGATCACCAGCCAGCCACCTGGGTTGAGGCGCTTCTGGCAGTTTTCCAGGAAACCCCATGCCAGGTGCCCGACGCCCGGCCCGACGTCGGTATAAAGGTCGACGAAAATCAGGTCCGCCGGCTCGGCGCTGTCCAGCAGTTCGAGCGCATCGCCGACCCGGATATAGAGACGCGGATCGTCATCCAGACCCAAGTATTCGATAGCCAGGCGCGGTACGTCCGGGCGCAGTTCGATGGCCTCGACATCTTCCAGCGGCAGGAACTTGAGGCAGGCCTGGGTCAGGGTGCCGGCGCCCAGGCCGAGAAACAGCGCGCTCTCGGGCTGCTCATGGCACAGCGCGCCAATCAGCATCGCCCGGGTATAGTCGTACTCCAGCCAGCTAGGGTCGGCGGTAAACACGCAGCTCTGCTCGATGGCATCGCCAAATTCGAGGAAGCGGTAATCCGCCACTTCCAGTACCCGAATCATGCCGAACTCATCGTGCACTTCGGCGAGCAGGCGCTCGACGCGCTCCTCAGTCATCTCTTCTCCTAGCCGCGACGGGGCTCAACCTCGCCGTCGCGATAAACCGGCCGCTCGGCGCCGAGCGGGAAAGGCGCGATTGTCCGCGAACCGGCGGGAACAGGTCACGCACTAATTGCTGCTAACATGCTTGTCCGACCTTAAAAACACCCGAGTCCGTGATGAGCCAACCCTGGAGTCCTGACAGCTGGCGCGCCCTGCCGATCCAGCAACAACCCGCCTACCCCGACGCTGCACACCTGTTGCACGTCGAGCAGACCCTGGCCAGCTACCCGCCGCTGGTGTTTGCCGGCGAAGCCCGGGAGTTGCGCCGCCAGTTTGCCGAGGTGACCCAGGGCCGCGCCTTTCTGCTGCAGGGCGGCGATTGCGCCGAGAGCTTCGCCGAGTTCTCCGCGGCGAAAATCCGTGACACCTTCAAGGTCCTGCTGCAGATGGCGATTGTCATGACCTTCGCCGCCGGCTGCCCGGTGGTCAAGGTCGGGCGCATGGCCGGCCAGTTCGCCAAGCCGCGCTCGGCCAATGACGAAACCATCAATGGCGTGACCCTGCCGGCCTACCGCGGCGACATCGTCAACGGCATAGGCTTCGACGCAAAAAGCCGGGTGCCAGACCCGGACCGCCTGTTGCAGTCCTACCACCAGGCCACCGCCACCCTGAACCTGCTGCGCGCCTTTGCCCAGGGCGGTTTTGCCGACCTGCACCAGGTGCATAAATGGAACCTGGACTTCATCGCCAACTCCGCCCTGGCCGAGAAGTACAGCCAACTGGCCGACCGCATCGACGAAACCCTGGCCTTCATGCGCGCCTGCGGCATGGACAGCTCGCCGCAGTTGCGCGAGACCAGTTTCTTCACCGCCCACGAGGCGCTGCTGCTGAACTATGAAGAAGCCTTCGTCCGTCGCGACAGCCTGACCAACGACTATTACGACTGCTCGGCGCACATGCTGTGGATCGGCGATCGTACCCGCCAGCTCGACGGCGCCCACGTCGAATTCCTGCGCGGGGTGAATAACCCGATCGGGGTCAAGGTGGGCCCGAGCATGAACACCGAGGAGCTGATCCGCCTGATCGACATCCTCAACCCGGACAACGACCCGGGCCGCCTGAACCTGATCGTGCGCATGGGCGTGAACAAGGTCGGCGACCATCTGCCGCAACTGATCCGCGCGGTGGAAGGCGAAGGCAAGAAGGTGCTGTGGAGCTCCGACCCGATGCATGGCAACACCATCAAGGCCAGCAGCGGTTACAAGACCCGGGATTTCGCGCAGATCCTCAATGAGGTGAAGCAGTTCTTCCAGGTCCACGAAGCCGAGGGCAGTTATGCCGGCGGCATCCACATCGAGATGACCGGGCAGAACGTCACCGAGTGCATCGGTGGCGCGCGACCGATTACCGAAGATGCCTTGTCGGATCGCTACCACACCCATTGCGACCCACGGATGAACGCCGATCAGTCGCTGGAACTGGCGTTCCTGATTGCCGAGACCTTGAAACAGGTCAAGCGTTGAACCTGTAGCGCTCGATCATCCAGGGGACGCTGCTGGATGATCGACGCGCTTCAAAGAAACCCTCGCAAGCGCTGGGCGCTGGCCCTCGGGCAATTGAGCTGGACGTCGGCCAGCCCCAACCAATTGGCCATACCCCGCAAGCTGCTCGCCAGCGCCTGCATCCCCTGCTCGTCCAGCCCCTGCTCTTCCTCATGCACGGCATGCACCGCCAGGCGCCCCTGCGCCCGCTCCGCTCGCAGGTCAACCCGCGCGGCGATCCGTTCGTGGTGCAGAAACGGCAACACGTAATAGCCATACACCCGCTTGTGCTGCGGCGTGTAGATCTCCAGGCGATAGCGAAAATCGAACAGGCGCTCGGTGCGGCTGCGTTCCCAGATCAGCGAATCGAAGGGGGAAAGCAAGGCGCTGGCCGGCACGCTGCGCGGCACCTTCACCGCTGGCAGGCAATAGGCCGCTTGCTTCCAGCCTTCCACCTCGCAGGCCAGCAGTTCGCCGCCCTCCAGCAACTCCGCCAGGCGCGCCCGGCTGTCTGCCGGTTCCAGGCGAAAATAGTCGCGCAGGTCTTTCTCGGTGGCCACGCCCAGAGCGCTGGCGGCATGCAACAGCAGACCGCGCTGGGCCTCGGCCTCGCTGAGCGGTGAATGCTGCAGAATCCTCGAAGGAATCACCCGCTCCGGCAAGTCGTACAAGCGCTCGAACCCACGCCGACCGGCGACTGTCACCTCACCGGCGGCGAACAGCCATTCCAGCGCGTGCTTCTCCGCGCTCCAGTCCCACCAGGGGCCGGCGCGCTCCTCGCGGGTCGACAGGCTGCCCGCGCCGAGGGCGCCCTGCTCCTCGACCGCGGCCAGCACCCGACGGATAGTCGCCTGCTGCTCCTGGCCAAAACGCGCCAACTGCTGGTAGATCCCCTGCCCCTGGCTGGCCCGCTGCATGCGCCAGCGCATCAGCGGGTACAGCGACAGCGGCAGCAACGAAGCTTCGTGCCCCCAGTATTCGAACAGCGTGCGTTGTCGGCCCTGGCTCCAGGCGGCCTGGTCCAGCAGTTGCGCGGGATAGTCGCCAAGGCGGGAAAACAGCGGCAGGTAGTGCGAGCGCACCAGGGCGTTGACCGAGTCGATCTGCAGGATACCCAGGCGCGCGATCAGGCGATTGACCTGCGCCGGCCTGATCGTCGCAGGCAGCGGCCGCCCGGAAAAACCTTGGGCGGCCAGCGCCAGACGCCGAGCCTGCTTGAGGGAAAAGGACAGTTCTGCGGGCATGGCAATCTCCTTGTCTGCCCGCAAACTACCTCAGTGAGAAGTGGCTTGTGTAGCGCTTTGACACTCATTTGTGCATCGGATCGTCCCAGAACGGCCGCACGGTCTCCCGCTCCACATCCGCGCGACTGAGGCCGATATCCTTCAGCGCCTCGTCACTCATGCCGGCCAGCATGATGCGTTCACGGTGCAGCTCATGCCAGCGGACAATTCTCTGCAACAGGTGCCGCAAGGAAACGCTATGCCATGCAAACCGGTGAGCCAATACAAAACCTTTTTGACCTTTCATCGTCTTGCCCTCCAGTGGGGATGGCTCAAGTCTCCACCCAGGGCTAAGATCAATCAAACGAATGTTTCTTATGCAATACATCTCGGAGTTTGATGAATTGTCCAGTTACCCAAGCATTGATACCGAGGTCCTGCGCACCTTCGTCGCCATCGCCGATCAGGGCGGTTTCACCAAGGCCGGAGAGCAGGTCAATCGTACCCAGTCCGCGGTGAGCATGCAGATGAAGCGGCTCGAGGAGGACGTGCTGCAGCGCCAGCTGTTCCAGCGTGAGGGTCGGCAAGTGCGCCTGACTGCCGAAGGCCAGGTGCTGCTGGGTTACGCGCGGCGCATCCTGAAACTGCACAGCGAGGTGTTCAACACCCTGCGCGAGCCGCACATGGTCGGCACCGTGCGCATCGGCACGCCGGACGATTACGTGATGCGCTTTCTACCGGGAATCCTGTCGCGCTTTGCCCAGGCCTATCCCTTGATCCAGATCGAGGTGCATTGCGAGTCGTCCAAGCAACTGCTGCTGCGCCAGGATCTGGACCTGTCCATCGTCACCCGCGAACCGGGCAGCGAAATCGGCCAGTTGCTGCGCAAGGAGCGTTTCGTCTGGGCCGAGGCCCAGGGTTTCTGCCCCCACGAACAGACGCCGCTGCCCCTGGCGATGTTCAACAGCGACTGCTTCTGCAGGCAGTGGGCCTGCAATGCGTTGGACGCCGCCGGGCGCGACTATCGCATCGCCTATAACAGCTCCAGCCTGGCCGCCCTGATGGCCGTGGTCAGCGCCGGCCTGGCGATCACCGCGCAACTGGAAAGCCTGATCACCCCGGACATGCGCATCCTGGGCGCCGCCGAAGACCTGCCCCTGTTGCCCGAAGCCAGCATCATGCTGGTACGCAATCTCAACACGCCCTCGCCCATCACCGAATGCCTGGCCGAGCATATAGTCGAAGGCTTCAAACTTTAAAGGCGAGCATCACCGCACAGACCACCAGGAAGCCGCAAAACAGCCCGCGCAGTATTCGCTCGGGCAGCGCGTGGGCAATTTTCACCCCCCAACTGATGCTCAGCAGCCCACCCGCCGCCAGCGGCAGGCCGATCATCCAGTCCACCTCCTGATGCACCCCGTAGGTGACCAGGGTCACCCCGGTGCTGGGTAGGGCCAGGGCCAGCGACAGTCCTTGGGCGACCACCTGGGTGGTGCCGAACACGCTGGTCAACACCGGCGTGGCAACCACCGCGCCACCGACGCCGAACAGCCCACCCATGGCCCCGGAAGCTGCGCCCAGCACACCGAGCCACGGCCAGGGATAACGCATCTGCGCCGAAGCCGGGGCATTGGCCAGGAACATGCGCAACAGGTTATAGGCGGACAAGGCCACGAGGAACGCGACGAAGCCGATCCGCATGACCTGGGCGTCGATACCCACCGCCCAGATCGAACCGAGCCAGGCAAAACAGAAGCCCATCAGGGCCAACGGCAACGCATGCCGCGCCTCGATCCGGTTGCGCTGGTGATAGCGCCACAGCGCCAGCATCACGTTGGGGACCACCATCACCAAGGCCGTGCCCTGGGCAATCTGCTGATCCAGCCCGAACAGCACGCCCAGCACCGGAATCGCGATCAGGCCGCCGCCGATCCCGAACAAGCCGCCCACCGTGCCCAGCGCCGCGCCCAACACCACATACATTGCTAAATCGATCACAGCCGCTCTCCTCACCTCAGGCCTTGCATGCTACGCAGTCGGCTCTGGTGCGGAAACGCACAGCAACGCACAATGGCTTTGCCAACTTCGCATAGGCAAATGCCCGCCATGAACCCCAACGCCCTCACCGACCAACTCGGCCTGTTCCTCGATGTCCTGGAATCCGGGAGCTTTTCCGCCGCCGCCCGCCGGCATCCCTTGACGCCTTCGGCGGTGGCCCGGCGTATCGACAGCCTGGAAAACGCGGTCGGCAGCAAGTTGTTCATGCGCACCACCCACGCCGTGGTGGCCACGGCGGCTGGCCAGGCCTTCGCCGAACGCGCCCGGCGCATCGTCGCCGAACTGCAACTGGCCCGGGCGGAAGCCGTGTCCTTGAGCCACGCGCCGGAAGGTCTGATCCGCATCGATGCTCCCGCGGCGTTCGGCCGACGACACCTGGCACCGGCCATCGCCGATTTCCTGATGCTCTATCCGGGACTGGATGTGCAGCTACACCTGATCGACAGCTTCGTCGACATGCAGGGTTCGCACCTGGGCAAGGTCGATCTGGTGCTGCGCGCCGGGCAAAGGGTCGATACCCGCATGGTGGCGACATCACTGGCGAGCATCGTGCGCATCGCCTGCGCCAGCCCGGCCTACCTCAAGCTTCGTGGCACCCCGATCCATCCCGCCGAGCTGAGCCAGCACGACGGCCTGGACTGGGACGGCCTGGCCCCATTGTTCGCCTGGCGCTTCGAACTGGACGGGCAGTTGCAGACCCACCGCCCGCAACGCATCCGCCTGAGCGCCAACAATGCCGAGGCCCTGTTGTCCGGTGCCCTGGCCGGGCTGGGCATCGCCCACCTGCCGACCTGGCTGGCCAGCGAATACCTGTTGCGCGGTGAACTGTTGCCGCTGTTCTGCGAAACCGGCCTGCCCAAACCGGAAAGCGCCGGTATCTATGCCTTGCGCCTGGAACAGCACACCAACGCCCGCAGCCGTCTGTTGCTGGAATACCTGAAGACCCGCTTCAGCCCGATTCCGCCCTGGGATCTGGCCCTGCAGAGCGCCATGGGCTGAGAGCCGGCGAGAATTATCTGGCGCATTAAAGATTCGCCCGCTAGATTCAGGGCGAGTATCGATCAAGGCCCGACCATGAACACCAAAGGCTCCACCCCGGAAAAATGCGACGATCTGCTGCTGGATAACCAGCTGTGTTTCGCCCTGCACTCGACTTCGCTGTTGATGACCAAAGTCTACAAACCGCTGCTGCAGGAGCTGGGCCTGACTTATCCCCAGTACCTGGCAATGATGGTGCTCTGGGAGCAGGACGGCCTGACCGTCGGCGAGATCAGCAGCCGTTTGCTGACCGATCCCGGCTCATTGACGCCCTTGCTCAAGCGCCTGGAGGCCGAGGGATTGCTGAGCCGTACCCGCAGCCGCGAAGACGAACGGGTGGTGATCATCGAACTGACCGAGCAAGGCCAGGCCCTGTATGACCGCGCGCGCGGCGTTCCCCAATGCATCCTCGGCGCCAGCGGCCTGACCCTGGAGCAACTGCGCAAGCTGCAGGCCGACCTGCTGAACCTGCGCGGCCATCTGCAAGACAGCCTTTAACGGCGCTCTCGCGAGCACGCCCTGCCCTCCTGCAGGAGGGCTTGCTCGCGATTCTCTCTGTTTCGATGCCGCTAACAGCGTATCGACGAAAAAAGTCTCTCGATAAAAATATTATTTAAATCATTCGCTTAGCCAAAAAATTTGGGCTACCGGAAAGCATTTCCGAATTTTTCTCAAAAAATTGTCTTGCGCACAAAACATTTGAGCGATACATTTATTTCGCACTTACTTAGCGCGCAAATATTTAGCGCAAAACTTCGAAACCCAAGAGGCTCACACCATGCAAACTCTCTATACCGCAGTCGCAACCGCAACCGGTGGCCGTGATGGTCGCGCCGTCTCCAGCGACAACATCCTCGACGTCAAACTCTCCACCCCCAAAGAACTCGGTGGTGCCGGCGGCCAAGCGACCAACCCTGAACAACTCTTCGCCGCCGGCTACTCCGCCTGCTTTATCGGCGCCCTGAAATTCGTCGCCAGCCAGAGCAAACGCAAGATCCCGGACAACGCCTCGATCACCGCCCATGTCGGCATCGGCCAGATTCCTGGCGGCTTCGGCCTGGACATCGACCTGCACATCAGCCTGCCAGGTCTTGAACAGAGCGATGCGCAATCCCTGGTCGAAGCGGCTCACCAGGTCTGCCCTTACTCCAACGCCACCCGCGGCAACGTCGACGTACGTCTGCACGTGACTGTCTAACCCTGCCGCGCACCAGCGCCCGCACCGCCCAGGAGACGAACATGAACACTTTCAGCAAGGTCTTGACCGGTAGCCTTCTCGCCCTGTCCATCAACACGGCCTTCGCCGAAGGCGGGGTCGAACACAACACCCAGGCGTTCCTCGACGCCTTGAACGCCGGCAGCGGCAAGCCGATGGAACAGATGACAGCGAAAGAGGCCCGGGCCGTGCTGGTCGGCGCCCAGGCCGGGGTCAAGCTGACACTGCCCAAGGCGGATGTCAGCCAGAAGACCATCAAGGTCGAAGGCCAGGACATCAGCCTGACCATCGTCAGGCCGGCCGGGGTGAAAGGCACGTTGCCAGTGTTCATGTTTTTCCACGGCGGCGGCTGGGTACTGGGAGATTTCCCGACCCACGAGCGTCTGGTTCGGGACCTGGTAGTGGGCTCCGGGGCGGCGGCGGTGTTCGTCAATTACACGCCGTCTCCGGAAGCTCATTACCCGGTGGCGATCAATCAGGCTTACGCGGCCACCCAATGGGTGGCCGAGCATGGCCAGGAAATCAACGTCGATGGCAAGCGCCTGGCGGTTGCCGGCAACAGCGTCGGCGGCAACATGGCGGCCGTGGTCAGCCTGATGGCCAAGGACAAGGGCACGCCGGCGATCAGGTTCCAGCTGCTGCTGTGGCCGGTAACCGACGCGAATTTCGAGACGGCGTCGTACAACCAGTATGCCGAGGGGCACTTCCTCAGCAAAAACATGATGAAGTGGTTCTGGGACAACTACACCACCGACACCCGGCAGCGTAACGAGATCTACGCCTCACCGTTGCGCGCCACCAGCGCCCAGCTCAAGGGCCTGCCGCCCGCGCTGATCCAGACGGCTGGTGCCGATGTGCTGCGCGACGAAGGCGAAGCCTATGCCCGCAAGCTGGACGAAGCCGGCGTGACCGTGACCTCGGTGCGCTACAACGGGATGATCCACGACTACGGTCTGCTCAACGTGGTCAGCCAGGTACCCACGGTGCGCTCGGCCCTGCTGCAGGCCTGCGAAGAGCTCAAGCAACATCTGAAGTAAGGCGCAAGCTTGCCACCCGGACCTTCGGCCACAAAAAAGCCCGACTCAATGGTCGGGCTTTTTCGTACGCGAGAATTCAAGCAGAAGCTTAAACCTTGGCGCGGCCTTTGTAGGAGCCGCCTTCGCGAGTATCGATCTCGATCATGTCGCCGATTTCGATGAAGTCAGCAACCGACAGCTCGGTACCGTTCTTCAGTTTGGCAGGCTTCATCACCTTGCCCGAAGTGTCGCCGCGAGCGGAACCTTCGGTGTAGTCAACCTGGCGCACGATGGTGGTCGGCAGGTCAACGGAAACCAGACGGTCTTCGAAGAACACGGCTTCGCAAACGTCGGTCATGCCTTCTTCGATGAACGGCAGAACGGCTTCGATGTCTTCAGCGTTCAGCTCGTACATGGTGTAGTCGGTGGTGTCCATGAACGTGTAGGTGTCGCCGCTGATGAACGACAGGGTCGCTTCTTTGCGATCCAGGATCACGTCGTCCAGTTTGTCGTCCGCACCGTAAACGGTTTCGGTCTTGTAACCGGTCAACAGGTTCTTCAGCTTGGTCTTCATGATCGCGCTGTTACGACCGGACTTGGTGAATTCAGCTTTCTGAACCAGCCAAGGATCGTTGTCGATACGGATCACGGTACCGGGTTTGAGTTCTTTACCAGTTTTCATTGCGAATATCCGAATTTGGATGGGATTTACAAAAATCTAGGCCGCGTATCATATCCAATTTAGGTAAAACTGCACCAGCGCCGCGGCAAGATCGGGCTGCGAGCCCTGTTCCAGACACCACTTTTCGGCGTGAGCGGCCACTTCCGGCCAGTGTTCCAGCAGTTTTTTCCAGCCTTGCGCCATCTCGCCTCCGGCATTCCAGGCCCGCCACAGGTCGGTCAGCGCCGTCTTGGCCTCTGGCGACAGCCCCCGTGTATAAAGCTCGAGAAAGGCATCGAGCTTATCCAGGTGGATGTCTTCGTCCTGTTGATAAATGTGCCAGAGCATCGGCCGGCCGGCCCACTGCGCGCGCACGAACGAGTCCTCACCGCGTACCGCGTTGAAATCGCAGGACCACAGGAGCTGGTCGTATTCCTGCTGTCGGACGAATGGCAGCACCTGCACCGTCAAAGCCCCACGGACCCGCATCGCACCCGCCGACAGCGCCTCGACCCCCAGCCAGTTTTGCACGTCGCCGAGGATCCGCCCTTCGGGGACCAGCAGATGGGTAGCCCGCGAATCGGCAGCCAGCGCTTCCAGCCAACTGGCCAGGCCGGTGTTCTCATAGGCGAACAGCGACATCAGGCGGGCGTCGGGTGCGGCAAATACACCCAGTCCTTCAAGGAAACTTTGCCGGGAAAGCGGATCCTGCTGAAACGCCCTGCGCCGCTCCAACAACCCCGCCTCGCGTAGCAAGCCACCGGTACCGGCTTGAAAGCCAGGGAAAAAGAAGTACTTCTGCACCCCCTTGAACTTCACCGAGGGCAGGCCGTGGCAGCCAGTCACCCAGGCCTCGGCGCTGAGGTAGTCGAGGTTCAACCACAAAGGCGTGCGCTCACGCTCGGCCATCGCCTCCATGTAAGCCGGTGGCAACTGGCAGGCAAAGGCCGCGATCACCACATCGGCAGCCGCCACCGGCGACCACTCGGCCGGCCACTGGCGCACATCGACGCCTTCCTGCCATTGCTGAGGCAAGGCGACATCGATCGGCGGACACAAACGCTCGAAGGCCCGCAGGTCATCCACCCACAGCCGCACCGCGCACTGATGCTCGGCCACCAGTTGCCGGGCCAGCCGCCAGGTCACGCCGATATCGCCGTAGTTGTCGACGACGCTGCAGAAAATATCCCAGGAGGCTTTCATTCTGGGCTCCGTTTGGCAAAAGCGCCGATTGTCCGCATAAATGGCTACAGACAGAAGAGCCAACGCCGATAATCTTCGTGCGACAATCACGGCTTGCCAACACCGCCTGCCAGGAGGCTGCCATGCCCTATCGCCCGACACCCCGTCGATCATTACGTATCAGCGTAAACGCACTTCAGCTCAGCGGCAGTATTGCCCTGGGATTGTGGCTGGGTTTTCTGGCAATCGCCCTGACCTGCTGGCTGGCCTGGCGTTTTCTGTTCGACCAGCAATTGGCGCCCGTCGCCCAGGCCGTGCAACAGCTGGCGAAACCACCCAGCACGGAGTCGGCCGCATCCAACCGCATGTTCGAGCAATACCAGGAAAACCTGCGCAAGAACGAACAGCAGCAGGCCCTGGATAATGCACGCAGCAACCTGCGCAACCAGTCCAACCCGAAATGCCAGTTCTGGTTGCAACAGGACCAGACGGCGCCAAGCGAAAAAAGCCGGGCCAACGTCCTGCAATTCTGCGATTGATCATGAACAAGCCTACGGTCCACCAACTGATTCTCGACAAGCTCCGTGGCGACCTGGATATCGCCCAGCGTGCGGCGCAGACCGCCTATGAGGCGGCGACCCACGAAGAGAATATTGCCGAAAACAAGTACGACACCCTGGGGCTCGAGGCGTCCTATCTCGCCGCCGGCCAGGCCAGGCGTGTCGAGGAAATCCGGCAGGCCCTGGCGCTCTGCCAGAACCTGGCCCTGCGCCCGTACGACGAACAGGTCGGCATCCAGGTCGGTGCACTGTTGGGGCTCGAGGACGAAAACGGCCACGAACAATGGCTGTTCCTGGCACCGGATGGGGCGGGACTGAAGGTCGAGGTGGTGGGGCAACCGGTGACCGTCATCACCCCCCGTTCACCGCTGGGCAAAGGCCTGCTGGGCAAGTTCGAGGGGGATGAGCTGGAGATCGTCGTCGCGGGCGCTCGGCAACAGTTCGCTGTCACCGAGGTCAAGTAAGCCCGATCAAGACTTAGTGAACAGGCAACTCAACGCCGTCGAACAGTTCTTCGAGTTCCTGCTTGTTGTGGCACTGAATGGCCTTGGCCATCACTTCGCGCGTCAGGTGCGGCGCGAACTTCTCGATGAAGTCGCACATGAAACCACGCAGGAAAGTGCCGCGACGGAAACCGATCTTGGTGATGCTCGACTCGAACAGTTCGCTGGCATCCAATACCACCAGGTCGCTGTCGAGCTTGGTATCGACCGCCATCTTGGCGACGATGCCCACGCCCAGGCCCAGACGCACGTAAGTCTTGATCACGTCGGCGTCGGCGGCGGTGAATACCACCTTCGGCGTCAGGCCGCGATGGCTGAAAGCTTCGTCGAGCTTGGAACGGCCGGTGAAACCGAACACGTAAGTCACGATCGGGTATTCGGCGAGGGTTTCCAGGGTCAGCTTCGGCAGCTTGGTCAGCGGGTGGCCCTGCGGTACCACCACGCAACGGTTCCAGCGGTAGCACGGCATCATCACCAGATCGCCGAACAGCTCCAGCGCTTCGGTGGCGATGGCGAAGTCGACGGTGCCATCGGCGGCCATTTCGGCGATCTGCATCGGCGAGCCCTGATGCATGTGCAACGCCACATCCGGGTACTGCTTGATGAAGCTGCTGATCACCGGCGGCAAGGCATAACGAGCCTGGGTGTGAGTGGTGGCGATCGACAGGGTGCCCTTCTTCTCGTTGGAGAATTCCTGGGCGATCTGCTTGATGCTTTCGACCTTGCGCAGGATCTCGCCAGCGGTGGTGATGATGCGCTCGCCAGCCGGGGTGACGCGGGTCAGGTGCTTGCCGCTGCGAGCGAATACCTCGACCCCCAGCTCGTCCTCGAGCAGGCGGATCTGCTTGCTGATACCCGGTTGCGACGTATAAAGGCTTTGGGCTGTAGCGGAGACGTTGAGGTCGTGGTGCGCCACTTCCCAGATGTAGCGCAATTGTTGAAGCTTCATATGAATCCCTCAAAGCAGGTAGACGCCACGGGCATCAGCGACGGTATATAACTATATTAATGGTTCGAAGAATAAATCTAGAACTTTTATTAAGAAAATTCCAATAAACGCGTCAGATATCTCCGAACCGCCGACGCTGCACCAAGGGCACCAGGTAAACCGGAACCTTGGCCAGTTGCAGTACCCTGGCGGCTGTCCTGCCCAATGGCGTTTCACCGCCCGCCCCATGGCTGTGACTTCCTACGATCAACAAATCCACAGAGAGTTTCGACGCCTGTTCGAGAATGACTTGCGAGGGGTCCCCCTGAAAGACCCGGACCGACTGAATCAGTGCGAGATCCTGCATGCCCTCCCCCAACTCTTCGCGAAAGCTGTCGAGCACCCGTTGTTCGATATTCGCCATCACCGTGCTCAGGCCCTGACTGTGAAACTCATTCAGGGCCTGTTCGTCGAGATAACTCTGCAACACCGATTCGGCAAACAGCCCCATGGGCTCCACCGCATGAACCACGTGCAAGTCGGCATTGAATGTTCGAGCCAGCTCCAGGGCATGTTGCATCACGTAGGGTGCATACAGACCGAGGTCAGTGGCATACAGCATCGAACGAATCATATGACCTCCTCGACTGCCAATATGGCGGAGATTGATTCAGCTTAGCAGTGCCAAGGCGACTACGACGTCCCGCGCAAGCCCGTGAACATTGAGCTAAACCTTGGTTTCGTTGCTGATGCCATGGGGTACATGGCCGGTGGCGACCACTTCGCGAGCCAGTTCGCAATGGCCCGCCTGATCGTCGAAGAACACGTCGGCGGCGAAGGCTTCGAGAAAGGCAGCCTTCTCCAGGCCGCCCAGGAACAACGATTCGTCCAGGCGGATATCCCATTCGCGCAGAGTACGGATCACCCGCTCATGGGCCGGGGCCGAACGTGCCGTCACCAGGGCGGTGCGGATCGGACAACCATCGTCGGGGAATTCGCGCTGCAGCAGATTGAGCGCGGCAAGGAAGCCTTTGAACGGTCCTCCACGCAACGGCTCCCGGGCGGATTCGCGCTCCTTGGCCTGGAAGGCTTCCAGGCCACCGAGCTGATAGACCCGCTCCGACTCATCGGAAAACAGCACGGCGTCGCCGTCGAAGGCGATCCGCAGTTCGGCGCTGGCGGCGCGCCGGGCGCCACCGGAAAGAATGGTCGCTGCGGCAAACCCGGCGTCCAGCGCACTGCGCACATCTTCGGCGTGGGTGGAAAGAAACAGGTCGCAGCCAAAGGCCGCGAGGTAGGGATAAGGGCTGCGCCCACCAACAAACGCGGCCCGGGAAATATCCAGGCCGTAATGCTGAATCGAGTTGAAGACCCGCAGGCCCGTGTCGGCACTGTTACGCGACACCAGCACCACCTCGACCCGAGCACGGCCGAGGCTGGCATTGAGGCTCAAGAGCTTTTTCACCAGAGGGAAAGCATCGCCCGGCTCGAGGGATTCCTCCTCGTGATCGATCTGATACTTACGGTAGGCCTCGACCCCCTCGGCCAGATAGACCTTGTGGCTTTCGCTGAGATCGAACAGGGCCCGCGACGAAATCGCCACCACCAGTTTACCGCCCAAGCCCTTTGCCATATCGCTTCCCCCGATGCTGCAATCAACCGTTATGCCGATCGATGAAACTCAACGCCTGATACAAGGCTTCCATTTTCGGCAGCTCGCGCCCCGCCGCTCTGGCCGCGGCCAATGGCGCGGCGTAGATGGCCGATAACTCCAGCGCACGCTTGTGCTGGTAGTCGTGGTACATGCTCGGCCAATAGTCCGGCATGCTTTCGGTCACCTTGAACAAGTGCTCAGCATAGCCGTCCGGCATGCTGTGACCACAGGCCAGGGCGCCTTGCACCACTTCTCGCATCAACGCCTGAATCAGCTCGCGACTGTCGGCATCGGCCATCAGCGGCGTGGTGCTGGCGTTGAGCAATACCGACAAACCGTTATACGGCACGTTCCACACCAGTTTCTGCCAGCGTGCCTGCTGCAGGTTGGCCATGGCCTGGGAACCGATACCGGCCTTGCGAAACAGCGCTGCGCCCTCTTCCACTATTGCCTGGCACTGCGATTCGTCCTGCGCTGCCGGGCCGCTGTGATAACCCAGGTTCACCGCACCCAGCGCCTGATGCTCGATCACCCCGGGCCCGACACGGTGCACGCAGATAAAACACAGGCCGCCCAACAGATGCAGCGAATCGGGAAGCAGGTCGCGCAAGCCATCTTCTACATCCAGGCCATTCTGCAACAACAGCACCTTGGCGCCGGGAGCCGCTGCGCGAAGGATCGCCGGAGCCAGCTCGGCGTTGCTGGTGGTCTTGGCCCCCACCAGCAGCCAATCGCAGGGCGGCATGTCTTCGGCACTGGCATAGGCCTGGACCGGGTTCAGGGTCAGCTCACCATGCACCGCGCTACGCAGTTGCAAACCATGCTCGGTGACCGCGGCAAATTCGCTACGCAGCAGGAAATGCACATCCAGGCCGGCTCGCGCCAGCAGCATCCCGTAAAAACCACCGATCGCTCCGGTACCAATAATGCCGACTCGCGGCGTGTGGACTGCTTCCATCAAGGCAACTCCTCTGGAATTCGGTTCAGCGCCTGCGCCAGGCGCTCGCTGAGCTCGCCAGGTGTCAGGCGCGACTGTAAGGCCCCATAAAACTGACCGTCGCGCACCACGAACAGTGCCGGCAAGTGAAACACCTGATAACGCTCGACCGCGCCGCCATTGTTCCCCGCATCGATCCAGCACAACCGCTCGATCGGCAGATCAAAGTCGGGCAACTGCTGCCGGGCCCAACGACAGCTGGCACAGCCGACGCTGGTGAATATCACCAGCGAAATACCGCTCATCGCCAACAGCTGCTGATCGATATCGAAATCAGTCAGCTCCAATTCGACCACTATACTGGGGGAAACAATGTCACATAGCTGACACTCGGAGTCCGCGTTCATGGGACGTTTCATTCCTCATCCTGACGATGTTCCGGTTGAGCTGACCTTACGCACGCACGCATGCATTTCGCGTCAACGGTTGCACACTATCAGCCTCGGCGGTATGGCTTGCAATTATCACCGTGCCTGGCGCTGCGGCACCGCCTTGGAAGTACGGATCCCCACTCTCGGTGAAAATGCCCGCTACAACGGCTATGTGGCCTGGTGCCTGCGACGCAAGCGCGGCTATCTGGTGGGGATCGCCTTCATCGACGAACAGACCCTGTTCCGTGCCCGAATGAGCGAGCAAGTGTGCCAGATCGCCCACTACTGCCACCTGCATGAGCCCCAGGCCGAGCAGCGACAGATCGAAGCCCTGGCCCAGCAATGGGTCGAACAGCACGCCGCCGAGTTCTCTCACGACCGGGTTCACCAGGCTTTTATGCAGCCAGCGCTGGATTAAACCCGCCTCTGCCCATTGTCGAGCCCCGGTGTAACGCGCTAAGGTTCGGCTCCCCGACGCGCTTAAATCCGCTGTGCTCCGCCGCGCGGGGATCGCTGGCGGCCGGCACCCGTGACCTGACGAGTAACACGATGGCTGATTTACCGATCAACGACCTTAACGTCGCCTCCAACGAAACCCTGATCACTCCCGACCAGCTCAAGCGTGACATCCCGCTGAGCGACGTCGCCCTGCGCACCGTGACCAAGGGTCGCGAAGTGATCCGCAACATCCTCGATGGCACCGACCACCGCCTGTTCGTCGTCATCGGCCCTTGCTCGATCCACGACATCAAGGCTGCCCACGAGTATGCCGAGCGCCTGAAAGTCCTGGCCGCCGAAGTCTCCGACACCCTTTACCTGGTGATGCGCGTGTACTTCGAGAAACCGCGGACCACCGTTGGCTGGAAAGGCCTGATCAACGACCCGTACCTGGACGACTCGTTCAAGATCCAGGACGGTCTGCACATCGGTCGCCAGTTGCTGCTGGACCTGGCCGAAATGGGCCTGCCAACCGCCACTGAAGCGCTGGACCCAATCTCCCCGCAATACCTGCAGGACCTGATCAGCTGGTCAGCGATCGGTGCACGTACCACCGAATCCCAGACCCACCGCGAGATGGCTTCCGGCCTGTCCTCGGCGGTAGGTTTCAAGAACGGCACCGACGGCGGCCTGACTGTTGCCATCAACGCCCTGCAATCGGTTTCCAGCCCTCACCGCTTCCTCGGCATCAACCAGGAAGGTGGCGTATCCATCGTCACCACCAAGGGCAATGCCTACGGTCACGTGGTTCTGCGTGGCGGCAATGGCAAGCCGAACTATGATTCGGTCAGCGTCGCCCTCTGCGAGCAGGCGCTGAACAAAGCGAAGATCAAGCCGAACATCATGGTCGACTGCAGCCACGCCAACTCCAACAAGGACCCGGCCTTGCAGCCTCTGGTGATGGAGAACGTGGCCAACCAGATTCTCGAAGGCAACCAGTCGATCATCGGTCTGATGGTCGAAAGCCACCTGAACTGGGGCTGCCAGTCGATTCCCAAAGACTTGGCCGAACTGCAATACGGCGTGTCGATCACCGATGCCTGCATCGACTGGGAAAGCACCGAGAAAACCTTGCGCAGCATGCACGCCAAGCTCAAGGACGTCCTGCCAAAACGGGTTCGCACCTGATCCCGTATCGCGGACACAAAAACGCCGGGCCAAGCCCGGCGTTTTTTTGGTGTACCCGCTCAGAGTTTCGCGGCGTGGCGCTGATGGCGCTCCATGTAGCGCTCCACGTATGAGCACGACGGAATCACCGTGTAGCCCATGCGGTCAGCATACTCCAACGCCTGCTCGGTCAGTGCCGCGGCAATACCACGGCCGCGCAGCGCGTTAGGCACGAACGTCCGATAAATATCCAGGGTCTGCTTACCCAGGTCCATATAGGTCAGGTAGGCACGATGACCGTCCACATTGGTCTCGAATTGATGACCAGCCTGGTCATGGTGGATGGACAACGCCTCGCTCATCACTACTCCTCGCGGGTCTTGAATTCTGACCCCTACCTTACCGATGTTTTTCCGGCGAAGGAACAACTACGCCACCCCGTGCCTGTCTGGACACCGAGGAGAGCTTGCCGCTCTCGCATGACCGAGCACGTTTCAAATAGTAGGCACCATTGGCACCAATGCTCAAGGGACGCTTGTGTTCAAGCTACCGGCATCAGGCCAGTTTAGTGCCGATGCCTTCCCCGGACCTGTTCCCGGATACATGCAAAGCGCTCGATCAAACCGCCTGATGATCAACAACCTGAACATCGCCGGATGTTGAGATTTAAGACGAGCCCACCCATTTAAAGTCACCTCAACATGGACAAAGATGCGTGAGGCGCCCCACAGATTCTGAACAAAAGTGTAGACGAGTCGATATAGATAGACTTTAGCCTACACTCCGCGGGCGCCGTGCAAAGGGACTCTGCGGCAGATACGGTTAACAAGCGCAGCCTCCCAACAGGGTGACAAGGTTGCGTATTTTTTATACAGATCAATAAAAAGTTGCTCGAAAAAGATTCAACGCCTAGAATTTTTTTTGCTTCTTGCGCTACGTCAGTTTACTTACTACAAGTAATGGGTAGTATGTACGCCGGCCATTTCATCACTCGGATGAGATAGCTACTTAATAGAAAGTCCTTGAAGGGGAACACGATGAACAACGTTCTGAAATTCTCTGCTCTGGCTCTGGCCGCAGTTCTGGCTACCGGTTGCAGCAGCGTATCCAAAGAAACCGAAGCTCGTCTGACTGCAACTGAAGACGCAGCAGCTCGTGCCCAGGCTCGTGCAGACGAAGCCTACCGTAAAGCTGATGAAGCTCTGGCTGCTGCTCAAAAAGCACAACAGACTGCTGACGAAGCTAACGAGCGCGCTCTGCGTATGCTGGAAAAAGCTAGCCGCAAGTAATAATCCCTCGGGATTGTTATCGAGCCGACCCATTTATTGGGTCGGCTTTTTTATTGCCCGGGTTTTCTTGCGGCAATAAAAAACCCGTCGACGCCCGGAAGCGTCAACGGGTTGCTGTTCCCGCCGTTACTGCTGCATATCGATAGGCACCGCCGACACCACCGGTGCATTGGTCGGTATGGCAATCTCTACTGGTAAACCGTCTTCGGCCGCCACCACGTCGCGAACTACATCCCAATTCATCCGCAGGTTATTGGCCAGGTCTTCACGCTTGAGCAAGGCATTGATCACCGCGGTGTGTTTGTCCACGACCGACGGATTGCCCTTGTCGTCCAGCGGCGTGTGGGCCTCCAGATAGACTTTGCCAGCGCTGATACCGAACTTGTACGGATCGTTGAGGATGCGCACCGAGGTCCCCACCGGCACCATGCTCGCCATTTCCAGGACGTTGTTGTTGAACATCCGGAAGCAGCCGTGGCTGGTGCGCATGCCGATACCGAACTTCTTGTTCGAACCATGGATCAGGTAGCCCGGCGTGCCCAGGGTGAACTTGAATGGGCCCAACGGGTTGTCCGGCCCCGCCGGGACCACGTTTGGCAGCGGGTCACCGTCGGCAGCATGCTCGGCCTTGATCGAGGCTGGCGGAGTCCAGGTCGGATTCGGGGTCTTGGCGACTATGCTGGTATGGGCGATCGGCGACCCCCAACCTTCCCGGCCGATACCCAGGGGGAAGGTGTACACCACGTTCCGCCCTTTCGGGTAGTAGTACAGGCGATATTCGGCGAGGTTGATCACGATGCCTTCACGAGGTCCCGGCGGCAGGATGAAGCGCGTCGGCAACACCACTTCGGTGCCCGCGCCCGGCAACCAGGGATCGACTCCCGGGTTGGCCGCGACCATCTCGTAATAGCCCAGGTCGTAGGTCGTGCCCAGGTCGGCAAAGGTGTCTTCGTACTTGGCCTTGATCACCTGTACCTGACCGACGATATCTTCGCCCGGTGGAGGTAGAGGCAGTTCCAATGCGGCAACGGGGCCGGCCACACAGAAGGCGGCAAGCGTCAGGCAACGGGTGACGACAGGAAAGCGCGGCAACATCCGGAAAATCCTTCGCATGATCAACGAGTAAAAAAAGTGATTGTACACCCGCCCCCGTGGCTGCGGGAGCGACAGCTGCATCAGCGCAAGAAGGGAGCCGGGCGAGAACTTGCTGCCTTACAGCTCGAAACGCAACTCTGGCCAGATCGGTGGCGT